>JBCCVP010000056.1:0-28451 GCA_039195135.1 Pseudomonadota bacterium | reverse complement strand
GTCCGCCCGCTGCCCGACCGCCAGCGACCCACGATCGCTGAGCCCCAGGGCCCTGGCGGCCTGCCGGGTTGTGCCGGCCAGACACTCCTCCGGCGTCAGGCCAAAAAGCCTGGCCGCCAGTAGCATCGCCAGGTGCAGGGAGCAGATGGGCGAAGTCCCCGGGTTACAGTCCGTTGCCACCGCCATCGGCACACCGGCCTCGCGCAGCGCCCCCACCGGCGGCGCCTGCGTCTCGCCGAGAGTCAGATAGGCCCCGGGGAGCAGCACCGCAGCCGAGCCGGACCGGGCCAGGGCTGCCACGCCCGTTGCTGAGGTGTATTCGAGATGATCCGCGGACAGCGCGGCAAACTCTGCCGCCAGTTCGGCGCCGCCGCCAGCGGAGAGCTGGTCCGCGTGCAGCTTGACCGGCAGGTTGAGCTCGAGACAGCGGGTGAACAGCCGGCGAAGCTGTGCAACGCTGAAGGCGATGGACTCGCAGTACGCATCAACCGCGTCGGCGAGCCCCGCTGCGGCAACCTCCGGCAGCAGCTCATCGCAGATCAGATCCACGTAGCTGTCCGCATCGCCGGCATACTCCGGCGGCACGGCGTGCGCCGCCAGCAGCGTGGTGCGTACGGTCAGCGCCGTCTGTTCGCCCAGCAGGCGCGCCACCCGCAGCATCTTGAGCTCATCCCCTACCGTGAGGCCATAGCCGGACTTGATTTCCACCGTGCCCACGCCTTCGCCTGCCAGGGCGAGCACGCGGCGCTCCGCCGCCTCAAACAGGGCGGCAACCGAGGCCTCGCGGGTAGCCTTTACGGTGCTCATGATGCCGCCGCCGCCGCGGGCGATCGCTTCATAGCTTGAGCCCCGAAGGCGCTGCTCGAACTCCGCGGCGCGATCGCCGGCAAACACCAGGTGGGTATGACAATCGATGAGCGCCGGCGTAATCCAGTTGCCCGAGACGCTGTGTTCAGCCGCCGCGCGGCCCGGCGGCCGCTCGGCGGCAGGACCCACCCAGGCGATGCAGCCGTCGCGCACCGCCAGCTCCGCCGGCCCGTCGACAATACCGTAGCCGCCGCCCTCGTCGACCGCGGCGATGCGGGCGTTGGTGAGCAGAAGATCCCAGTCCGCCAAAATGTGCCTCCGATTGCCGGCGGCAACATAGCACGGCGGTGAAGCGAACACGGTTGGCATCTTTCCTGCTTCTGTTCCTGCAAACCACGCTAACAGGTTCAAATCTTGAGAAATCTCGCCACTTTATGGCCAAACCGACCATGGATTGCCGCCAGCGGCATTTTCCTCTGCCTGCTGGGCGTTGTGCTGCTGGTGCTCCCCGGACCTGGCCTGCTGCTGCTGGCGGTGGGGCTGTCGCTGCTCGGCGCAGAGTACCTTTGGGCGCGACGGCTACTACGCCGCGTTCGCGCTTCCCTCGAAAGGCGAGGGCTTTAAACCCTCTGTTGTGCAGCATTCAGCTCTTCGTTATCCTGTATATACAGCTTTACCACATCGATGACCTAAAGCCTTGAACTTCTATGCCCAGTCGGCGCTGCTCCCGGATGGATGGGCCCATCAGGTGCGGCTGTGCGTCAAGGATGGGCGGTTCAGCGAGGTGGTCTGCGACGCAGCGGCGGAACCCCAAGACGAAAAAATCTCCTGGGTCATTCCCGGTGTGTGCAACGCCCACAGCCATGCGTTTCAACGCGCCCTCGCCGGCCACACGGAGCAGCGGTCGCCGGAGGGGCGCGACAGCTTCTGGACCTGGCGGGAGCGCATGTACGCCCTCGCCGGGCAAACCGGCCCCGCGGCGCTGACGGCTTTTGCCCGGCAGGTTTACTGCGAGATGCTCGCCGCCGGCTACACGTCGGTGGTGGAGTTTCACTACCTGCATCGGAACCCGGCGAGCCGCAATGGCCCGGCCACCGCGGACACCATGTTCGACGCGCTGGCGGCGGCCGCCGACGACAGCGGCATCCGGCTGACCTACGTTCCCGTCCACTACGAGCGCGCCGGCTTCGCCGAGGAGCAGCCCGAGCCGCGGCAGGCACAGTTCCACCTGACGATCGAAGACTTTCTGGAACACCAGCAGCGCGTGGCCGCCAGCGGTCGGGTGAGCGTCGGCATCGGCGCCCACAGTCTCCGGGCGGTGGCCCCGGCGTCGCTCGAGAAAATTGTGGCGGTGGTGGAGCAGTCGGAAATCCCCATGCATATCCACGTGGCGGAACAGCGCCGGGAGGTGGAGCAGTGCGTTGCGGCCTCCGGCCTGCGTCCCGCGCAGTGGCTCTGTGACCACTTTGCGGTCAACCACCGGTGGAGCCTGGTGCACGCCACGCACCTCGACGACGAGGAAGTGGAAAGTGTCGCCGCCTCCGGCGCCGCGGTGGTGCTGTGCCCCACCACGGAAGCCAATCTCGGCGACGGCCTGTTTCGGCTGCCGGAGTATCTGGAGGCCGGCGGTCGGCTGGCCATCGGGTCCGACAGCCATGTCTCCATCAACCCGTTTGAGGAGCTGCGCTGGCTGGAATACGGCCAGCGGCTCCAGCAGCAGGAACGCAACGTGGTGTTCGGCCGGCAGCGACACGTGGGACAGGCGCTCTATGAACGTGCCGTGGACGGCGGCGGCGTTGCCGCCGGGTCCGGGCCCGCCGGTATCGCCGTCGGGGCGCCGGCGGATCTGGTGGTGCTCGATCCGAACAACTCCATGCTGATTGGCCACGACACGGACACCTGCCTGGATGCGCTGGTGTTTTCCGGTTATCCCCTGCCCGTAGACCGGGTGATGTCCGGGGGCACCTGGCAGGTACGCGACGGCCAGCACCGGATCGCCCCCCACGCCCGCGCCGAATATGCGGCAGCGGTGCATACGATCAAGTGGAGCCCATGAAAAGACCGCGCTACCAGCAGCTCAAAGACCACATCATCGATCGCATCTCCTCCGGGGATCTGAAACCGGCGGATCGGGTGCCCTCGGAAAATGACCTGGTCACGTCCATGAGCGTAAGCCGCATGACCGCCAACCGGGCCCTGCGGGAGCTCACCAGCGAAGGGTACGTGGAGCGGGTGGCGGGCAGCGGCACCTACGTGGCGGACCGCAAGGCACGTTCCGACGTGCTTGAGGTGCGGGATATCGCCGCCGAAATTGCGCACCGGGGCCGTGTGCATTCGGCCCGCGTGCTGCGCCAGTCACGCCAACACGCGCGGGGGGAAGTGGCCAAAGCGCTTCACGTGGACCAGGGCACGGACGTGTTTCACCTGCTGCTGGTGCACGAGGAAAACGGTACCCCGATTCAGATCGAAGACCGACACGTGCTGGCAAGCTTTGCGCCGCAATGCCTGGCTCAGGACTTCACGCGCATCACGCCCAGCGCGTACCTAACGGGCGTTGCGCCACTGCAGGAGGCGGAGCAGTCCGTACGCGCGAGCCTGCCCAACGCCGCGGTGCGGCGACGCCTGCAGATGAAGGACAACGAAGCGGCTCTGGTGATCATCCGGCGCACCTGGGCTGACGGCCGTCCTGTCACTTTTTCCCGCCTGCATCATCCGGGCAGCCGCTATGAGCTGACCGGCCGCTATACACCGCCGGGGACACCGGAGGCCTCCGGAGAAGAGGTCATTCAGCTGGAGAAACTGCGCCGATGAGTCGCCAGATCAAAGCCCCTAGGGGCACCGAACGGACCTGCCGCAGCTGGCTCACCGAAGCACCGCTGCGCATGCTCATGAACAACCTCGATGCCGCGGTGGCGGAGCGCCCGGAGGACCTGGTGGTGTACGGCGGCATCGGCAAAGCAGCGCGGAACTGGGCCTGCTTCGACGCCATCGTTGCCTGTCTTGAGACGCTGGGGGATGACGAAACGCTGCTGATTCAGTCCGGCAAACCCGTCGGCATCTTCCGCACGCACCCGGACGCCCCCCGGGTACTCATCGCCAACTCAAACCTGGTGCCCGCCTGGGCCAACTGGGAGCACTTTCGGGAACTCGATCGCCGCGGCCTCATGATGTACGGCCAGATGACCGCCGGCTCGTGGATCTATATCGGCAGCCAGGGCATCGTACAGGGCACCTATGAGACGTTTGCGGAAATGGGGCGCCAGCACTACGGCGGTGACCTCCGCGGCCGCTGGATTCTGACCGCCGGTCTGGGCGGCATGGGTGGCGCCCAGCCGCTGGCCGCCACCATGGCCGGCGCCTCCATGCTGGCGATTGAGTGCCAGCCCGACCGCATCCAGATGCGGCTGGCCACCGGCTACCTGGACCAGCGCGCCGACTCGCTGGAAGACGCGCTGCAGATCATCGAAGACGCGCACCA
This sequence comes from Pseudomonadota bacterium, assembly GCA_039195135.1. Classification (GTDB taxonomy): domain Bacteria; phylum Pseudomonadota; class Gammaproteobacteria; order Xanthomonadales; family SZUA-38; genus JANQOZ01. The sequence goes on along the minus strand of JBCCVP010000056.1, from coordinate 24,166 downwards.
GGACGGCCGCGCCGTTTCCGTCGGCCTGCGAGGCAACGCAGCGGAGGTGCTGCCGGAGATACTTCGCCGGGGTATCCGGCCGGACGCGGTGACCGATCAGACCTCCGCGCACGATCCCGCCAACGGGTATCTTCCCGCGGGCTGGAGCATCGAGCGCTGGTTGGCCGAGCGGGAGGCGGACCCGGCGACGGTGGCCGCCGCCGCCAGCGCGTCGATGGCGGCGCACGTCAAAGCGATGCTCGAGTTTCAGCGCCAGGGGGTGCCCACCTTCGACTACGGCAATAACATCCGCCAGGTTGCCAAAGACCAGGGCGTTGCCGACGCGTTTGATTTTCCCGGTTTTGTGCCGGCCTACGTGCGGCCGCTGTTCTGCCGTGGCATCGGCCCTTTCCGCTGGGCCGCACTGTCCGGCGACCCGCAAGATATCTTCCGCACCGACGCCAAGGTGAAGGAACTCATCCCCGACGACCCGCACCTGCACAACTGGCTGGACCAGGCCCGGGAGCGGATCCAGTTTCAGGGGCTGCCGGCGCGCATCTGCTGGGTGGGTCTCGGCCAGCGGGACCGGCTCGGGTTGGCGTTTAACGAGATGGTGCGCACCGGCGAGCTGAAAGCGCCGGTGGTGATCGGCCGGGATCATCTCGACTCGGGCTCAGTCGCGAGCCCCAACCGGGAGACCGAAGCCATGCGTGACGGCAGCGACGCAGTCTCCGACTGGGCGCTGCTAAACGCGCTGCTGAGCACCGCCGGCGGCGCCACCTGGGTGTCCCTGCATCATGGCGGCGGCGTGGGCATGGGTTACTCCCAGCATGCGGGCCTCGTGATCTGCTGCGACGGCAGCGAGGCGGCGGACGCCAGAATCGCCCGGGTGCTCTGGAACGATCCCGCCAGCGGCGTGATGCGTCACGCGGATGCCGGCTACGCCGAAGCCATCACCTGCGCCCGGGAGCACGAGCTGAAGCTTCCGATGATCAACGCGCCCGCCGCTCCATGAAGCTGCTGATCGACCAGAAGCCGCTGACGCTGGCCCAGCTGCGGGAGGCCTGGGAGTCGCCGGTTACCGTTTCCCTGGGCGACCAGGCGCGGAGCAAGGTGACGCAGTCGGAGGCCCTGATCAACCAGGTTGCGAAGGACGGGGCGGCGGTCTACGGGGTCAACACCGGCTTTGGTCAGCTGGCTTCGGTACGCATCAGTGACGATGAGTTGGGCCAGCTGCAGGAAAATCTGGTGCGGTCCCACGCCGTTGGCGTCGGCGCGGACCTGCCCGACGAGGTGGTGCGACTGGTTTTGCTGATGAAGGTGACAGCGCTGGCCCAGGGATATTCCGGTGTCCGCCTGGAGGTAGTGGACCGGCTGTGCGATCTGATCAACCACAACCTGTATCCGCGGATCCCGTCCCGGGGTTCGGTGGGCGCCTCCGGCGACCTGGCGCCGCTGGCCCACCTCGCCGGGGCGCTGCTGGGCCACGGTGAGGTGCGCCACCACGGCGAGGTAATCCCGGCGTCCCAGGCGCTGACGCAGGCGGGCATACCGCCGCTGCGCCTGGCACCCAAGGAAGGCCTGGCGCTGCTCAACGGCACCCAGGTTTCCACCGCCCTGGCGCTGGCCGGGGTGTTTCGGGCAGAGAATCTCACCGCCGCGGCCCTGGTAGCCGGCGCGCTGGCCTCCGACGCGGTGCGCGGCAGCGACACGCCGTTTGACCCACGCATTCAGCAGGTTCGCGGCCATCGCGGCCAGGCAGCGGTGGCCGGCGTGCTGCGAGACCTGATGGCCGGCAGCGAAATCCGCGCCGGGCATGTGAGCTGCAAGCGGGTACAGGACCCCTATTCCATCCGCTGCCAGCCGCAGGTGATGGGCGCCTGCCTGGACGTGCTGCATCATGTGAGTTCGGTGCTGGAGACAGAAGCCAACGCGGTGACGGACAATCCCCTGGTGTTTGCCGACGACGCCGCGGTGCTGTCCGGCGGCAATTTCCACGCCGAGCCGGTGGCTCTGGCAGCGGACTACCTGGCCCTGGCCATCGCGGAGATCGGCGCGCTGTCGGAGCGGCGCATTGCGCTGCTGATCGATTCCCACCTGAGCGGCCTGCCGCCGTTTCTAGTCGCCGACGGCGGGCTGAACAGCGGCTTTATGATCGCCCAGGTGACGGCGGCCGCGCTGGCGTCAGAAAACAAGTCGAAAGCCCATCCGGCGAGCGTCGACAGCCTGCCAACCTCCGCCAACCAGGAAGATCACGTGAGCATGGCCACCTATGCCGGGCGTCGACTGCATGCCATGGCGGACAACGTCGACAACATCGTAGCCATCGAGCTACTCGCAGCGGCGCAGGGCATCGAGTTTCGCAGGCCGGAAAAAAGCTCAGGCGTGTTGGAATCGATCATCCAGGATCTGCGCCGCATCTCGCCCGCCTACGAGGCTGACCGCACCCTGGCGCCGGACATCCGGCGGGTCTCAGAGTGGGTCCGGGCCGGTCGCTTCTGTCCCCAGGCCCGACCGGTGCTGCCCAGCCAGCTCAGTGCCTGAGGTCTTTCGTTTCACCGCGGGAACGTCGCCGCTGCTGATCAGCGTGCCGCATGACGGGCGGCAGCTTCCGCCGGCCCTGCGCGATGACCTGACCGAAGCGGGTATGACGCTTAAGGATACGGACTGGCACGTCGCTCGGCTTTACAATTTTGTCGACGACCTGTCGGCGAGTGTCCTTGCGGCCACCCATTCGCGTTATGTGATTGATCTGAACCGGTCGCCCGACGATGCGGCCCTGTATCCGGGCCAGACCTCAACGGGTCTCTGCCCTAGCGAGACCTTTGGTGGCCAGGCGCTGTATCGGCGGGGTCCGCCGGATGCAGAAGAGACCCGGCGCCGGGTCAGGACCTTTTGGCAGCCTTATCACGATCAGCTGCGGCAGACGCTCGCCCAGCTCAAAGACCAATATGGCTACGCCCTGCTCTGGGACGCCCACTCCATCGCCAGCGAGGTACCGCGCCTTTTCCCAGGGCGTCTGCCTACCCTGAACCTCGGCAGCAACGATGGCATGAGCTGCGCGACGCCAGTTTCCCACGCGGTGTTCGCGGCGGCCCAGGCCAGCGGGTATTCCAGCATCCACAACGGGCGGTTTAAGGGTGGCTTTATCACCCGCCATTACGGCCGGCCGCAGGAGTCAATCCACGCACTGCAATTGGAAATTGCCCAGCGTGCCTATATGGATGAGTCATCGGGTCGTTTTGCGCCGGCAAAAGCGGTTCAGCTCCGAACTACCCTGCGAACTCTGCTCGATACCTTTCTGTCCTCAGCCGCAGCGCAGGCGCAGCGCACCAACTGATCCCGGCAGGCGCTCAGCGCCGCTCAAAACCCCAAAAAAACCACATAAAATCCTGTTTTTATTTGCTTTTTGTCCGCTTTGCCGGTGTTCCGCCGGCGCGCATCATGGTTGTTTCCTCAGCCGTGCTAGATTGAGGCCACTCAGACCTTCACGGCGACGCCGGCAAGGCGCGCAAAGGATGTGTGTCATGTCACCTTCGATCAGACCCGTTTTGCCCCTGGCTGGAATTCTGATGCTGATTTCCACGGCCCATGCCGCCACCGAGCTCAGGCCCGGCATACTGGCGGCCCCTGACTCCGGGATGGTTCTGACCATGCATCCCGGCGGCGGCATCGACGCCCTTTCCATCACCGACGGCCAGGTTTTGTGGCACAGCACGGCGGCGGACAAGCCCCTACTTGCGCGCCAGGGCCAGCTGCTGGGGCAGGTGGACGCGGTGGCCGACGGCATGCTGGAACTGGCGATCCTCGAGATTACCGACGGCCGAGTTTCAGAAAAGAGCTCGCTGCCCCTGCCCGCCGGCGTGCGCGCCGCGGTGGACGACGGGCTGGGCACCCGATTCAATCTGGGGCTGCGAGGTGAGGGCCAGAAACTCACGCTCGGCTGGGACCATTCGAAGCGGGTGGTCCAGGGCATGATGAGCGCCAACCGCCCCGACCCGAAACGAACTTCCGGCGGCCTCTCGGTTGATCTGGCCAGCGCGCAGTTCGAAGCGGTCGACGCCGCCGCGGTGCCCAAGCGAGCCGGCCGCTCGCCGATCGAAGGCAGGTTCCTGAAGGAGCAGGAAGGACGCCAGTTCATCTCCAGCGACGGTCAGCATGTGCTGGTCAGCGAGCACGACGCTGCGCCGGGCCCGCCGCGGTACCGCTGGCTGGTCTACTCCCGCGACGGCGCGCTGGTGGGATCGACCCGCAGCCGGGTGTCCTTTTCGCCCTTCGTTGTTGTCGACGGCATGCTGCTCTACACCACCAATCCGGTTTCCTATCGGACCGAAGAAGGCACCATCGCCGCCCTGCCAAGATTGCTGCGGGGCATTGACCTGGCTACCGGGCTCGAAGTCTGGACTGCCGAAATACGCGACACCGCCTACCGCGGTCCGTATCCGCCCTAGCAGGCGCGTTCGCAGGTAGTCCGGCGGTTAGAAAAAACAACGAGGGGATAAAGGGGATAAGTCATGCAGCCAACGCAAACACGGCAGTGGCATCGATCGGTGGTTACCCAGGCCCGCACGCGGGTTCAGACGTTTGGCAAGCTGGCGCTTGCCCTCGCCGCGGCGGCAACGGCCGCTACCGCCCAGCCCGAATGGGTGGCTGAAGGGCCGGCGCCGATCAACAATGGCCAGGTTGAGGGCAGTTCGATCAACAACGGTGAGGTGTCGGGCGCCATTCACGCCGTGGCGCCGCACCCCACCAATCCTGACATCCTTTTCGTCGGCGCGGTCAACGGCGGCATCTGGCGCACGGACTCGGCCCGGGCGAACTTTCCCTCCTGGGTCAACCAGACGCCCAACCTGCCGTCGACATCGATCGGTGCCCTGGCCTTTGACCCGACCGATAACACAAACAACACCCTCGTGGCCGGCAGCGGACGTTTCTCGAGCTTCGCCAATGTCGGAGGCCGGCGCATCGGTCTGCTGCGCACCACAGACGGCGGCGCAACCTGGAATCCCATCGACGGCGGCACCGCGGGACTGAACATCACCGGCGTGGCACCCCGCGGAAACATCATTGTGGTGACCAGCAACGCCAACGACCCCAACGACTGCAACCGGGGCGTCCACCGCAGCATCGACACAGGCGCCAGTTTCGTCAACGTGAATAACGGTCTGCCCTCCGGCGCCGCTACCGCCCTGGGACAGAACCCGAATGATCCCAGCGAGCTGTACGTCGACATCAACACCTTTGGCGGCAACTGCGGCACCGGCGACGGGGTGTATCGAAGCACCGATACCGGAGCGAGCTGGACCAAGGTCAGCGACGCGGCGATGGACGCGCTGGGTACCGGTCACTTCGAGATCGCCATCGGCCAGGCCGACAACGTATTTGTCTCCATCACGCCGGGCGGCCAGCTGGCCGACGTGTTCCGGTCAGATGACGGCGGCGGCACCTGGACCGCGATGGGGATTCCGGAAACCCTTGAAGACGGCGATCTCCAGGGCATCCACCCCGGCGGCCAGGGCGGTCTTCACAACTCGATTGTTGCTGACCCGGTGGACGACAACGTGGTTTACGTTGGCGGCGACCGCCAGCCGGGTCCGCTGCCCAATTCCATCGGCGGGCGCAACTTCAGCGGCCGGCTGTTTCGCGGTGATGCGTCGGCCCCCGCGGCGACGCGCTGGTCACCCATCACCCATGCGGGGACCACTAGCAATTCCTCACCCCACGCCGACTCCCGGGCCATGGCCTTTGACGCAGCGGGCGACATCATCGAGGTGGACGACGGTGGGGTTTACCGGCGCACCAGCCCGCGCGACAACACCGGCGACTGGTTCAGCCTCAACGGCACCATCGAGGTTACGGAGATCCACAACGTGTCTCTGGACCCCGTGGCCGGCACAATTTTCAGCGGCAACCAGGATACGGGGTCCTCTCGGCAGATCCTCTCCGGCGTTGCAGGATGGAATACCCTGAATCAGGGTGACGGCGGCGATACCGCCGTTGGCGTGCGCACCCTGGGGCCGGATCAGTTTTCCGACAGCTATTCTTCCGCCCAGAACCTGGGAGGTCTCCAGCGCCAGACCTTCAACGAGGCCGGCGTGTTCCAGGAAAACGAGTTCCCGACCCTCACGTTCGTGGACGGTGCCCGGGCCGGCAACAACTGGGATGGCGAGATTGACGGTCAATTCATCACCCCGATAGAAGTAAATGCCGTTAATCCGATGCGCCTGCTGATCGGGTCCAGCAGCGCGCTCTATGAATCGGCCGACCGGGGCAACACGCTGTCGGAACTGGGTCCGGGTATCTTCACAATTTCCGGCGGTATCAAGTTCGGCGCGCAGGATAACGAGAATATTATCTGGGTCACAAACTTCGACGGGCTGTACGTGGCCACCACGGCCGGCGCCGCGCCGACCCTGGTCTATAGCGTGCAGAACGACATGCGGGGCGTTGCCCTGGATCCTGAAGATTCCAGCCACGCCTTTGCGCTGGAAATTGATCGCGTGGAGCGCACGGACGACACCGGCGCCAGCTTCAATGACGTGACCGGAAATCTGGGGACCTTCGATTACGGTGAGCTGCGCGGGATCGTCTATATGTCCAACGGCGCAGGCGATGCCATTGCGGTGAGCGCCACGCGCGGGGTGTACCTGGCCCGGGCCTCGGATAACTTTTCCACTTGGAGTCAGGTCGGCAGCCGCCTGCCGAACGCGCCGGCCTACGAGGTGGACTACGACCCGGCCGGAGACAAGCTGGTGGTCGGGACTCTGGGTCGGGGCGCATTCTCTATTTCCGGACTCCTCACCGGCGGTAACCAGCCCCCGGCGGCCGTGAACGACGTCGCCAGCGTCGCGCGGGGCGGCACGGTCATGCAGCTTGATTCCGGACAGAACTCCGTGCTCGCCAATGACACCGACCCCGACGGAGACAACCTGACGGTGTCCACAAACCCGGTGACGCCGCCTGCGGGCGGCACGGTGACGCTCAACGCTAACGGCACCTTCCAGTACACCCACAGCGGACTTGCCGCGACCACCGACAGCTTCGTTTACCAGGTCTGCGACGACGGTAACCCCAGCCAGTGCGACAACGCCCAGGTAGTCGTCAACATTACCGGCGACGGCGCCAACCTCAACTGCCGTTCGCCCGGTACCGTGATTCCCGAAGACGGCACCATCACGGACACGCTGGCGGTTGCCGACGGGGGCACCCTGACCGATCTGAACGTCACGCTGGACATCACCCATAGCTTCGTCGGCGACCTGATCATTTCCCTGCGGCACGACACCACGGGCACCAGTATTACGCTGCTGGACAACCCAAGTGGGGGCCAATGCAACGGCGCCGATATTTCGGTTTCGCTCGACGATGCCGGGACGGCAGCCGCCAATGATCAATGTGACAACAATCCGGCGATCAGCGGTTCCAAGACCCCGGTGCAGATGCTGTCCGGCTTCAACGGCGAAGACTTCTCCGGCAACTGGACCCTCACCATCACCGATACGTTCGCGCCGGACGGCGGCACGCTGGACAGCTGGTGCCTGTTCGAAACGGTTGAGGGCGGCGGCGACCGGATTTTTGCCAACGGCTTCGAAGGGGGCTGACGCCCAATTCAGCGCCAAAGCGGGGCCGCGGTTTCCGACCGCGGCCCGTCGCAGCACCGCAGGTTGATCGCCGGCTTAAAGGCCCTATACTGAGCGCCCCCGGCCGGGGTGGCGGAATTGGTAGACGCACCGGATTCAAAATCCGGCGAGGCAACTCGTGAGGGTTCGAGTCCCTCCCCCGGCACCATCCAGCCTCAGCCAATCAGCAAGATTCCATGTCCGAAGACACAAGCCCGTTTGTTGAGTTGTTTAACGACCCCGAGCATGCCGAGCGGTATGCCGAAGGCCCGGCGCAGTTTATGCCCGGCTACGCCGATGTTCAGCGCATGACGAGCGTGCTGATTGGTCTGCGTACGTCTCCCGATGCGCACGTCCTTGTGCACGGCGCCGGCGGCGGGCTGGAGCTTCAGACCTTTGCCAGCTTCAACCCGGGTTGGTCCTTCACAGGCGTTGAGCCGGCCAAACCCATGCTGGAAGAAGCGGTGCAACGCATCGGATCGCTGAACGAGCGCGTAGCGTTTCATCACGGCTTTATCGACGACGCGCCGGAAGGGCCCTTTGACGCCGCGACCAGTCTGCTTACTCTTCATTTCCTGGACGCCGAAGCCCGCAAGTCCACCATTGCAGAAATTGTGCTCCGGCTGAAACCCGGAGCACCGTTCGTCGCTGTCCACTGCAGCTTTTCGGAAGATCCGGAGATTCGCGATCCGCTGCTCATCCGACACCGCGAATTCGCAATCGCTGGCGGCGCAGACCCCGAGCTGGCGGAGCAAGGCCGAGCCTCTATCGCGGAGGATCTTCCGGTGCTCGACCCAAGCGTCGATTTTCGACTCCTGCGCGAAGCGGGTCTGACGGATGTCTCCGAGTTCTATTCAGCCTTCACCTGGCGCGGTTGGGTCGGCTACGCGCCGTAGGGAACGCATCATTCCCCCTTGCCACTGAGACGCTGCGCGTACGCAGCGCCCAGCGCCCGAATGTCGGCGTTTTCCAAGATGGTCCCGCTCGGATATTGCTCGCCCCGGGCACTCACTTCCAGCATGGCCTGACCGATCGCCTGCGCGTCGACAGCCAAGCCAATCGGGGCAAAGAGCGCGTAAAGCAGACGATGTCCCAGGTGCCGCTCGGTCTCCGTGGGCCTGATGATCGACGGGCGATAGGAGAGCACCCGTACGTCCGTGCCGCTGGCGAGCGCAGCGAGATCCCTTTCCGCGAGCGCCTTCTCCCGCGCCCACATCATGCGCGAACCGCTTTTGGCGCCAGCACCACTGACGTAGTGGAAACTGCGCTGCCGGCTGCCTCCCGCACGCAGCCACTCGGACATGAATCTCATGGGGTAGTCCCGGTGGATTTCCCGGTACTTCGCCTCTTCAAGACCGACCGCGCTCAGGCCAATCGCCCAATACACCGCGTCGGTTTCCGTCAGCAGCCCCGCAATAGCGGCGTAGTCGAGGTAGTCCTTGTGAATGGTGACCTTGAGTTTTCCGTCGGTTGCACCCTGCTCAATAGTGGGCGTCATCCGCCTCGTCACCACGTGGAGCTGACTCACCTGAGGGTCCTGCAGCGCAGCCAGCAACAATCCCTCGCCAATGGTGCCGGTCGCGCCAAACAGCATGACCGTCTTGTGCCGGAGCGGGTCTAGGTCCTGGGTGGCCATGGGCAGATTGTCTCGCGAATTAGCAACCAGGAGTACGCAATAAAGCACCAGCAGGGCGACGAACGTCACCAGTAGTGTTTTACGAATGAACCGTCCAACCATGTTGTTACGGACCTCTCAGTCGCACAGAAAAATCACCGCGTATCATTCCGTCAACTCATTGAGTATTTCCGCGGCATCGGCCAGCAGCGCGTCCAGCCGGGAAGCCTCTTCGCCGGGGAAGCTGAAGGCGTTACGAGGCGTGGAAAGCAGAAAACCGCGGTCTGGCCCCCCGGTTCTGTAGCGCGCGGGGCAGAAGGCCTGCGGTTCTGACTGGGACGGTCGGCAGCGCGCAATGCCGTGGGTGCATCGAGTCTCGCATTCCCGGTCGAACTGCTTTGTGAATTCCAGATGCTGCAGTTCCTGTCGGACTTGGGCGATTAGCGCCGCGGGCACGTAGACGTGGTCCTCCGCCGCGGCATGGCGGAGCGCAATCGCCACACCCCGCACTCGCTCTCCCGTACCGCTGGCCACCTCGATGACCCGCACCTCAGCGTGTGCGTCCACCGTATTGATATCACCGATGGTATTGGACCACAGAGTTTCGGCACCCGTCGCCGTTGCCGCCGCCTGCAGCGCGGTGGGATCAGGAATCGAAACTTCCTCGACCATGCGGCCGTTTGCGGGTCCCGGAGCGCTGGACATCGCCAGGATGCCCAAAAGCAAAACTGTAGATGCTGGATTCATCATGGGCGTTCCGCCGCTGGCCGATTGCTCTCCGACCAGTATAGACACCCAAGAGCGACGCCAGCTGAGCTCGAACGACGACAGCTCTGCGCCCAGGCCCGATCAATGAGCCTCGGTGTCCGCCCCGCCGGGCATAAAGCGCAGAGCGCAGGCTGCGAGCGCCAGCACCAGGATGGCGGAGGCTTCGAACAAAATGGTCTCCGGCGCCATGTCTTTGCTCTGCAACACAATCAGCCGCGACAGCGCCGTGATGGCGATGAAGATGGGATAAAGCACCGGGATCACGCGACTGCGGTAAAACACCCCCACCATCGACAACACCTCGGTGTAGAGAAACAGCAGGAGGATATCGGCGATCTGAATGGTCTGGTTTTTCCACACCACGCCGAGTTCGATCAACACCGCGCCGAGGGTCAGCAGCACAATCAGAATCAGGATGGATTTTTCGATCACAACGAACAGCGAGTCGATCTGTGATCGTTCTTTGATGTCGGTCATACCGCTTTCCCCATGGCCTGGCAGTCTTTTACCAGCGGGCTTGTTGAAACGGCGTGCAGGCAAGATTGCCAGACCGGAGCGATTGTCGGCCTTAAGTCTCCGTGGATTGGGATCGCGCCCGCTCCACCCGAGTTCTCATCGCTTCCTCAAGGTTGCCCTGACCGATAAGCGGCAGCTGAATCTCCAACGGCCCCTGCTCCTGCACCTCAAGGGCCAGGTAATGGCCTCCGGTCAGTCCACCGCGCCAGCGCTTTTCGACATTGACGATGCGGCGATAGGGAACGCGCATCGAAGCCAGCGACTCAAGCAACAGTTCCTCTTTGCCCAGCGTGAGCTGGAACCTCCAGACGGAAACCCCGGCGGCCAGGAGCGCGGGAAAAAGGGTCAGCAGCAGGACTCCTGCAAACACAATCTCTACCGCCCCAAACTGTTTGAACTGGATCAGCACCCACGCGCACATACCGCCAAGGGTGAGGCCAGCTGCTGTGAGCGATGCACCGAGAACTCTGGACTGGCGATACCTCATCGGCTTTCCAGGTCAGGAACGACGATTGATTGCCAACCCACAGGACGGCGGTTCGCGGCCCCTGGAGCGCGCTCCTCGAGCGCCAGCAGCGAATGTTCAGACGGCGGCCACCGGGCGGCCGGCCAGGCAATAACGGAATGGATACAGAACACGCGCAAACCCAGGTTGTTGAACCATAGTTTAACCACTCATGATAAAGGACCAGGCAACGGTATGCGGGTGATAAACTCGAACCGCTGCCGAACCAAAGCGCTCAGTGCGCCGGCTTCAACGGCCGGCAAAACCTTGAGTTGCGGTGACGGACGGCATGAGCACCGATCAGGCCGGTAGAGCTTCGAGGACTAACGCGGAGATAAAGTGGCAGTACTTACGCGAAGAACCTTTGTCGGCGCTGCCTGCGGCGCCGCTGCGGCGGCTGCCACAGGGCGGGCCAAGGCTAGGTCTACGGATCTTGCGGCGCTCTACAGCGGCGCCGACGGCACCGAGCTGGCGGCGCGGGTTCGCTCGGGAGAGGTCTCGGCGCTGGAGCTGCTGAACGAAGCCCTCCGGCGGGTGGATCAGCTCAATCCGGAGATCAACGCCGTCACCCAGCGGCATGACGAGCTCGCCCGGCAGCTGATCCGCACCGGCCAGCTGGGCGACGGGCCTTTTGCCGGCGTTCCCCTGCTGCTGAAAGATCTGGGCATCCAGCTCGCCGGCACGGTCACCACCGGGGGGTCGCGCATCCTCGCGGGTATCAAAGCCGCGCAGGACGACATCTTGGCCAGCCGCTACAAAAAGGCCGGCTTTGTGCCGTTTGGCAAAACCAACACGCCGGAATTCGGCATGGCGCTGACTACGGAGCCTTATCTGTTCGGTCCCTGCCGCAATCCCTGGAATCTGGATCACAGCACCGGCGGCTCCAGCGGCGGTTCCGCCGCCGCGGTGGCAGCAGGGATTGTGCCGATCGCCCACGCTACCGACGGCGGCGGCTCCATCCGAGTGCCGGCTGCCGCCTGCGGCGTATTCGGTCACAAACCCACCCGAGCGCTCACGCCGCGGCGGGTTGGCCCGAGCATGATGTCCGTATCCCACGTGGTGTCGCGAAGCGTGCGGGACAGCGCGGCGGTACTGGACCTCACCGCGGGCTACGCCCCGGGCCTGCCGTTTGTGTCGCCGGAGCCGGTGGGGGGGTACCTGGACGCGGTAAAGCGCGGACCGGGCCGGCTGCGCATTGCGTTGGTCACGGACGAACCGCCGCTGGCGGTGCACAACGACGTAGCCGCCGCCCTGCGCCGGGTGGCGGGCACCCTCGAGGACCTGAAACACACCGTTGAGCCTGCTTCCCCGGGGGTGGATTTTGACGCCCTGAACGAAGCCCAGACCACGCTGATGCTTTCGGAGTTTTCCCGCGGCATGAAGGATCTGGCCAAAGCGGTCAGCCGGCCCCTCAACGGTGAAACGCTGGAGCGCCTGTCGCTGGCTTTTGTGGCAAGCGGCGAACGAATCAGCGCGGCGGATTACATCGCCGCGTGGAACCACATTCAATCCGTAGGCGCGAGCCTGGCCGCATTTTTCCAGCGCTATGATCTGATCCTGAGCCCCGTCACCGTCGCCCCCCCGCCCCGGCTGGGGGTGATTAACGAACAGGCGGACGACGATGTGGACAGCTTCGTAGACCGGTTCCGCACCTGGTCCGCCTATACGCCGCTGCAGAATCTCACCGGCCTGCCGGCGGCTTCCCTGCCCGTGAGCCTCAGCGCCGAGGGCCTGCCGGTGGCGGTCATGCTGAGCGCGGCGCTGGGGCACGACGCGCGGGTGCTGGCGGTGAGCGGCCAGCTGGAGCAAGCGCTGCCGTTTGAAACCCGGCGCCCGCCGGTGTTTGCCCGCTGAAGCTCAGTCCTCGCGTTGAAAAACCCGGCGGCCGGCAAACCAGGTTTCCAGCGGCCGAATCTCGCTGACGCGGGTGATCGGCACGGCAAAAGGGTCTTCTTCCAGCACCAGAAAGTCTGCCAGCTTGCCCGGCTCCAGCGACCCGGTAACCTCCGCCTTGCGCAGCGCCCGGGCACCTTCCAGCGTGTAGATACGCAGCGCCTCGGCCAGCGTGATGGCTTGCTCAGCCCACAGCGTGGGTTCGGCGTTGCTCACCGGGTCCCGCCGCGTCACCAGGGATTCGATACCCAGCCAGGGGCTGGCGTTTTTGGCCACCGCCGGCCAGTCGGAACCGGCCAGCAGTCCGGCGTCCAGGTCCAGATAGTCCCGCACGGGAAAGTAGTATTGGCCCCGCTCCCGGCCCACCGCCTGGTATATCGCCTCCATGATCGGCGAGGGAAACCAGAGAATCGGCGAAAGATCAGCAACGGCGTTGAGCGCCTTGAAGCGGCTCATGTCCGCCTCACTCACGTAGCCGGCGTGGGCCAGCTCATGGCGCAGACCGCTGGGGCCGTTGGCCTCCCGGGCCGCCGCGATGGCGTCCAGCGCAATCCGCACCGAGCGGTCGCCCGCCGCGTGCATTTTGACGGTGAAGCCGCGCCGATCCAGCTCCGTCACGTCGGCTGCCAGGATCCGGGGATTGATCAGCAGCGGACCGCCGTCAAATCCCGATCCATAGGTTTCGTCGGGCAGATACGGCGTGAGCATCGCTGCGGTGCGCGCCGGCGTGGGCACACCGTCGAGAAACAGTTTCACGAAGCGGGTGTCCACGTGGTCGCTGGCGTAGCGATCCCGCCGGGTCTCCAGTTCATCGTAGTCGAGCGGCCGGTCCCGGCGGCCATCCAGGGCCCGCAGGCTGGTGGCCACGTGCAGCGCGAGTCCCTCCGCCTGATCCACCGCCCGCAGCGCCGCTGACTCCGATGGATAGGTGGAAGCCCCCTTGATGCCGGTAAGGCCGAAGCGATGAGCTTCGGCCTGGAAGGCCCGCACCGCGGCCTCGATCTGCGCGGGCAGGTATTCCGGCCGGGCCGCGTGCATGGCCTTGGCTGCGGTCTCCAGCAGCACGCCGTTGGGGCTGCCGTCCGGCTCCCGCAGCAGCGCACCGCCCGGCGGATCCGGCGTGTCGCGGTTAAATCCCGCCAGCTCCAGCGCGCGGCTGTTAACCCACAGGTTGTGCAGGCTGTCGTCGGACAGCACCACGGCCTTGTCGCCGGAAACCGCGTCCAGCCAGCGTCGGGGAGATGCCAGCGCGTGGTCTTCGAAAAATCCGCTGGCCCACTGGCCGCCGATGATCCACTCGGCTTGCGGCTGCGCCGCCACGCACGCCGCAACCGCCGCGCGCACCGCTTCGGGCGTGGCGTCGAAAGGGAAATTGCACTGATAAAGATCTTTTAGGGCCCCGCGCACCGGATGCAGGTGACCGTCAATCAGACCCGGGATCACGGTCTTGCCGTCGAGATCGACCACCTGATCGCCGTCCCGGGCAAGCGCCAGCGCGCTTTCGTCGTCGCCGACGTAGGCAAGCCGTGTCCCCCGGATCACCAACGCCTGGGCCCGCGGTTGCCGGGCGTTAACCGTGTGGACAACGCCGCCGTGGAGCACTACCTGAGCAGCGGGGGCCGGTGCGGGCGCCGGGTTTGTACAGGCCGCAAGCAGCGTCACGGCGGCGGCAGGCCAACATTGGCGGCGGCAGGTCACGCGTCCTTCTCTTCGGGAGACCCGGCCGCCAGCGGAGGCCCCTGGCGCCAGTAGCCGGTAGCCTCCTGCAGCGCATAGGCCGCCTGCAGCACGCCAAAATCATCACCCCAGCGGCCCACAATCTGAACCCCCACCGGGAGATTGTCAGCAGTAAATCCGGCCGGTACCGAGATGGCGGGATGACCGGGAACGGTGACGTAGTAGCACGATCTCATCCAGTCGAGATAGGTCGAGAGGGTTTCGCCGGCGATCTCCGTGGGGTACTCGTCCTCCACCGGAAACGGATGTACCTGGGTCACCGGCAGGAGCAGGAAGTCGTACCACTCAAAAAACTGGTCAAACCGATGCCGGATATCGAGCTGGATCTGGCCGGCGGCCGCAATCTGCGCCTTGCTGAGCATGAGACCCTGCTTCACGTTCCAGACCAGGGATGATTTGTACTGATCCTTTTTGCGATCCAGATCCGGCCCCAGCAGGTTGGCATACAGCGCCGCCCGCAGGGTGCGAAAGGTCTCGTCCACCCCACTCAGATCGGGTAGATCCACCTCAACGGTGGCACCGGCGTCGGAAAAAACGGAGGCCGCGTTTTCCACAAACCGCGGCATATCCGGAACCAGCGGGAGCGCACCGCCAAAATCGGGGCTGGCGGCAATGCGCACGCCTTCGAAGTCCCGCTCAAGGTCGCCGACAATCGGGTTTGCGCCAAGCTTTTCCGACCAGGGGCAGCGGGCATCCGGCCCGGCAATGGCCTGCAGCAGCAGGGCCACATCCTGCACCGTGCGCCCCATCGGGCCCTCCACCGGCAACGTGGTCTGCACATCCCCCGCCGGCCAGCTGGGTACCCGGCCGGGCGTGGGCCGCAGCCCCACCACATTGCACCAGGCGGCCGGATTGCGCAGGGAGCCACCCATGTCGCTGCCATCCGCCAGGCTCACCAGGCCCGCCGCCAGGGCCACCGCGGCGCCGCCGCTGCTTCCGCCGCAGGACCGGCTCGGATTGTAGGGGTTGCGGGTGGCACCAAACACTTCGTTAAAGGTGTGGGAACCGGCGCCGAACTCCGGTGTATTGGTCTTGCCCAGCATCACCGCTCCGGCCTGCTGCATCCGGTCGACGATCAGGGCATTTTCGTCCGGCACGTGATCGGCATACACGAGGGAGCCAAACGTGGTGCGCACGCCGCGGGTCAGGTGGAGGTCTTTGTGCGCCACCGGTAGACCGCCAAGGGGCCCGATCGACTCGCCCCGGGCCAGCCGCTGATCGAGCGTCTGCGCCTGCTCAAGCCCAAGGTCCGGGGTCAGCGTGACCATCGCATTAAGCGCGGGATTGTGCTGCTCAATCTGGTCCAGATGGGCCTGGGCCACCTCGACGCAGGACAGCTCCCGGCGGCGGATAGCCTCGGCCAGGTCCACCGCTGGCAGCGACGTTAGCGAGTTTGACTCCAAGTCGTAGAATGCGGGCCACCCCCGGCGTCGCCGGAGGTGCCCCGCTACAATGCCGGTGGCCTGTTAGAAGTTGTAGTTGAGCGAGACCCCATAGGTTCTCGGCATGCCGTTGGCACGAATAAACGGCCCGTTGCCACCCTGATAAGCAGCCGGGAAGTAGTACTCATCGGCAATATTGCGGCCCCACAGGGTTGCCCGCCAGGTACCCTCCGGGTTGCCGATGCCGATGCGGGCATTGGCAATGGTGAAGCTGTCGGTTGCGTCCGAGATCTGCGCACCACCGGTGGTACTGCCGGTATGGTTCACGTCCCCGCCGAGGTACAGCTCCATGCCGTTCGCAAGCGGCCAGGCGTACTCCGCCCGCACGCTGTAGGACACGTCTGGCGCCATCGCCAGCTCAATTCCCGAAGCGTCCCGGAAAACCGTGTTAGGCCATTGGCTGAGTTCGGTGTCCACCGCCAGCCACTCGTCCACCTCCGTATCCAGCAGCGCCAGGTTCAGCGCCAGCAGCAGCCGTTCCGTTGCCGCCCACTGCACATCCAACTCTGCGCCCTGAATGGTGGATTCGGGTACGTTGGTCAGGCCGGAGATGTTGCCGACAAAGGTAACCGCCCGATCCTGTTCCTGCTTGTCTTTGTAGTCGTAGTG
Organism: Pseudomonadota bacterium; assembly: GCA_039195135.1. Taxonomy (GTDB): domain Bacteria; phylum Pseudomonadota; class Gammaproteobacteria; order Xanthomonadales; family SZUA-38; genus JANQOZ01. The sequence goes on along the minus strand of JBCCVP010000056.1, from coordinate 7,483 downwards.
GAACACAGCGGCGTTCAGCTGCATTGCACCATCAAGCAGCGTGGACTTCAGGCCCAGCTCAAGCGAGGTCAGCTCCTCCGGCCGGTAGGAGCGCAGCTGCTGCGTGGTATTGGAATTGGCGCCGTTAAAACCGCCGGATTTGAATCCGTTGGCCAGGGTGGCGTAAAGCAGCACGTCTTCATTGACCGCATAGTCCAGACCGATCTTGCCCATCCACCGACTCGTGCTGATCTCTTCCTCGTAAACGTGGAAGGCGTCGTTGATGTTGGGGCCGCCGATGAGGGCAAAAATGAAGGTTGGCGAGGCGGGATCGTCATCGATGGTGCCGCAGTCGCCGGGCCCGAGGGTGGCGCCAAACTGGGCGTTGAGAAATCCCGCCAGGCTGCCGTCGTCCGCCACAAAGGTGCAGCCGGCCCAATCGCGATCCTCGCTGGTATAGCGGGCTCCCACAGTCAGCCGCATCTTATCCGTGAACTGCCACTCAACGTGGCCGAAGACGGCCTGGGAGTCGGTGTTTTGCACATAAATGGTGTCCAGCTCCCGAATCGGGGTCGGCGCGAACAATCCCACGCCAAACGGAATTGACCCCAGACCGAAGACCGAGTCCGACATGAAGTAGTGATAGTACTCATCCACTTTGTCGTCGGAGTAGTAAAGACCCGCAATCCAGTTCACCGTCTCGGTTTCGCCGCTCAGCCGCAGCTCCTGGGAAAACACCTCAATGTCGGTGGTGTTGATATTGCTGGAGTCGTTAAAAAATCCACCATCCCAGTCGTTGGCTTCTTCCCGATCAAACTGGTCGTAGCCGGTAATGGAGGTGAGCAGCATGTTGCCCAGGTCCCACTCGAGCTTGGCGGAAAAACCGAGCAGCTGGTTGTCCCGCTGCGGCCGCAGGTCAAAAGTGCGGCCGGTGATCGGACTCGTGTAGCTGTTGGTCCAGTCCGCGGCTTCGTTGTCACCGGTGGAATACCACGGCGGCGTCTGGCCAAAAAATGCGCCGGTGGGAATGATGTATTCGTTCAGCGGCGTATAAGGGTTGGTGAACTCCCCCAGGCCCCGCAGGTTGCCGTTATAGGCCGTGTTCGCGCGATTGTCGGACTGATCGTCCACATAGTGCAGATTCAGCAACAGGGCAGCATCGTCGCCGATATCGAAGTTGAGCAGGCCGCGAACGGCAAACACGTCTTTTTCGCCCAGCTCATCATCCCGGGTCAGGCTCTTCTGCCAGCCTTCGCTGGACTGGGTGGTCTTGAACGACAGACGCCCCTGCACCGTTTCCGACAGCCCGCCACTGACGTAGCTTTCCACGTCCAGCGTATTGAAGCTGCCGTAATTGATCACGACGTTGGCATCAAACTCCTCGGTGGGTTTGCGGCTCACAAAATTGATCTGCCCCGCCGTCGTGTTACGCCCGTACAGGTCGCCCTGCGGGCCCTTCAGCACCTCCACTCGCTCGACGTCAAACAGCAGGCCGCGGCTCATCACCGTATAGGGGATCGCCACTTCGTCGAAGTACAGACCCACCGTGGAAGAGGCACCGGTGGAGTAATCCTGAAATCCCACGCTGCGGATGCTGTAGAGCGGGACGCCGGTGGCGGCCGTTTCATTCACCGTAAGGCCGGGGGTGAAGACCGCCAGGTCTTCCGAACTGAACACGCCCAGCTCCTGCAGCTGCTCACCGGTAAAAGCGTTCACCGTGATGCCGATGTCATTCACGCCCTGCTCGCGTTTCTGTGCCGTCACTACGATCTCTTCGATCTCGGCGACCGCCGGCAGGGCAACGGCGCCGGCAAGGGCCGCACTGACGGCCAAACGGATGGTCTGATTCATGCTGGTTTCCCTCCTCGACGCCGGATGGAGCGGCGCAGTCCCGCCGAGTATACAAGCCTGCTTCGGGCTTCACTTGGCGGAGCGCGTACGGCGCTTGTTTCAGAGTGCACCCGGGGGTTTGCTGTCCGCAGCCGGAATTGGCAGGCTAGCCGCAGCGGGCGCGAGGCGAAGGGAACAGCGGCTTGATTCAAACTTTAAGCAACACCATCGTCCGGCTGGTCGACCGGTTTCTCCCCGAGCCGTTCGTGTTCGCGCTGGTGATGACCTTTCTGACGATTTCGCTGGCCCTGGGCCTGACGCCGGCGTCGCCAGTGGCTGTGCTCACCGCGTGGGGTGACGGCCTGGCGATGTTGCTGGCCTTTATGACCCAGATGGCGCTCATGGTGCTGTTTGCCTTTGGCCTGTCCCGGCTGCACCCGCTGCCGGCGCTGCTGCGGCGTTTTGCCTCCCTGCCCCGACGGCCGGCCACCGCCTACGCCAGCGCCACCGTGCTCACCGGTGCGGTGGCCCTGCTGAGCTGGCCGCTGGGCCTGATCCTCGGTTCTCTCTACGCCCGGGAGCTGGGCATGACGGCCCGGGATCGAGGCCTGAAGCTGCACTACCCGCTGATCGCCGCGTCAGCGTTTGGCGGATTTGTTGTGTGGCACATGGGCTACTCAGCCTCCGCACCGCTGTTTGTGGCCACCGAAGGCAACGCCATGCAGGCCCAGATCGGCGGCCTGATTCCCGTGAGTCAGACCATCTTTGCGCCGTTCAATCTGATTGCCGCCGGCACCACGCTGGCGGTGGTGGCGATAACCGCCGCGCTGCTGCACCCGAAGGACCCGGCGCGCATTCAAGAATCGGAACTGACCGCCGAGCCGGAGCCGTCGCGCCCGGCCCGGGATCAGCTGACGCGCTTTTCTGAGCGAATCGAGCACAGCCGTATACCCACGCTGCTGGGCGGACTGCTCACCGCCACCCTGGTGGTCCACTGGTTTGCGACCCGGGGACTGGATCTGGATCTGAATATTGTGAACTGGACGTTCCTGGCCCTGGGTCTGCTGCTGGCCCGGTCCAGCGTCGAGTATGCCAACGCCGTCTATACCGGCGCCCGGGCCGCCGCGCCAATCCTGCTCCAATATCCGTTCTACGGCGGCATCATGGGCATCATGCTCGGCACGGGGCTGGTCACTTCCATCGTGCCCTGGTTCACCCGGGTTGCCACGGAGCACACGCTGCCGCTGCTGGCTTTTGCTCTGGGCGGCGTGATCAATTTTTTTATCCCCTCCGGCGGCGCCCAGTGGGCCGTTCAGGGTCCCGCCTTCGTCGAGGCGGCCCAGGCGCTGGGCACGGATCTGTCGCTGGTCGTGATGGGAGTGGCCTACGGCGACCAGTGGACCAACATTATCCATCCGTTCACCGTGATCACCGTCTGCATCCTGACCCAGCTGAAGGCTCGGCAGATTGTTGGCTACTCCGCCATCATGTTTCTAACGGCCGGCGTGCCGCTGGGCCTGGGCCTATATCTGGCCAGCCGCCTCGGCTGAGCCAGCAGCTCAGGGCAGCTGATCCTCCCCGAACACCGCCTCCCCAGCGACCACCGACATCACCACCTGTGTATCGCCCACCGAGGTGATTGGCACCTCGAAGATATTCTGGCTCAGCACAATAAAGTCGGCGTCTTTGCCCACCTCAAGAGACCCGGAGCTGTCGCCAACCTGATTGGCGATGGCGCTGTTGTGGGTAAAGATGCGCACCGCCGTTGCCAGGTCCACCGATTCGCTCGGATAGAGCGTCTGTGCAGCGTCGCTGTACGGGTCCTGGCGAGTGACCATCGACTCGATGCCGGGCCAGGGGTTGGCCGTCGGCACCACGGGCCAGTCGGATCCGTAGGTCACGAGCGCGCCGGCTTCATGCATGGTGCGCACCTGCCAGGCCGGCACCCGGTCGCGGCCAAACCATGTCTCCCACGCGAGGCCCGGAATGGGATACCAGAGGATGGGACACATTTCCGCCGCAACCCCCAGGGCCTTGAAGCGCGGTACGTCATCGGGATGAATCATCTCCGCGTGGGAGACCTCATGCAGCAAACCCCGATCACCGTTGGCCTCCCGGGCCGCCTCGAACGCATCCAGCGCCGCCCGGGCGGCCGCGTCGCCGGTTGCGTGGATCTTGATGTTGAGCCCCTGGCGATCAAGCTCGATCACATCCGCGGTCAGCTGGTCTGCCGGGATCATCAGCTCACCGGTATGGTCCGGCCCCACTACGTCATTGGGCTCGTAGGGCTCCAGCAGCGCCGAGGTATAGGTCATGGGCACGCCGTCCAGCATGATCTTGGCAAAGTTTGGATCGATGCGTTCGCTCGTCAGCGCCGCCCGGTTGGCCATCAGGTCAATCTCGTCCTGATGCGAAAAGGCCCAGGCGCTTTTCCAGGTAAGGGCGGTTTTCACCCGCAGCGGCAGCGCGCTGCGCTTGTCAAGGTACTGGTAGGCGGCCATGGTGTCGCTGGTGACAATGGCATCTTTGATGGTGGTGATGCCGTATTGCGAGATCTCCTTCAGCGCCCACTGCATTGCCTGCGCATTCTGCTCGTCGCTGTAGCGGGGCAGCTTTTTGCGCTGTTCGTAGGCCGCGTTGTCAAACAGCAGACCAGTCGTTTCCCCGGACCGCGGATGGCGCTGAACGATGCCGCCTTTGGGATCCGGTGTGGTGTCGTCAATTTCCAGCAGCTCCAGCGCCCGGCTGTTCACCCAGGCGTGGTGCACCGACCAGTCCATCAGAAAAACAGGGTTATCCGGAGCGATCTCGTCCAGAATGACCTTCGGGGACTGCGGGTGGCCCAGAAAATAGACTTCATTCCACTGGCCGCCGCGCACCCACGCGCCTGGCTCCGCCGCGGCGATGCAGCCGCGCAGCACGCTGAGCGCCGCCTCAAGAGACGTGCCCCGGAAACTGCACTCTAGCGTTGCGGAAATACCCGCGTCCCCCGGGTGAATGTGAGTATCGTGAATGCCGGGCATCACCATACGACCACCCAGGTCCACGACCCGGGTGTCATCGCCAGCCAGCGCCGCCATCTCCTCCTCGCTGCCGAGGGCAACAATACGCCCTTCCCCCACAGCCATGGCTGGATACCAGCTGTTGTCCGGATCCACCGCGTAGATATTTGCGTTCTGATAGATCACCTCGGCGGTCTGGACGGGGTCCGCCGGCGGCGCGACAGATTGCGGATCCGCGGACTGGTCGCTGCAGCCGGCGAGCACCAGCGCGCCGGCCACCGCCGACAGAATCAGACTGGAACGTATAAACATGAGCATCTCCCGGGAGTCTGAGCTGTTGTTTTTTTCTGCTCCCCGGGCAAGCCTAGCAGACCCGAAGCCAATCGAGGCGTTTGCAACCATTTGCCTCCCCGGCGCCAGGCAGGTAATTTGTTAACAGGTTCAGGGTCCGCGGAGCGTTGCCACCGGTTGATCTATCAGAGCTTCCCGCTAGCTGACGTCCGACCCAGCCGCCGGTTCGAGAATTTTTCCGAACTCGTCAGCGAGCTGTTCAGCCCTGCCCGCTGCACCCTGCCCCGGCGACCGGCGGCGGAGTTTCGCTGCGCTGTGGAAACTGCTGACCTGGGCCAGCTGAAGGTGGCCAACGTATCGAGCGGCGCACTGAAGGTGGACCGGCTGCCGCGGCATATTGCCCAGATCGACGTGCCCACCTGCATGGTGAAGTTTCAGATCCACGGTCACGCTGTCCTCAAGCAGCGCGGCCGGGAGGCACAGCTGTCCCCCGGAGACTTTGTGCTCTGTTCCAACGCCGAACCCTACCACCTGAATTTTGACGGCCCGTACCAGGTCGCCGTGCTGGCAATTCCGACTCCCAGGCTGAAGAACCTCGTGCGAAACGTGGACGACCTGCTCGGGCTGCGCATGCCTGCGGCGGATCCCAGCTGCGCGCTGGTGAGTGAATTTGTCGCCAGCGTCACGGGCAAAATCCACCAGCTGCCCGAGGCCATGGTGCAGCGGGTGGAAAATAACATCCTCGATCTGCTGATCGGCGCCATCGCCACCCGCTGCCGGACCAGCGGCGGCGAACGGTTAAGCGCGCGGCAGACGCTGGAGGCGATCAAGCGCTACATCGAAAACAACCTCTGCGACCGCTCCCTGGGCCCGGTTGCCATCGCGCACCAGTTCGGTATCAGCACGCGCTATCTCCATAAACTTTTTTCTTCCGAACCGGAAACCGTTACCCGGACGATCCGCAGCCGGCGGCTCAATGCCAGCTGCAAGATGCTCCTGGACCCGCGCCAGGAGCACCTCAGCATCACCGAGATTGCGCTGCACTGGGGCTTTTATGACCTCTCGCAGATGACCCATGCCTACCAGGAGCGATTTGGCCTGTCCCCCAGCTCCATGCGAGCTCGCGGGAAGGTACAGCGGCCCAACGCCTGACCATTCTGCAAAGCCCCGGGGGCCCGCCCCGCGGACCTTAAAGAAAACGCTCCGGGCTGCCGATACTCACCTGAACAAACGTCCGTCGGGTTCTTCGATTCAGCCGTGTCCCTGGATTCACTGAACAAAAAAGCCATTGCTCTTTCGCCGGAGACCTTCGGGGTCGCGTTTCAATACGCCCCCATCGGCATCGCACTGGTTGGTCCCCGGGGCAAATTTCTGGCGGTGAATGAGGCCCTGTGCCGGCTGCTGAAATACACCGAAGAAGAACTGCTGGCGATCGATTTTCCCACGGTGACCCATCCCGACGACCGGGACGGCGACCTTGAGATGGCACGAACGCTGAGCGCCGGCGAAGCCCCGTCCTTCGAAATGGAAAAGCGCTATGTCACGAAAGCCGGCGCACTGGTCTGGGTGCTGGTTACCGTCGGCTGTATTCGCAACGCAAAAGGTGCCATCGAGTATTACATCGCGCAGGTTAAGGACAATACCGAGGAGCGTAGAGCCAAAGAAGCACTGGAAAAGGCGACGGAATTCCAGCGCCTGGTGCTCGAGCACTCCCGGGACCTCATCTTTGTCAAAAATGAAGCCTGCGAAATCACCATGGCCAATCAGGCCATGCTCAATATGTACCCGCAGGAGCGGCAGGATCAGGTTATCGGCCACACCACCGTCGAGGACTATCCGCCCGCCGAGGCGCGAGCGTTTCTCGCCAACGACCGCTATGCGCTGGAACACGGTCATCACGAAACCCAGGAGACCATCTCGTTTCCGGACGGCAGCGAACGCACGCTCCTGACGAGTAAAACCCGCTTCTACGACGAAGCGGGAGAGCCTTTCATCCTGGGCATCGCGCGGGATATCTCGCCCATCAAAACCGCTGAGGCGACGCTGCGGCGCCACACGAAACTGCTCGAGCTGGCGGAGCAGACCGCCAACCTTGGCCACTGGCGCTACAACCTGGAGGACGAGTCCCTCCACTGGTCGGACGAGATCTTCAACATCCACGGCGTGTCGCGAAAGACCTACCAGCCTGACGTGGCGACAGCGATCAATTACTACCATCCGGATGATCGTCCCCACGTTCAGCACGTGCTGGGTCGGACCATCTCCCGGCAGGAACCTTTTGAATTTGAGCTGCGGGTGATCCGGCCGTCGAACGAAATCATTCACGTGCAAAGCCGGGGCTGGCCGGAGCTCGATCGCGATGGCGGCGTGCGCGCCGTTTT
>JBCCVP010000055.1:0-28831 GCA_039195135.1 Pseudomonadota bacterium | reverse complement strand
TCCTGCATGGCCACGCGGATCATCGGCAGCTGCAGTCGCTGCAGCAGCTGCTGCACCGGCTCGTGGAGCAGGTTTTCCTGCTCTATGTGGTCGTACAGCATGCCCATGATGTCGATGGTCTGGGCATGGTGGTTGGCCAGGGCCACAGGCCGACCCGAGGAGTCCTTGCCCAGAGCTTTGCGCAGCAGCGCCTTGATCTCATTGGCGCTGAGCAGCGTCTGGGTTCGGGTCGGGTCCGGCGTGGCGTGCTGCGCCTGCATGCTCGACAGGGCATCCTGCAGCTGCGCCGGCGGCGCAAAGCTCACCCCGGCCGGCGGCACCTGGGCCGCGGGCCCGGCAATTTCGGTAAGCATCTGCCGGATGTCCCGCACCAGTCCCGCGTCGGAGGGGTTGTGCGGCAGACCGCTGGCGCCGGCGACGCCGGCGGTGGCGCGGCCGAAGAAGTCCAGATCCGGCCCGTCATTCATCGCCGCGGGATTGAGATCGTCCGCGGATGGGTTTTCCGGCGCCCGGGGCGGCGCTCGGCGCGCCGGCCGGGCAGGCTTCTCAAATTTCAGGTTCGGCAGGATGCCGGCTTCGATCAGCCGCTGGTTCAGCGACTCGTAGCACTCCCCGATATGGGTGTGCATCTGCCGATCCAGCGCGTTGAACAGCTGCACCTTCGGCCCCGAGGGAACCTCGATGCACTCCGCCGCCGCGCGGATGGCCCGACCCAGCTTGAGCGGGCCGCAGGGGTTGGTGTCGTTCTTGACCGGCGTTCCGCGGTTAAGGACAGAAAACCGCTGGTTCAGCGCGTAGATCGCCTGGGTGTTCCGGATCTCCGCCTTGCTCACCATCTGAGTGATCGCCAGGCCCTCTTCCAGGTCCCGATCCTCAACGAGGCTCATCTCGTTGTGGGCGAAGGTCAGGCCATGATCCTCCGGCTCCGGCCGACCGGCGACAAAATCTTCAAAAGCCGAGCGGATTTGAGAGCTTAAGGCCTCGGTGAACAGGGTCTTCTTTCCCTTGATCACGCTCATGGCCTCAAACAGGCGATTTTGTGCTTCCGTACTGGCGGCTTTGGCGGCCTGGTCAAACAGAGATTTGTCGGTCGCCTCAAAGGCGGGCGAGATATAGGTCAGCAGGTGCTTGATGACGTCGTTTTCGCACGCACGGAGCAGCTCTGACGGGCGCTTGGGCAGCGCGCCGAGACCGGTCCCGGCTTCGGCCGGGCTAGTTTGAGGTGCTTTGGACATGTCGACTGGGAACCGCCGGGATCCCTTTCACCTGCATAAGTTAACTCGCTGCGTAGCATAGCAGCTTCAAAGCCTTGATTCGGCAACACCTATTGGCGGTCACAATCTTTGACGATGTGGGCCTGGAACGGTATTTCCGGCCGTAGGCCAGACTTGCCGGCTCGCGCGTTGCCGTGGAACAATCGACCCGGGGCAGCGAACGGACATTCTCCAGATGATCGACCCGGATGGATACCGGCCAAATGTGGGCATCGTGCTGACCCGGGAAAACCGTCAGGTGTTCTGGGCACGGCGGGTTACCAGGGACGGATGGCAGTTCCCCCAGGGTGGCATGCGCAGCGATGAGACGCCGGAGGAGGCCATGTATCGGGAGCTCCGGGAGGAGGTCGGTCTGCGGCCAGAGCACGTTGAGCTCCTGGGCGCGACCCCGGGCTGGCTGCGCTATCGCCTGCCGGAGCGGCTGCGCCGGCCCGACGAGCGGTTGCCCTGCATCGGCCAGAAGCAGGTCTGGTTTCTCCTGAAGCTTGCTGCGGAAGAAGGGCAGCTAAAGCTGGACGCTGCGCCCGAGCCGGAATTTGACGCCTACCGCTGGGTGGATTTCTGGTACCCCATCAAACACGTTGTGCACTTCAAACGCGCCGTTTACCGGCGGGCGCTGCGAACCCTGGAGCCGATGCTGGAGGCGGAAGCGGGCGCGCCGGCGGCGGATGGGGCCCGGCTGCAGGCGCCCGGCTGACCGATCCTCAAGCCGCCGGTCCTCTCTAACACCCGCCAGCGAGTTCCCGGCAGGAAATTACAATTTTTTACGTGCAGGCGCCCGTACCGGACTCGACTGTTATTGACAATCATTCTTGTTTTCATTTAAATGACTCAATGGTCGTCTGTATCTGCCACAACGTCACCGAGCGTCACATCAAAGCCGCCGTGGAAAACGGCGTGAGGACGCTGCCGGAGCTGCGTGCCCACACCGGATGCAGCGGCACCTGCGGCAAGTGCGCCAGCACCGCCCTGACGATTGTGCGGGAACACCATCAGCTTGCCGCTACCACTGAGGTCGAGCATTCACTGCCCGCGTTTACGCCCGCCTTCGCGCCGGCCTGATTCGCAACTCCCGACGCCACCCGATTCTCGCCTCCAAAGCCCGATTGCTGCGGCAGAATTGAACTGAAATTCATTGTCATTCCGGTTCCGTCATGGGCCGAAAATATTCGGTATAGTCCCGCCGTTTAACCGCTAGGGACAGTGACCCATGAAAGGCGATGCGAAGGCGATTGAGCACCTCAACAAAGTGCTTTACAACGAGCTGATTGCGATCAACCAGTATTTCCTCCACTCGCGGATGTTTAACGACTGGGGGCTGAAGCGCCTGGGCGACTATGAGTACCACGAGTCGATCGATGAAATGAAACACGCTGATCGCCTGGTCGAGCGGATCCTGTTTCTTGATGGGCTGCCCAATCTGCAGAACCTCGGCAAACTGCGCATCGGCGAAGACGTCCCCGAGGCCCTGCAGTGTGATCTGGACCTGGAAATGGACGCCATTCCGGATCTGCGCGAAGGCATCGTCTACTGTGAATCGATCAAAGACTTTGTGACCCGCGATCTGCTGCAGGACATTCTGGATTCAGAAGAAGAACACGTTGACTGGCTGGAGACCCAGCTTAAGCTGATCGACCAGGTGGGCCTGCAGAATTACCTGCAGACGCAGATCGGTGCGGAAGACGACTGAAACCGAAAACCGGGACGTGCGATCGCGTTGCGATCGCCGGTCAGGAAGCGGTTTTGATCTGCTGCAGTTCGGACGCGACCTGCTCGAACTCTGACTCGATGGCGGCGATCTTCTGCGCCACGTCGCTCAGGTTGCCTTCCCGGGCACCGAACTCAATCGCTTTGGCCATCTCCGACAAACCCATGGCGCCAAGGTTGGCACTTGTGGATTTCAGCGAGTGCGCCGGCGCGATCAGTCCATCGATGTCGTCGTCGCCGGCCGCCTCGTTCATCAGGCCGATACAGTTGGGCGTGTCCTCGAGGTAGACCTCGATCAGGTCTACGTATTCGTCACCCATGATGTCGATCAGGTCGTCGAGCACCTGCCGGTCGAGCACCGATTTGCCGGCGGATCGGGTACGGGGCCGCAGCACCGCCACTTCCGGCGGCAGCTCCTGCGTCTCCGCGGCGGCCCGCGCCGCGGCGGGCGGTTCGTCCATCACGTCCAGCTGCGGTGCCGGGGCAGCACTCAGCCAGCGTTTCAGCATCTGCTCCAGCAGCTGCTTGTTGAGCGGCTTGGCCATGTAATCGTCCATGCCGGCGTCCAGGCACTTCTGCCGGTCGCCGGCCATGGCGTTGGCCGTCATCGCCAGAATAGGCACCCGCTCGCTGCCTTTTTCCGATTCGATCCGGCGCCACTCCTGGGTGGCCGAATAGCCGTCCATCACGGGCATCATGCAGTCCATGAGCACCGCGTTGTAGGAGTTCTCGTGGAGCTGCCGGATCGCCTCTTTGCCGTTTTTCGCCACATCGTGGTCGACGCCGATGAGCGCCAGCAGTTTCTGCGCCACGTGCAGATTGACGGGGTTGTCCTCCACCAGGAGTACCCGCGAGGCGCCGCTGTCCTCCGCCGCCGTTTCCGGAGCTGCGCTGGCCTGGGGCGCCGCTTCTTCCTCCTCGAGCGTATCGTCGACGCCGTAGTCGAGCACGTCGCTGCCCAGCTTGGGTGGCCGCTCCAGTTCCTCGCCGCCGTGCAGCAGCGACTCGATGGCCTCGTGGAACTGCCCCTGGGCGCTGTTCCGATCCACCGCGTCAATGTCTTTGAAGCCGGCGAGGGGCTCCGGCAGCATGCCGTCCCGGTTGAGCACCAGAATGCTCATGCTGTTGAAGCGGGCGTCCCGCCGGATGCGGCGAATCAGCTCGGGCGCCTGGGCGCCGAGGGACGGCGTGTCGAGCACCATCACGTCGAAGGCCCAGGTGCCGCCGAGGGTAAGCGAGTCTTTGATCTTCGCCGCTACCTGGCGCAGATTGGCCGCCGATGCGGTACCCGAACCCCAGCCTTCAAAGAACACGCCGAGGCGCTGCCGCAGACCCTCGTCCCCGCAGCCGAGCAGGATGCGGGCGTCCTGCAGGTTCTTGCGATCGGCCTGGATGTCGCCAAGCGATTTTTTGAGGTGGATCGAGAACCAGAAGACCGAGCCGGAGCCGGGCTCTGATTTGACGCCGATGCGGCCCCCCATCAGTTCCACCAGGCGCTTGCAGATCGCAAGGCCCAGCCCGCTGCCGCCGTAGGTGCGAGTGGTGGACGCGTCGGCCTGGGAAAACGGTTTGAACAGACGATCGGCGGTGGCCTTGTCCATGCCGATGCCGGTGTCCTTCACCGCAAACAGCAGCTCCGTCTGGTCTCGCGTTTCGCTGCGGTTGCTGACGGTGACTTCCACCGAGCCCTGGTCGGTGAACTTGATGGCGTTGCTCACCAGGTTGGTCAGAATCTGCCGCATGCGTACCGGATCGCCGCGCAGGGCAATGCGCACGCCGGGTTCCACCCGAACATTCAGATCCAGCCCTTTCTTGCGGGCGCTGCTGGACATCAGTCGCACCACCGAATCAAGCAGCTCCCGCAGATTGAGGCCAACGGTCTCAAGCTCGAGCTTGCCGGCCTCGATCTTCGAGTAGTCCAGAATGTCGTCGATGATGGACAGCAGGTGCTTGGACGACTGGAAGGCCGTGTTCAGGTAGTCCTTCTGCGTGTCGTTGAGCTCGGTGGAGCGCAGGATATCGAGAATCGGCAGGATGCCGTTCAGCGGCGTGCGAATCTCGTTGCTCATGGTGGCCAGGAACTCGTCCTTCGCCATCACCGCCGCCTCCGCTGCGCGCTTGGCCTGCCGCAATTCCTCTTCGATGCGCGCCCGCCGGTCGATGTTGCTGGACAGTTCTTCGTTCAGGTTTTCCAGCTCATTTTTCGACTGGGCCATAACCTTGGCCAGGCGCTTGTTATCAAGCGCGTGGCGCAGGGACTGGCTCAGCCCCGTCTGCAGCCGCAGCGCTGCCAGGTAAACCGCACCGAGCACCACCACGTAGGCGATGGCGGTGACCCAGTGCGCGGTATCCCCGCTGGTGGCGAGCTTGATCAGCAGGGGGGCCGCCGCGGGCAGGGAAAACGCCACCATCAGCCGGCTGAAGGGGGCGAGCAGCAGCAGCCCGGACATCACCATGGACGCGGAGACCACGGAGACAATCAGGGCGCTGTCCGGCAGCGCTACGCTGAACAGGAACCATGCCATGGCGCCCCAGCCCAGGCCGCTCAGGGCCATGGTGACGGTGGCCGCCAGAATCCAGGGATCCGGATTTTCGTCGATGCCGCCCTTGCGGTACTGCAGGTAAACAAGCGCCCGGCCGACGGCGATCAGCACAAAGTAGATGGCCAGCCCCAGCGCGATCGTGCTGTTGTGAGCCGTCCAGAAATAGCCGCCGACAAGCGCCGCCACGGCGGTAGCGGCCACCGTGGCAAAACCCGACATGCGGTACATGAAACGGACCCGCTCGGCACTCAGCCGGGTGGTCTGATCAGCGGCGGCGGTTGATTGAACAAATCCGTCCTGAGCCATGCTGCCCCCTACATTTGCGATTCGTTGAACTGGTAAACCAGTTCAGCTTCCGGTGCCTGTACAAAAAATCCCTGAATATAGTCCACTCCGGTCTGCCAGAGGCGGGCCGCAGTTTTTGCGTCTTCGATGGCCGGGATTATGACCAGCTTCTTCTCCTCGTGAAGCTGGGCAATGGTGCCGGACAGGTCTTTCCGAAGCTCGCCTGAATCTTCCGTGGCCGCCAGTTTGACAAAATCCACCGCCAGGTGTCGAAGAGTTTGAAAAGCGGTCGGGCTGCCGTCGAAGGCCCCCAGGGATACGCCGACGCCCATCTCTTTCACTTTTCTTGAAAACTGGGCGGCGGCTTTGAGCCGGTTGGCAATCTCCGGAAGCTTGAACTCTAGCACCAGGTATTCCGTCTCTATGCCACGGGTTTGCAACTGTTTGTAAAGCCTCGCAAGCAGCTCCCGGTCCGCCAGCGACTGCTGCGACTGATTGACAAAGAGTCGAATCGGCCGCTCCATGCGCTGCCGTTCATCGATCACCTTGAGCGCCTGATTCAGCATCCACTGATCCAGCCGGCCCAGCAGGCCCTGCTGCTCGGCGGCAGGAATCAGGCGGGAGGCGGGGATCGGAGCGCCATCGTCGCCGTTCACTCGAACCAGGGCCTGATACTGCTCTTCGCTGGCACCCCGCAGGGACACGATGGGCTGGTACAGCACCTGGAGGTCGTCATTGTTCAGCGCCGCCTCGATCGCCAGGCCCAGCGCGTCGTCCGTTTCCTCGCCGAAGTCGTGCCCCAGTTCCTGGACGTTGACCCGCGAAACGCCCTGGCTGTAGCCCAGGTTGCAGGCCCGCTCGGCCGCCGAGATGAGGGCGCCGGCGTCCGCAAACTGGGTCGACAGGGGGCAGATGCCAATGGACACGGTCATGTTGGTCGAGCCCTCGCCGGTCTGAAACAGATTCTGGATAACCCCTTCGATGGTGTCGTCCGCCTGCTGCTTGAGCTGCTTCAGGTCGCGCTTCCGCACTAAGATGCAGTAGGCGTAATCACCGTAGCGGCAGGCCAGATCTTCTTTCCCGAGCCCCTGGGTCAGGAGCGGCGCGAGCTGGTCCGCCACGTTTTCAAACCCTGACAGCCCAAGCCGCTGGCGCAGCTCAAACGGATCGTCAATTTCCACGTACAGCACACCGCCGGGCCGGTCGCCGTCGGACTCGCTCAGCTCCGCCAGGAGATCGTTGATCTGCTCCAGCAACACCGGACGCTCGGTGAGGCCGGTTACCGTGTCCGGCAGCACCGGCTGCGTGAGCTGGCGCCGGGCGAGAGTGCGGGATCGCTGCACGCGATTAGTGACCGCCTGAATCAGATGGCGCGGTCGGATCGGTTTGGACAGAAAGTCGTCGCCGCCGGCCAGCAGCGCGTCAAAGTGTTTGTCCGTGTCGCTTTCGCCGGACAGGAAAACGATCGGTGTATTGATGAAGTCGTCCCGCTCCCGGATCAGCGAGGTCAGTTCCATGCCGTCGCAGTCGGGCATGTAAAGGTCCATCAGAATCAGCTCCGGATGGAAGTCCTCAAGCCGGCTCAGCACCTTCAGCGGATCCCGCTCCATCTGCACCGCCATGCCGGCCTTGCGCAGGATCGACTCAGCGAACATGGCCTGGGAACGGTCGTCTTCCACGATCAGCACCCGGTAGGGGTCGTCCTCCGGATTGCGCATCAGCTCGGCGAGGCGCTGGGTGACTTCCTTGGCGCTGGAGCTGCTCTTCAGAAAAGCATCCGCGCCGGCGCGAAGAATCTTCAGCCGCTGGGCCACGTCCGTGGCTTCGGAAAAGGCCAGCATGGGCATGGGGCGATCCTGCTTGCGGCGGATCTTGCGCACCACCGGCCCCAGGTTTTCGACCTCATCGATAAAGACGCCATCGATCAACACGGCGTCCGGGGCCATGGCGCTGAGCTGCTTGCGGAAACCATCCACATCGGCAAAGGAGCTGACGTCGAAGTTTTTCTCGAGACTCCGCGCCAGGCGGGTGGAGCGCTCCTCGTCCCGGTGCAGGTAATACAGCACCTGGCGCTTGGGTTCGCCGCTTTTGCGGTCTTTCGCTTTGGGCTTGGGTGCCGGTTCCGCCGCGCCTTTCGCCGGCGCGGCCGCGGTGCCGTCCGCCGGTTCAGCTTTCCAGGCGCTGACGTCCTCGCTTTCCTGCACGTCGAACTGGCGCTCGCCGGTGACGATCTGGCTGGCGATATCGCCGACCTCAAGCTCGAGGTTTTCTTCGGCCAGCCGGTTCAGCTCCGGATCAACGTAGCTGCCTTCCCCGGTCTTCAGCGCGTCGGTGGTTCCCACTTCCAGACGGTGAAAGGCGCGCGCCTGCGCGGGGTCAAAAGGCAAAAACTCCGTCGGCGGGATGATGTAGGTGGGGATGTTCTCTACCGCGGGCAGGCCGGACGGGGAAATCTCGGGCTCCGGCAGCGCCGGAGCGGCGATCAGTTTGGCGATCACCGATGGTTCGGAGACGTCCATCTCCTCCAGATCTGCGCCGCCGCTCACCTGGTCGAGTTCTTTGACGGCCGCCAGCACCTGCTCGTTCTGATCCAGCGACGGCAGGCCCTGGCCGTGGATCAGTCCGCTCAGCAGAATCTCCAGCGCGTGGAGCTGTTCGCTGACCTCCACCTGTCCGTATTTGCCGCTGGAGCCCGCCAGCTGCTGGACCTCGACAAAGATCAAATGCAGCGTGTTGATATCCCAGCCGCCCCCCGCCAGCGCCCGCAGTCGCCGCTGCACACCGGCGATTCGCCGCGGCAGCGTTTTCTGAAAGGCGCGCCGTAGCTGCGCTTCCCTGCTCTGCTGGGAATCCGAGGTCATGGGGTCAGTCTGGACCCTGGGTGACCGGTGTCCGCCGGCAACTGGCTCATTTTTTTGAGGTTCCTTGGGCAAATGGCTGATAAATATAGCATTGGCAAGAGTTCATGTCCGGGTATCGATCACCTTTTGACGATCCCGACACAAGCCCGGGCCCCGCGGTCCGCCGATTCGCGCTAAACCGGCCGCACCACAACCATGATGACCACCACGACCAGAAACAGCGCCGGCACCTCGTTGAACCAGCGCAGCCACCGGTCGCTGGCGGTCAGCGACTGGTTTTTTAAGGCCGCCATCAGCCGCAGGCACCACACCTGGTAGCCGATCAGCGCGGCTACCGCCGTGAGCTTGATGTGCCACCAGCCCATCTTCCACAGTGGGGCGTGCAGGCCTCCCAGCTTGAAAATAAGCCAGATGCCAAACACCAGCGTCAGCGCGCCGCCGATGGTCGTGATGGCAAAAAGCCGTTTTTCCATCACCACAAACCGGTCGAGGCTGATCGCATCCGCCGCGGCCCGGTGATAGATGAATAATCGCGGGAGGTAAAAAAGACCCGCGAACCAGGTCACCATGAAAATAATGTGGAATGCTTTGATCCAGAGCACAGATTCTCCCTTGACGCGGTTTTGGGCACCTCGCACACTCGGCGGCCCGGATGTAGGCCGCGAGGAGCGCAGTATGCCGCGCAATACCGATCGTCCAAAGCCCCGAATTGTGACCGGTGATGAAACCGCCCCCCGTCTATCGCCGCGGGTGCTGCTGGGTCCGCTGCTCGGGCTGGCCGCCGGCGCGCTGCTGGCAACCGTCTACCACCAGCGCGTCAACTCCGAGTCGAGCCTGCGCGAAGCCTTGGCGGAGGCAAACGGCGAAGTGGATACGCTGCGCCAGTCCCTGGCCCGGGCAACCCGGGATCAGGAGGTCAGCGAAAACGCGACGCGGGAGCTGAGCCGGCAGATGTTTGAGCTGGACGCGGAGCTGGCCCGGCAGCGGGAGGAGGTGAACTTCTACCAGCGCCTGCTGGAGGCCGGCGGCAGCGTGCGGGGGCTGGCGGTGCACGAATTCTCGCTGGGCCCCACCGAGTCGGATCGGGTCTATGAGTTTCGTCTGGTGCTGGCGCAGAATCTGAAAAAAACCCGGCGCATTGATGGCGTTACCCGGCTGGTGGTGGAGGGTATCGAGAACGACCGCACCCGGCGACTCGGAGCTGAGGAACTGGGCATCGACCCGGAAGATCTGGCGTTCCAGTTCAAGTATTACCAGCAGCAGCGCGGGCGCATCAGCCTGCCGGCGGGATTTACCCCGGTGGAAGTGCTGCTGGAGGTGGAGGCCGGCTCCCGCTCCGTGAGCGCTCAGTTTCCCTGGAATGAGGCGCTGACCGGGGGATCAGGCTCCGTGGCCTCGATGCTATAATGAGGCAAATTTTCCGGGTGTCGTATGGCACGTATGTTTAAGCGAGAGAACATGGCCGCAGAAGGAAACATCGAAACATTGATCGGCGAGAAGTCGCGAATTCAGGGCGACCTCCATTTCAGCGGCGGTCTGCACGTGGACGGCGAGATCGACGGCAGCGTTTCTGCCGGCGAAGGCGCCGGCATTGTTCACGTCAGCGACTCAGCGCGCGTAAGCGGTGAGATACGGGCCCCCGTGGTGGTGGTCAACGGCCGCGTCGACGGCGACATTCACTGTGAGGAGCGCCTGGAGCTGCAGGAAAAAGCGCGCGTAGCCGGCAACATTCACTACCGGCAGATCGAGATGCGGCTGGGCGCGGAGGTGAACGGTCAGCTGGTCTGCCAGGACTCGAGCAAACCAAAAACCCAGCCGGCGGTGGTTAAGGCGGCGGAGAAAACCGCCTGAGCGGCGGCATGACCCTTGAAACGCGGGCCGGCAGACCAAATTCCCAAATGATGACCAGTGAAAATGCCATGGAAGCTGCGGAAGTCGACTTCACCGACGCCGCGGCCCGAAAAGTCCGCGAGCTGATCCTCGAGGAGGAAAACCCGGAGCTTAAGCTACGCGTTTACATCAGCGGCGGGGGCTGCTCCGGGTTCCAGTACGGCTTCACCTTTGATGAAGACATCACCGACGGCGACCTTCAGATCGAAAAAGAAGGCGTCATGCTGCTGATCGACCCCATGAGTCTGCAGTACCTCCTGGGGGCGGAAATCGACTACTCCGAGTCGCTCCAGGGCGCGCAGTTTGTCATCCGTAACCCCAACGCCACCACTACCTGTGGCTGCGGATCGTCCTTCTCGGTTTGACCCACCCCGGGTCACGGCGCCGCTGAGGCGGCTCTGGTCCATTCCATGAACCGCGTTAACCCCATGAGCGGGCTGCCGATCGACCGGCTGGTCCCGCGCCGGACCGATCCGGAGTGGCTGGAAAGCCAGTACCTCAATCCCGAAAATCATGTCCTGGTGATGGTGGAGGGCCGGGTACTGGTGCGTGGGGCCGGGCCTGACGCGCAGCTCCTGGACCTGCCCGCGGGGCAGCGTCGGCACAGCAGCTATCACGCGCTGCTCGGCCGCATCGGCAATGTGACCTATTTCGCCGCCAGCGTCACCAGCGAGGTGGCCAGTGAGCTGACGGACGCGGCGCCGGACGCCAAGCTCAGCGGTCTGCGGGGCCTGCTCTACCGGCTCGAGGGCAGCCAGGCCAGCCTCGTGGCGTACGCCCGGGCGCTGGATCTGTGGCAGACCAACCACCGCTTTTGCGGCCGCTGCGGATCTGAAACCCGACAGGATCAGGGCGGCTTTCGCATGATGTGCACCAACCGCGACTGCCGCCGCCAGCATTTTCCCCGGCTGGATCCCGCGGTGATCACCATCGTGGGGCACGAGGGCCGCTGCCTGCTCGGCCGACAACCCAGCTGGCCACCCGGCCGCTACTCCACGCTGGCAGGATTTGTGGAGCCGGGCGAAAGCCTGGAAGACGCGGTGCGGCGGGAAGTGGAAGAGGAAAGTGGCGTGCTGGTGGGGCCGGTGCACTACCACTCTTCCCAGCCCTGGCCTTTCCCCTCGTCTCTGATGGTCGGATTTACCGGCGAGGCCCTCACAACGGACATTCGCTGCGACGATGAGCTGGAGGATGCGCGCTTTTTTGCGCCGGATGAGCTGGAGGAGCTGGTCCGCTCCGGTGAGCTGATCCTCCCGTTTGAGGCTTCCGTCTCCTTCCATCTGATCGCCGACTGGATGGAGCAGACGCACGGCGTCGATATCCGCACCTGGAGCAAGCGATGAAACTCCTGCTGGTGCTGCTGGCGCTGCTGCTGGGGTGGTTGTTTGGCGGAGTCCTGCGAAACCTGAAACACCGGCTGGTGGCCAGCTGGTACGGCCTGCTGATGAAGCCGGACAGTGCGGTCTGGTGGCCCATCGGCCTGGCGCTGATCCCCGGTCTCCTGACCGCTGCCCTTTGGTTTTTTCTTGAGGACCAGGGTCAGTACCTGCTGGCCGCGCTGTGGTCCCTCGCGGCCCTCGTATTTGCCTGGGGTTCCCGGGATCTCGATGCCGACGTGGCCCGCTACCTGCAGGCGGAAGACGACGCCGCGCGAGAGGCGGCGGGGGCTCGGTTTGTCTTCAGCTATCGCCACGCGGACGCGGCCGGCGCCTGCCAGGCGGGGATGGTGGAAGGCGTTTTCTACGAGGGCCTGGTGCGCTGGTTTGGCACACTTTTCTGGTTTTTGCTGGCGGGCCCCGGCGGCGCCGTCTCCTATCGTTTCCTGCAGATTCTGCTGGGGGACGAAGAGAATCGGAGCCGCGCGAGCGAGCCCCAGATTGGCCTGCTGCGCCGCTTTGTTGCGCTCGTGAACTGGCCGCCCGCGGTCCTGGCCAGCGCGGCGCTGGCGGTGGTCGGCGACTTTGACCGTGTGCTCCGGAGCAGTCGCGAGCTGGTGGCGGAGCACGGCTGGCTGAACCTGGATCGGGACGTCTGGCCTCGGCTGGGGGCGCTGACCGCGCGGAGCGTGCGCGACGAGGCTTTCAGTCACGAATTCAGCGGAGAGCTCGGTCAGGTGGACATGGCCATGAACCTGGTCTGGCGGGTACTGGTGAGCTGGCTGACCGTTGTCGCGCTGGTCACAGTGGGCTTTGCGCTGGCCTGAACCGGTTCCGACGGCCCGGCTCTTGACCTGACGTTGACCAAGTTTTTTTATGCTGGCCGCCCTTCACATTAACCCTGCGCGCGACGTCCGCCTGAGCGCGGCGATCGGGCCCCTCCAAGGAGCAACCCATGGGACACCGGCTATCTAAGATTTACACCCGCACCGGAGACGACGGCACCACCGGCCTGGGGGACGGCAGCCGGGTCACCAAAGACAGCCTGCGGGTGGAAGCCTACGGGACGGTGGATGAGCTCAACAGCGTGATTGGCCTGGTCATCGCCCACACCGACGACGCCGCGGTGAAACAGTGCCTGACCACGGTGCAGCATGACCTGTTTGACCTGGGTGGTGAACTCAGCATCCCGGGAACCGAACTGGTCAAAGCCGAATATGTGGAACGGCTGGAGCGGGATCTGGACGGTTTCAACGCAGATCTGAAACCGCTGAAGGAGTTCATTTTGCCCGGCGGTGACGCCGCGGCCGCGGCCTGCCACATCGCCCGCACCGTCAGCCGCCGCGCGGAGCGACGGCTGATTTCCCTGTCTGCGGAGCAACCCGTGGCGGACACGGCCCGTCAGTACCTGAACCGCCTGTCGGATCTGCTTTTCGTGGTGGCCCGCCGGCTGGCGGCCCACTCCGACGCGGGCGAGACGCTCTGGGACCGCGATCGCTTTTCCTGATGCGCCTGCTGACCCATCCGGCCTGCCTCGAGCATGATCCCGGCCCGCACCACGCGGAGGCGCCCGCCCGCCTGCGGGCGGTGCTGAACCGGCTGACGCAGGATTTTCCCCACCTGAGTCCCGCGCAGGCCCCACTGGTCACGCACGCGCAGCTCGCCGCAGTGCATGACCCGCAGCTGCTGGCCATGATCCAGGCGGCAGCCCCGGTGGCCCAGCGCGTTGCGCTGGACGCGGACACGCTCATGTCTCCCGGTTCCCTGGAAGCAGCCCGGGCCGCCGCCGGTGCGGTGGTGGCGGGCGTGGAGGCGGTGCTGAGCGGCGAGGAGCAGCGCGTCTTCTGCGCGGTACGGCCGCCGGGCCATCACGCCGAGCGGGCGCGGGCCATGGGGTTTTGCCTGTTTAACAGCATCGCGGTCGGCGCCCGGGCGGCGCTGGAGCAGGTGGATCGGGTGGCGATCGCCGATTTTGACGTGCACCACGGCAACGGGACCCAGGACATTTTCCAGCAGGACGAGCAGGTTCTGTTTCTATCCACCCACCAGATGCCCCTGTATCCCGGTACCGGCTACGCGGACGAGACGGGCGTAGGCAACGTGGTGAATGCACCGCTGCCGGCGGCCAGCGACGGGGCGGCGCTGCGCAGCGCTGTGCGGGAGCACTGGCTGCCCGCGCTGGATGCGTTTGCGCCGGACCTGCTGCTGATCTCCGCGGGATTCGACGCGCACCGGGACGATCCCCTGGCGGGTTTGAACTGGGTTGCCGAGGATTACGCCTGGGTCACTCAGGAGCTGGTAAAGGTGGCGCAAACCCACGCCAAGGGTCGGATCGTCTCCTCTCTGGAAGGCGGGTACGACCTGGCAGCTCTCGCCGACTGCGTCAGCGCTCACCTCAAGGTGCTCGAGAACGCCGCCTAGCGGCGATCCGGGGCCAGCCCGGCAGCTACCTCCCGGCCCCGGATACGAATGTTGACAGGGTCAAAATTTTTGCGCCAGCGGGCTTTCGCCAGCGGGACGTTGCGGTATCATGCCGCCTCCATTTTCTGGCCCCGCGAAGCTATGCCTGACGCCACTCCACTACACGACGTGCATCTCGCTCTGGGAGGGCGCATGGTGGACTTTGGAGGCTGGCATTTGCCGGTGCACTACGGTTCCCAGATGGATGAGCATCACGCCGTGCGCAGCGCCGCCGGCATGTTCGACGTGTCTCACATGACGGTGGTGGATCTGGCCGGGGAGGGCGTTCAGGCGTTTCTTTCCCGCCTGCTGGCCAACGATGTCGTCAAGCTGAAAAGTGCCGGTCGCGCTCTGTACACCTGCATGCTGAATGAGGCAGGTGGCGTGATCGACGACCTGATCGTGTACCGCACCGGCGAGGGCACCTACCGCCTGGTCGTCAACGCGGCGACGCGGGAACAGGACCTGGCCTGGATCAACCGACAGGCGGACCCGGGCGTTTCCGTGACGGAGCGGTCGGACCTCGCCATGATTGCGGTGCAGGGTCCCGAGGCCCGGGAGGCGCTGCACCGCACGCTGGAGGCCGCGGCGGCGACCCGGCTGCGGGAGGTGCGGCGGTTCCGCTTCTGGCGTAGCGACGGCGACGATCTGTTTGTCGCCCGCACGGGCTATACCGGAGAAGACGGGTACGAAGTGCTGCTTCCCGCCGCAGAGGCCAGTCGCCTGTGGCAGCAGCTGGCGGAGGCCGGAGTGCGGCCCTGCGGCCTGGGCGCCCGGGACACGCTGCGGCTGGAAGCCGGGTTGAACCTCTACGGGCAGGATATGGATGAGAGCACCACGCCGGCGGAGGCGGGGCTGCAGTGGACGGTGGACCTGAAATCACCGGAGCGGCGGTTCATTGGCCGGGAGGCGGTGGAGGCCCAGCTGGCCGCGGGCGTGCCGCGGGAACTGGTGGGTATCGAGTTGGTTGGCCGCGGCGTGCTGCGCCATGGCCAGGACGTAAGCGCGGGCGGCGCGGCAGGTGTGGTGACCAGTGGCAGCTTTTCGCCGACCTTGAAATCGTCGATTGCGCTGGTGCGGTTACCCACCGGCGCGGCGGGCGAGGTGACGGTGGATATTCGCGGTCGCCAGGTGGAAGCACGGCGGGTTGCGGTGCCGTTTGTTGGAAGTTAATGCAGGACACGAAATAAACAGGCTGAAAGATATGAGTGAGATTCCTGGAGATTTGCGGTTTAGCCGATCCCATGAATGGGTGCGGCAGGAAGAGGACGGAACGGTCCGCGTGGGTATTTCCGACCACGCGCAGAACCTCCTTGGCGACCTGGTCTACGTTGAACTGCCGGAGGTAGGCGCTGAGTTTCAGCGGGAAGACGCGTGTGCCGTGGTTGAGTCGGTGAAAGCCGCCTCGGATGTCTACGCCCCGCTGAGCGGCGAAGTCACCGAGGTGAATGAGAGCCTGAATGATGCGCCCGAGACGGTGAACGAAGCGCCCTACGAAGACGGCTGGCTGTTTGTGCTCAAGCCCAGCGCCGCGGATGAAATGGGTGAGCTGCTGGATCCCAACGCCTACGAGCAGACGCTGAGCGACGAAGACTGAGTTTTAAGATGCCATTTATTCCCCACACCGAGCAGGACGTTGCCGAGATGCTCAAGGCCATCGACGTGGCCGATATCGAGCAGCTGTTCGACGAAATCCCCCCGGAGCTTCGCATCGACGGGCTGGATATTGCCGAAGGCCAGTGCGAAATGGCGCTAGCCCGGGATATGCGCAAGCTGGCCGCGCAGGACGACGGTGTGCTCTGCTTCGCCGGCGGCGGCGCCTACGAGCACCATATCCCGGCGGCGGTCTGGGAGATCACCACCCGCGGGGAATACTACAGCGCCTACACCCCTTACCAGGCGGAGGCCAGCCAGGGCACACTGCAGGTTATCTACGAGTACCAGTCGATGATGACGGCGCTGATGGCGATGGACGTTTCTAACGCATCGCTCTACGACGGCGCATCGGGGCTGGCCGAAGCGGTGCTGATGGCGGTGCGGGCCAACCGCAAGTCCCGCTCCCGGCGCGTGCTGATCCCGGAGACGGTGCACCCGATCTACCGCCAGGTGCTCTCCAATCTGGTGTCTGCGCAGGAGATTGAGCTGGAGCTGGTCCCGATGGACCCGGCCACCGGACAGACGCAGGTGCAGGCTGTTGCCGACCGCCATGACGAGGACATCGCCGCAGTGGTGATTCCCCAGCCCAACTTCTACGGCGCGCTGGAACCGGTAGATGCGCTCACCGACGCGGCCGCCGCCTGCGGGGCTTTGTCGATTGCGGTGGTTAATCCCCTGGCGATGTCGGTGCTCAAGCCGCCGGGCCAATGGGGTGCGGCCGGCGTGGATATCGCCTGCGGCGAAGGCCAGCCCCTGGGTGTGCCGCTGTCGTCCGGTGGCCCATACTTCGGCTTTATGTGCTGTCGCCAGAACTGGGTGCGGCAAATGCCGGGCCGTCTGGTCGGGCGCACCACTGATCTGGACGGCAAGCCCGGATTCACCCTCACGCTGCAGGCTCGTGAGCAGCACATCCGCCGCGCCAAAGCCACCTCCAATATCTGCACCAATCAAGGGCTCCTGGTGACCGCGGCGACGATCTATATGTCCTTACTGGGGGCAAGCGGTTTGGAGAAGGTCGCCGCGGCCAGCCATCGAAACACGTGTCAGCTGGTAGACGCCCTCACCGCCATCGACGGCGTGGAACGGGTCTTCAGCGGTCCCATTTTTCACGAGTGTGCGCTACGTCTGCCGGTGCCGGCGGCGGAGGTGATCGAGCAGCTGGCGGAACAGCGGATTCTGGCGGGCATCGACCTGAGCTTGGCCGACAGCGGCCGATCACATGAGCTGCTGGTGTGTGCAACGGAGACAAAAACGCCCACGGATCTTACGGCGTTCGCTGCGGCGCTGGCCGAAACCGTCGGCTGAATCAGTCCCGCCAGATATAGGTATGTACCGGGGTGGTGGCGTCTGGTCGACTAGCCGGCCCAGTCTCCCAGGCCCTCGTTGAGGTTGTCCCAGCGGGTTTCGCCGGCGCCTTCTTTCTGGTCCCGGGCCCGGGACGCTTCAAACTCCTCCACCACCTTGCGGGCGCCGCCTTCGTCGCTGTCGGCGACGGCAACGTCCACAAACTCCAGCGCCGGCGTCTCGCCCAGCGATCCGGTCAGGTGTTCCCCGCGTACAAACGCCAGGTAACCGGCCTGTTCCAGCAGGTTTTTCATCAGGTTGGCGTCAACGATGTGCTCGGCCCGGTAAACGACTTTCATGGTGCTTTCTCTTGCCGCATCAGCCCCCATGGTAGCAGCCGCGAGTGCAGCGGTTTTGCCGGCGCGCAAAATCCGTTAAGGTCGCGCCCTTTACGGTACGAAGAAAACCCATGGGTTCCATCGACCAGGCCATGGCGCTGCTGGAGCGCGGGGCCGACGAGCTGATCAAGCGCGACGAGCTGGAAAGCCGGCTTAAGGAAGGGCGCCCCCTGCGGGTAAAGGTTGGCTTCGATCCGACCGCGCCGGACCTGCACCTCGGCCACACCGTGATCATGAACAAGATGCGCCAGTTTCAGGAGCTCGGGCACCAGGTCATCTTTCTGATCGGCGATTTCACGGCAATGATCGGCGATCCGAGCGGCCGCAACGCCACCCGGCCGCCCCTGTCGCCGGAGCAGATCAAGGCCAACGCCGAAACCTACACGGAGCAGGTGTACAAGATTCTGGACCGGGAACGCACGGAGCTGCGGTTTAACTCCGAGTGGCTGGGCAAAATGAGCTCGGCGGACCTGATCCGCCTGTCGGCGCGCTACACCGTGGCGCGCATGCTGGAGCGGGATGATTTCAGCAAGCGGTTCAAAAGTGAGCAGCCCATCTCAATTCACGAGTTTCTCTACCCGCTGGCCCAGGGGTATGACTCGGTGGCGCTTGAGTGCGATGTGGAAATGGGCGGCACCGACCAGAAGTTCAATCTGCTCGTGGGGCGCACGCTGCAGCAGC
This sequence comes from Pseudomonadota bacterium, assembly GCA_039195135.1. Classification (GTDB taxonomy): domain Bacteria; phylum Pseudomonadota; class Gammaproteobacteria; order Xanthomonadales; family SZUA-38; genus JANQOZ01. The sequence continues at coordinate 10,416 of JBCCVP010000055.1, read as the reverse complement.
AAATGGGGCAGGCGCCCCAGATCATCCTGACGGTGCCGCTGCTGGAAGGTCTGGACGGCGTGCAGAAGATGTCGAAGTCGCTGGACAACTACATCGGCATCGATGAACCGGCGAAGGAGATCTTCGGCAAGGTCATGTCGGTATCCGACACGCTCATGTGGCGCTACTTCGAGCTCGTGAGCTTTGCCACCAATGAGCAGATCGCTGAGCACAAAACGGCGGTGGAAGCGGGCCGGAATCCCCGGGACATCAAGTTCGAACTCGCGCGGGAGCTGGTCGCCCGGTTTCACAGCGAGGCGGATGCCGATGCGGCACAAAAGGCATTTATCGAACGGTTTCAGAAGGACCGGCTGCCGGATGATCTGCCGCAGGTGACGGTGACCAGCACCGATGGCGAGGGGCTGCCGCTGCCGCTGGTACTTCGGGAAGCGGGCCTGACATCGAGCACGTCCGAGGCTCACCGAATGATCAAGCAGGGTGCTGTGCGCATTGATCAGGAACGGGTCAGCGACGGGTCGCTGCGGATCGAGCCGGGTGCTGAGGTGGTGCTGCAGGTTGGCAAGCGGCGTTTTGCTCAGGTGACCATTGTCTGAGTTTGTCACCAATCCGGCCGAGGCGCGCACCGTCGACGAGATCGACTGGTCCCGTTGGCAGGCCAAAGACCCTGCCACCCTGCTGTTTGTGGTGCGCGATGGACAGATCCTGCTGATCCGCAAAAAGCGCGGCCTCGGCGCCGGCAAAATCAACGGTCCTGGCGGCAAGCTCGACCCCGGGGAAACACCGGACGAGTGCGCGGTCCGCGAGTGCCAGGAAGAGCTGGGTATCACGCCGCTGGAGCCGGAATATATGGGCCAGCATCTGTTCCAGTTTGTCGACGGCTATTCGATCCACGTGTGGGTTTACCGGTCGGAACGCTTTGAAGGGGAGCCGCAGGAGACCGACGAGGCGATTCCGCTGTGGTTTGCCGTCGATGAGATTCCCTACGATGAGATGTGGGAAGACGACCGGCTTTGGCTGCCGCTGCTGCTGAAGCGGCAGCATTTTATGGCCCGCTACATCTTCGATGACGACAAAATGGTGGATCACCACATCGAAGAGGTCGACTGACCGCGGCGGCATAAAAATTTTGGCGGGCTGATGGGTAGCAATGGCCGGCCGCCGAGCTATTTCATCTACCCGTTTTTTGGCGTCCACATGCTGATGTTCGGGTTCTCGGGCTTTCTGATGCCATTCTCGTGATTTGAGAATGGATCAGCGTATGATCAGTGGATGCTGCCGGCCGAATTTCACCCCGCAACGAGGTCCTGGTTTTCGACGGCTTTTCCTGCCCCTACCCCGGCCCAGGAGGCGGCCTGGCCGCTCATCAAGAACGGCCGTCATGTGTTGATTGCCGCCCCCACCGGGTCCGGCAAAACCCTCGCCGCTTTTCTGGCCTGCATCGACGATCTGGTGCACCGCGACCAGGGCGGTGGCCTCGATGACGGGGTACAGGTGCTCTACGTATCTCCCCTGAAGGCTCTGTCCGCGGACATTCGGGTAAATCTTGAAGCGCCCCTGGCCGGCATCGCAGGTGAGCTTCCGTTGGGCGGCACGCTGCGGGCGGCGGTGCGCACCGGGGATACCTCGCCGGCGGAGCGGGACCGCATGCGGCGGACCCCGCCGCACATCCTGGTCACCACGCCGGAGTCGCTGTTTATTCTGCTCACGAGCGTGGCCGGCCGGAAGATGCTCAGCGGGGTGCGGCAAGTGATTGTGGATGAGATTCACGCCCTGGCGGGATCCAAGCGGGGCTCCCATCTGCTGCTGTCGCTGGCCCGGCTGGACGCCCTGGCGGAACGGCCCGCGCAGCGCATCGGCCTGTCTGCGACGCAGAAGCCGATGGATGCGATGGCCCACTTTCTGTGCCACGAGGCACCCTGCAAAATGGTTAACGCCGGCCACCACCGGGAGCGGGACCTGAGCCTGTGGGTGCCGCCGTCGCCGCTCACCGCCATCATGGCCAACGAGGTGTGGGAAGAGGTCTACGACCACCTTGCGGGGCTGATTGATGAGCACCACACCACGCTCATTTTCGTCAATACGCGCCGCCTGACGGAACGGGCCACCAAACACCTGGCGGACCGGCTGGGGGAAGAAGCGGTGATGGCCCACCACGGCTCCCTCGCCAAGGAGCATCGCCACAAGGCGGAGAAGGCGCTCAAGGCCGGCCGCCTGAAGGCCATGGTGGCCACCGCCAGTCTGGAGCTGGGCATCGATATCGGCGACGTCGATCTGGTCGTGCAGCTGGGCAGCCCCGGATCCATCGCCGGGTTCCTGCAGCGGGTCGGCCGGTCCGGCCACGCCGTGGGCGCTACGCCGAAAGGCATTCTCATGCCCTTGTCACTGGACGATCTGGCGGAGTGTACGGCGCTGCTGGGCAGCGTGGCGGACGGCGAGCTGGACCGGATTCGCATTCCCGAAGGACCGCTGGACGTGCTGGCGCAGCACATCGTGGCGGAGGTGGCCGGCCAGCCCTGGGCCGCCGAGGATCTGCTGAAGCAGTTTCAAACCTGTTCTGCCTACGGCGACCTTCGCCCCGAGGCCTACGAGAATGTGCTTGAGATGCTCGCCAACGGCTACGCCACCGCCCGCGGCCGGCGCGGCGCCTACCTGCACTACGACCGGGTCGGCGGCGAGCTTCGGCCGCGCCGCGGTGCCCGCCTCACCGCGCTGATGAACAGCGGCACCATTCCCGACCTGTTTGACTACCAGGTGGTGCTGCGGCCGGCGGATATTCCCGTTGGCACGCTTAACGAGGACTTTGCTTTCGAAAGCCTGCCCGGCGATATCTTTCAGTTGGGCAATCTCAGCTACCGGATTCTCAAGGTGGAAACCGGCCGGGTGTTTGTGGAAGACGCCCGGGGCCAGCCGCCCAACCTGCCGTTCTGGATCGGCGAAGCGCCGGGCCGCACCGATGAACTCTCCGAGGCCGTCTCGGCGCTGCGGCAGAAAGCTGATCGCCGGCTGTCGGACCAGGGCGTGCTGGCGCTGCGGGAATGGCTGACGGGGCACTACGGGCTGGCCGAATATCCGGCGGCGCAGCTGGCGGATTTTCTGGATACGGCCCACGCCGCGCTGGGATTGCTGCCGACGCGGGAAACGCTGGTGCTGGAGCGGTTCTTTGATGAGGTCGGCGATATGCACCTCGTCGTCCATTCGCCCTACGGATCGCGGCTGAACCGGGCCCTGGGTTTGAGTCTGCGCAAGCGCTTCTGCCGCAAATTCAATTTTGAGCTACAGGCCTCCGCCCTGGAGGACACGCTGATCCTGTCCCTCGGCCCTACCCACAGCTTCGACATGGGCGAGGTGCTTGGGTATCTCAATGCGGCGACGGTGCGCGACGTGCTGATTCAGGCACTGCTCGACGCGCCGATGTTTCCGACGCACTTTCGCTGGAATGCGAGCATCGCGCTGGCCGTCAAGCGCATGGCGGCGGGGAAAAAACGGCCGCCGCAGTTTCAGCGCTCCGACGCGGAGGACCTGATGGCGGTGGTGTTTCCCGATCAGCTCGCGTGTCTAGAGAACATTGCTGGCCCGCGGGAGGTGCCGGACCACCCGCTGGTGGCACAGACGCTGACGGACTGCCTTACCGACGTGATGGATATCGACGGGCTGGAAGCGCTGCTGCGATCGCTGGCCAGCGGCGAGGTCCGGGTGGAAACGCGGGACCTGGCCCACCCGTCGCCGCTGGCGGAGTCGGTGATCAACGCGCGCCCCTACGCTTTTTTGGATGACGGCGAGGCGGAGGAACGGCGTACCCGGGCGGTGCGCACCCGGCCCAACCTGACCGCTGCGGATGCTGCGGATCTAAGCCGCCTCAGCCAGCAGGCGGTGCGGCGCGTCATGGATGAGATACGCCTTGAGGTGCGCGATGCTGATGAGCTGCACGACGCCATTCTGGTGGCCGGCGTGGTGCGCGCGAGCGAGCTGGCGGAACTCTGCGCTGTGCCCCTGCGGCTGGGGAACCTGAATGATCCGGCGGAGTGCTCCTGGGTGCATAACTTGCGCGAGGCTGGACGCCTGCTGAACCTGGATGGGCTCTGGGTGGCGCGGGAGCGGCTGGCCGAGGCCTGCGCTGCTTACGCGATCAGCAATCCGCCACTGGCGCCGCTGACAACCGTGCCTGAACCGGAGGCCGGCCGGGCCGACCTGCTGCGCAGCGTGATGGAAGTCACCGGCCCGATCAGCGAGCCGGCGCTCGCCGAGCGCATGCGATTCTCCCAAGCGGATCTCGGGCTGGCGCTGCTGCAGTTGGAGCAGGAAGGGGTGCTGATCAAAGGTCCCTTTTTTGGCGATGAACAACTCTGGTGCCACCGCCGGCTGCTGGCGCGGATCCAACGCTATGGCCTCAAGCAGCGCCGGGACGGCGTACGGCCGGTGACTCTGGCGGGCTTCAATCGCTTTCTGCTCCGCTGGCAGCAGCTGGCGGAGCCGGAGGGCCGCGGCGAAGCGGCCCTGAGCGCGGTGCTGGATCGGTTTGAGGGCTGTGCGGCACCGCCGGCGGAGCTGGAGCGCGTGCTGGGCGGCCGCATGGACCATTATCAGCCGGGCTGGCTCGATCAGCTCACGCGCAGCGGGCGCTTTTCCTGGCTGCGGCTGGAGCCGTCCGGCCACCGGCTCGTCGGCGGCACCCCCATCGCCCTGGTGCGGCGGCGCAACCTGTCGCTGTGGTTGACGCCGACTGCCGAATCACCGGACCTGTCCGACCTGGGCGCGGAAGCCGGCAAAGTTTTCCACGTGCTTGAGGACCGCGGCGCCTGCTTTGCTGACGAGCTGCTCGACGCGGTGCGTTTGACGGAGGCTTCCCTGGAATCTGCGCTGGCAGAACTGGTGGCGGCGGGCCGGGTTACCTCCGACAGCTTTGTCGGCGCCCGGTACCTGTCCCTGTCTCAGCGGGAACGGCGCCGGCGAGATCGGCACCGGGCCGGCGGGCTGCCGGTGGTGGGCCTGGAGGAAGCCGGCCGCTGGTCACTGCTGCCCCGTCCTCCGGCGGACGAGGATTGGCGCTGGCGACGGACGGAAGGCCTGGCGGACGCTCTGCTGCGGCGCTATGGCGTTGTGTTTCGGGGCCTGGTGCGGGGCATTCCCGGACTGCCGCCCTGGGGCGATCTGCAGTACGTGCTGCGGCGGCGGGAACTGCGGGAGGACGTGGCCGGGGGGCGATTCGTGGACGGTGTGACCGGCGAGCAGTTTGCGCTGCCGGAGGCGGTCACGATGCTCAAGCAGGTGCGCGAGGGCGACGGGTCATTTGTGGTGATCAGTGCCTGCGATCCGCTGAACTTAAGTGGACGGGTGTACCTGACCGATCAGCGCATCGCCGCCGCCGCCGGGAACCGGTTGGCGCTGGTGAACGGCAAGGCGGTGGGAGCACTGACGGCGGGAGAGCTGATCGGTCTTGGCGGGGAAACGCTCAGCGCGCCGGTGCGCGATGCCCTCACGCGAGGGCCCGGTACCTATCCAACCCCTGCCGTGCCTTGCACCCAGGTCGATGCCGTGCGATATTCCAGCCCATGATGACGAGTCAACCGACCCTTCGAGGACGCCGCCGCCGCTGCCAGATTTTGGCTGGGTGATGGCTGCTTGACTTAACATCTTAAGACAACCATAAAGACCCAGCCCATCGGCTGGGTTTTTTTTTGGAGGTGGCCCGCGCGGGCATGGAGCCAAGAAATGCGACATTTTCTGACCACAGAACATTGGTCCGCCGAGGAGATTGAGCAGCTGCTGACCAGCGCTGGGGAACTCAAGGCCAACCCGGTGAACGATCGGATGCGGGGGCGCTCGGTGGCACTGCTGTTTCTGAATCCGTCCATGCGCACGCGCACCTCGTTTCAGGTGGGGATTGGCCAGATGGGGGGTACGGCCGTTGTGCTGCAACCCGGTCAGGACGCCTGGGGCATCGAGTTTGAAACCGGCACCGTGATGGACGGGGACGCGGAGGAACACATCAAGGAAGTGGCGGCGGTGCTGTCCCGTTACTGCGATCTGATCGGCATACGCGCATTTCCTGGCTTTAAAGACTGGAGCGAAGATCGCTCGGACCCGGTGATCCGGGCGGTGGCGGAACACGCCACGGTACCGGTCATCAACATGGAGACCATTGTTCATCCGTGCCAGGAGCTGGCGCTGATGCTTACGCTGAAAGAGCGGCTGGGACTGGTGCGGGGCCGCCGCTTTCTGCTCACCTGGACCTGGCACCCGCGGCCGCTCAACACCGCCGTTGCCAATTCGGCGCTGATGATCGCCACCAAGATGGGCATGGACGTCACCCTGCTGTGCCCGGGGGAGGAATATCTGCTGGACAATCGATTTATGAATGTGGCCAAAGACAACGCGCAGCAGGCCGGGGGGCGCTTTGAGGTGACCCATCACATCGAGTCGGCTTACAAGGGGGCCGACGTGGTCTACGCCAAGAGCTGGGGTGCGCTGCCGTTCTACGGCAACCCGGAAGACGAATGGCAGCTGCGCAAGCAGTGCAAACACTTCCGGGTTGACGAGGCCAAGATGGAGCTGACGGACGGTGCGCTGTTCAGCCACTGCCTGCCGCTGCGGCGCAACGTAAAAGCCACCGACGGCGTGATGGACGCCGACTATTGCGTGGCGGTGGACGAGGCGGAAAACCGGCTGCACGTGCAAAAGGCGGTCATGCTGAAGCTGCTGGAGTCGGCGGCATGAGCAAAACTGTCGTGCTCGCGTTTTCCGGCGGCCTGGATACCAGCTATTGCCTGCGGCAGCTGGTGGAGGACGGCTTTACCGTGCACTCGGTGTTTGCCGACTCCGGCGGCGTGTCGGACGAAGAGCGTAGCTACATTGCCCAGCGGGCCGAGGAGCTCGGGGCGACCCAGCACCACGTGGTGGATATCAGCCAGGACCTGTGGGACGAGTTTGTGGTGCCTCTGGTGATCAGCGGGGCCCGGGCCAACCAGCAATATCCGCTGCTGTGCTCCGACCGCTATCTCATCGTGCGCCGCAGCCTCGAGCTGTGTGATGAGCTTGGCACCCGGCTGTTTGCCCACGGCTGTACCGGGATGGGCAACGATCAGCTGCGATTTGATCAAACCGTCCGGTCGCTGGGGGACTATGAAATCCTGGCGCCGATCCGGGACCTGCAGGCGCGCACGGATAAGGTGCGGGACTACGAAATCCAGCTGCTGGAGGCGGCCGGCGTGGAAGTGCGCGCTTCCAACAGCGCCTACTCCATCAATGAGAATCTGCTTGGGGTCACCATCTCCGGCTCCGAAATTGATGAATTTGAAGCTCCCGGACCGGACACCCGGGCCCTGACTTCGCCGCGGGCAAAGTGGGCGGAAACGGAGCTTCGCCGGACGGTTCGTTTTGAGCAGGGCAGGGCGGTGGCTCTGGACGGTGAGCCGATCGAAGGGCCGAAGCTGCTCGCCGCGCTAAACACTGAGTTTGGCGCCTACGGCGTGGGCCGGCATATCTACACCGGCGACGTATCGATTGGTCTGAAGGGCCGCATCGTTTTTGAATGCCCGGGCATCGATGTCCTCCTCACCGCCCACCGGGCGCTCGAGGAGACCACCAACACGCGGCTGCAAAACCAGTTTAAGCAGACCGTGGCGCAACGCTGGGGAGAGCTGGTGTACACCGGATTTTTCTATGAACCGCACAAGTTTGACCTGGAGGCCTACCTGTTCAGTTCCCAGTCTGCCGTCAACGGTGAAGTAACGGTCGCCACCCAGGGGGGCGAGGTAAGCGCCGTGGCGGTGAATTCGCCGCATATCCTGGCCGACCCGGACGCGGTCTACGCCCAGTCCTGCAACTGGACACCCCAGGAGGCGGCCGGATTCATCAAGCTGCTGGGCCAGAGCAGCACGCTGTCAGCACGGGTGAACGGGGTACGTCGGAGCGTCGACAATGACTGAGCAGGTGCTGAGCTACCTCGAAGCGCTGATCAGCTTTGACTCACAGAATCCTCCCCGAAACCTGGATGGCGACCATGCCATGTATCGCTGGCTGGCGGATCAGGTGCCGGATTTTGAGATCGAAGTGGTCGATCATGGCGAGGGCCGCGTGACCTGGTTTGCCCGGCGCGGCAACCCGCGCACGCTGTTCAACGTGCATCTCGACACCGTACCGGTGGGCGCCGACTGGTCCAGCAATCCGCTGCAGCTGCATCTTAGGGACGGCCGTGCGTACGGCCGGGGCACCTGCGATATCAAAGGCGCCGCCGCCTGCCTGCTGGATCTTGCCCGCACCACGGATCTGCCGCTGGGTTTGCTGTTTACCTCCGATGAAGAAGGGTCCCAGGGTTGCTGCGTCAAACGCTTCTGCGAGAGGCTCCCGAACCCGAGCTACGACCTGGTGGTGGTTGCCGAACCCACCAGTTGTGAGGTGGTGACCGAGCACCGCGGCTATCTGTCGGTGATCGGCGAGTTTGCCGGCGTAGCCGGCCACTCATCCGAGCTTCGTGGCATGGCCGACAATGCGCTGCACGATTTTGCCAGCTGGGCCGGTACGGCGGTGGCGGCCGTGAAGCGCGATTTTCCTGATTCCCGTTTTAACCTTGGCCGGGTGGAGGGCGGCGTCAAAAGCAACGTGATTGCCGACCAGGTGTCCGCGGCGTTTAGCGCGCGGCTGCCGCCGGGCAGTGACAGCGATGCGTTTCTTGCCGCCATCTGTGCCCAGGGGGAAAGTGAGCTGGCCCGCAAGCCGGACTGGCGGGTACCGTTTCTCGGGCCGCCGCTGCCGGCGGCCGGGGCAGATCTTCAGCCGGTGAAGGAACTTGCCGCGACCCTTGAGCTACCGCTGGGTGATCCAGTTGGCTTCTGGACCGAGTCGTCCCTGTTTTCCGAAGCGGGGCTTAATACGTTCGTGCTGGGCCCGGGCCATATCGCCCAGGCGCACGCGGTGGACGAATGGGTGGCCATTGAGCAGCTGGCGAAGGCTCGATCGCTATATCAGCGGATAGCGGAACACTATGTCTGAAACGCGCAACATCATTCTGGAGCTGCTGGGGCAGCTCGGGTCCAGCCGCGAAGCGCGGGAATATTTACAGCGCTTTTCGTCTGTGGAGTCGGTGCAGTTTGCCGTGGTGAAGGTCGGCGGCGCGGTGCTGGCGGAGGAGTTGGAGCCGCTCGCTTCCGCCCTGTCGTTTCTGCGCCACGTTGGCCTGCTGCCGATTGTGCTGCACGGCGCCGGGCCCCAGCTTAACCAGGCGCTGGCCGACGCCGGTGTCGAGTCGGAGGTGGTGGATGGGATGCGCGTCACCACCCCTGAGGTGATGGCGGTGGCGCGGCCGGTGATCTACGAACAGAACATGAAGCTTACGGAAGCGCTCGAGGCGAAAGGAGTTGCTGCACGGTCGCTTCTGCATGGCGTATTTGAATGCGACTACCTGTCGCCGGGAAGATACGGGCTGGTGGGTGACGTGACAGAGGTTCACCTGGAGACGCTGCGGGGGGCCGTAGGCGCGGGTGCCATGCCCATCGTGGCCTGCCTCGGCGAGTCCCGCTCCGGGCAGGTGATGAATATTAATGCCGACGTTGCGGCCCGCGCGCTAGTGCGCGAGGTGAAGCCCTACAAGGTGATTTTTCTTACCGGCACCGGCGGATTGCTGAACGCCGAGGGCAACATTATTCCGGCGATCAATCTGCACACCGACTATGACAACCTGTTGGCCCAGGAATGGGTTCACTCCGGCATGCGTCTGAAGCTGACCCAGATCAAAATGCTGCTGGATCAGCTGCCCCGGGCAACATCCGTGTCGATCACTTCGGCCACGGGACTCACGCGGGAACTGTTCACCCACAGTGGCTGCGGTACATTGATTCGCCGCGGGGAGGGGTTTGCAGAACTCAAGGAACTGAGCGAAGAGCAGCGGGGCCAGCTGGCGGAGCTCCTGGAGCAGTGCTTCGGGCGTCGCCTCAAGGCGGACTATTTTGATCGACTGGAGCTGGACCGGCTGCTGCTGGCGGACTCCGGGCGCGCCGCGGCGCTCATCACCCACGGCCTGGATGGCACGCCCTACCTCGACAAGTTTGCCGTCACGCCGGCGGCCCGCGGTGAGGGACTGGCGTCGGCGCTCTGGCGGGAGCTGAAGTCCCGCTTCGACCGGCTCTACTGGCGCGCCAAGATCGCCAACCCGATTAACGATTGGTACCACCGGCAGGCGGACATCAGCTATCGCGCCGGGGACTGGCGGGTGTTCAGCTACGGCATTGCCATGGATCACATGCAGCCTTTTGTTGATCACACGCTGGCGGCGTCGGAATCGTGGACCGATGATCCGGACCAGCCGTGAGCCCTTCGACTAAAACGGTAGGCCTGGTCGGTGGCCGGGGCTATGTAGGGGAAGAACTGCTCAAGCTGCTGCTCCCGCATCCGGGATTTGAGGTGAGCTATCTGGTTTCCAGG
>JBCCVP010000054.1:0-28928 GCA_039195135.1 Pseudomonadota bacterium | reverse complement strand
TGGGGTCGGCAACCATTTCTGGCGTCGCTCCTGGCATCAGGTTTCCACCATCGTGGTTGCGCAAGCAAAGCTTTCCTCTCACGTGAATCTCTCTGAGAGGACACCTCTGGACCGGCCAACCCACTCCCCAGGCAAGCAGAGATTGATGAGCAGGAGATGGGTCGTGATCACGCTGGTGCAGCACTTTTTTTTCAGCACCGCCATTTTGGTGGCGATCACGCTCACGCTGTTCATCGTTCTGCTGCTGGTTGACCGCGTGGGCTCGCGGATTGCCGGTGAGTCCTCCCGCGTTCTGAAGCCGATGCTGCGGCATCGGGAATCCAAAGCTCAGAAAGGAGAACGACCATGAAAAAGACATTGATCCAGGTTTCGCTGGCGGCTGCGCTGACGGCTTCCAGCGCGGTGTCCGGGTTTAATCGGGAGTACAAGAAGGCACCGGTTGACATCCAATTCAGCCGCTCGCAGCCCGTGGCAGAGGTATACGACACGATCCGCAAAAAGGCGCGGCGGGCATGCCGGGTAACCAGTGTGCTGGCCTCTTATCACAGCAAATCCGTTCTTGAGTGTCGGCGGGGCGTTGTGGAGAAGGCGATCGCCGCGATCCAATGGCCCGAACTCAGCGCGCTGCATGAAAGGCAAACCACCAAAACCCGCCTTGCCCAGCAACGTTGATTGCCACGTGGGGCCAGGCGAATCGGGTCCCGCGGCTGCCGCGGGGCCCGCATCTTAAGTTTTTCCCCAATGTGAACAATGCACAACCTCGCTGGCCCCGGTGTCTACCGGCCTGCAAGACTCCTCGCCATCGAATCCGAACCACCCGCTGGTTCGGTGTTGGAAACACACGCAAGAGGAGGATTGGGAATGGATCTTGTACCACTCATCATTCAACTGGTCAGCGGCGCTGTCGGCGGCAACGCCGCGGGCGCGCTTTTGAAGAACTTAAGCCTCGGCACCGTGCTGAATTCCGTCGTCGGAATTCTCGGTGGCGGCCTTGGCGGACAGCTGCTGGGCCTGCTGGGCATCAGCGCTGGCGGTGGCGGCATGGACATTGGTTCCATTGTCGGCCAGGTGGCGGCCGGAGGTGTCGGCGGCGGTGCGCTTATGGCGATCGTCGGCCTGATCAAAAAGGCCGTCGCAAAGTAGGCTGAAATTACCGGCCGAAAAAGAACCAAGGCGCTCCCGGAGCGCCTTGTTTCTTAGTGCAGGGACTGACCTGTTGCTTTGAGGTCTTTGTTGATGCGGCCGGCAATGGCGTGCATGGCGCGGCTGACCAGGGAGTTTTGTTCCATTGTGGTCAGGCGCTCAGCGAGCATATCTTCCGCCAGTTCCTGCAGGGACTTTTCCGCCGCCTTGATGCCGCGTTGATCCACAAACAGGTAGTGGCCGGTGATGGGACTGATCCAGGATAGTTTGGCCCGCAGCGGTTCTTCTTCGTCGCGGTGGAACATGACCCACTGGCCGGTCTGCCAGGCGCGAACCGTATCGAAGAACTCGGTGAGTTCCTTTTCGGTATTCGCCACCGGCGTTTCGTCCAGCACCGCCTGCTCCACGATATCTTCGCCGCGGATGGTGAGGCCGGACTCGTCCGCCTCGATCACGATGCGGTCGTTGCCCGACTCGCGAATCATGGATACGTAGAGCTTCTTGAGGCTGATCAGAACCTTCTGGACTTCAGCATCCTGATAGCCAACCTGCTTCAAGCCGCTGCGTAGCGCCTTGGCCAGGATGGGGATGCGGGTGCGCAGGCGTTTCACCGCCTTGTCACTCTTGTCGAAGGTGACGCTCCAGATCAGTTCGTCGGCGGTGGCGACAACCCGGCGCCACTGTTCCGACTGCATGCCGTGGCGCAGCACCGTCAGCACCATGACGTGGGCCCAGGCCCGGTGCAGCAGATCGGTCACCAGTCGCGGCACCGGCTTGTTGCGCACGCGCCGCTGCAGCAGGCGGGCCACGTTCTGCCGCGCAAACTGCAGCTGCTCTTTGCCCTTAACCTGCTGGCGCACGCGCTCGGCGCGCTTTTCCGCCTGAGACTCCAGTGCCGTTTTGAAGGTCTTCAGGTCGTCGTGGAGGCGATTGAGTACCGACGGATCATCCCAGTACTCGGTGAGCACCTGCTCCACCACCTCGTTGACCTTCTTGAGCGTTTCGCCCTTGCGGTCGCTGTGCACGTTCCAGCCCATGCCCAGTTCCCCCAGCGCCTCGAGGAGGCCCCGGGCCGGGGCTTTGGGCGCGAGCACCGCGTCCGGATCATTCAGCGCTGCCCGGAGAAACGGCACCTGCAGCCGATGCAGGGCTTCCTGGAACGGCTCCGGCAGCTGGCGGTCGTCCCGCACGAAATCGAACATCATGCCCACCATGTCGACCGTATCTTCGTCGACCTGGCCGAGGGCCCCGGCGCCTTCCCTGGCAGCGAGCTCCATTAACTGGGATTTGATCGCGGCAGCGCCCAGGTCGCTGTCGGTGGTTCCACCGGCCAGTTCCGACTGCAGTGAGGTCAGGCCGTCAAGAACGGACCGGGTGGACAGCGTGTCCTGGCCGGCGCTGGGCCAGAGTGTCGCGCGGCGCTGCGAGATCAGATTTTGCACCTGCCGCATCAACCTCCGCTCGATGGCAACCGCGGCATCGATAACCACATCGTCCTGATTGCGGGTATCGGTCTCCGGCGTTTGCGGCGGCGGGCTGGGACGGCGCTTTTTCTGGCGGTGGAGCTTTTTCAGATCCGGCACGACGCCGGCTTCGATCAGAATCTGATTGAGAGCGCCGTAGATTTCATCCAGGCACCTCACCACGTTCTTTTCGAAAGACTTGAACAGCGCCTGATGAACTTCAACCTCCGACTCCAGGCCCAGCAGTGCGTCCCGGAAAGATTCGCACAGGGCCCGGGGGGCTACCGGATTCAGATCGTTGGGGATGGGACTGGTTTTGAAAATGGTGCCGATGCGTACGCCCAGCCCATACAGCTCGCGGGTAAAGCGAATCTCGGCGGTCTCCACGATGGAGTCGATCGCCAGCGTGATGGCGAGATCCCGGTCGTCGAGAATGCGCAGGTCGTCTTCTTTAAAGCTGGCAAAGTCTTCCGCCGGATCGGACTGGCGGCGGTGCCGGAAGAAATCTTTGAGCGACGCATCAACCCGCTCTATATAAAGGTGTGACAGCCGGCTTTTGCGCTGCTCAATCTCGCGCTTGCCCTCGAAGTAGCGGTTCTGCTCTACATCGCTACGGGCCTCCGCCGCCATTTCGAACAAGCGGTCGATGGCATCGGCGAATACCCCCGGAGCTTTCTGATCAAGAAATTCCAGCACGAACCGGGCACAGTCCCGATAGGCGGGATGCACACCGGTCAGAGCCTCCACAGCGTAATGACGCTTGACGCTGGCCATGCGAAATGAACCTTCCTCCCGGTGCGCCGGATGCGGGGCGCGCCGGTTTGACACTTCCTACTTCATACAAGGAGCGAATCAAAAGCCGCTACCTCTCCCAAGATGTTCCTTGTACTGGAGGGCTGACAAGTTAACTGTGATTACAATCACACTTCGGATAAGCGGCGTTTTTTTACCGATGGACGGTACTTCCGGCTGGCGTATTTCAGCCTAACGCTCTTGCGCTAGCTGCGCAGATCTGAAGCTAAAACAAAATCGGTGGGTTACTTCAGCGTTTCAAAAATGGCGTCGGTATCGGGCGGGTTGTCGCCGCGGGTGGCCTGCTCCAGCGCCACGTCCACCGAGCGCAGGAGCGCTTCCATAAATTCGGCGCGCCGCGCGTCGCGCGCCGCTTGCTCCGCGTCCGTGGGTTGAAACCGGTCCACCTGGTCCGGCGCCAGCGTGCCGGATCTCACCAGCAGCCGTTCCACCGCGTCGAGGCGTTCGCGGGTGACCGACAGTTCGCTGGCCAGGGAAAAAACGATCGAGAGCAGCTGGTCCGTCGCCGGGTCATCGAAGTAGCGGGGCCTCAGTCCCTTGGGGCTGTAGCTCAGGTCGGCCATTTCAGGCTACCCCTTCCAGGATGGGCCAGGCCACGTGCACATCGGTGTAGTTGCGCTGTTCGTCAGAAAACCCGGCGTCAAAATGGGTCAGCTCGATGTTCTCCGGCGCAAAACCGGCGGCCGTTCCCAGCTCGACCAGGTCAATGTCCGGCAGCAGACGTCCAAAGTACTCATTGTTGTGGATCGTTTCCCAGGACGACATGAAGCGGTCAAAGGGCTCCCGGGCCAGCGGTACGTCCAGATGCAGCATCTGGCCTCCCGGCCGCAGCACTCGCCGGCTCTCGGCGAGGATCTGGTCCAGCGCGCTGCGGGAGGTCTCGTGCAGCATGATGTGGGAGACCACCAGATCGAAGTGATCATCAGGAAACCGGGTGGCCTCGGCGTTCTGCTGGCTGAAATGTACCGCCACGCCCCTGGCCTCGGCGCGGGCGTGGCCATAGCGCAGACAGGGTGCTGCGACGTCAATCGCATGAATTTCGGCGTCGGGAAATGCGTTGGCCCAGGGCAGCGTGCTGTTGCCCATGGCGCAGCCCATGTCGAGGATGCGGCGCGGGCGCTCTATGCCTCGTTCGCGGGCGAACTGCACCAGGATCTGGCCGAGCATATCGCTGTCAGGGCCGAGCGCGCCGCCGATGTAGATGGGCAGGCCCGTTTCGTAAAGCACGCCCGCCGCCACGTCGTCGTCAACGTACTCGGTGTGATAGCCGCCGGGCTGGATGTGGATGTCCGCCATCGCGTGATAGCGCGGCAGGGGCAGGTTGGGATCCAGCTTGAGGGTGCCGCCGGCGGGGCGCTCCCGCGCCAGCTCCTGAAAGGTGTTCACCAGGTCTTCGTGGACCCGCCGGGCCGGGCCGATCACGCTGTCCCACATCATCTCCTGGCTGCGCCGCTGCATGGCGCTCCAGAACTGATACCAGGGATGCGCCTCCATCAGCTCGCGCACCTCATTCATGTTCTCGGGCTCACGCTGATGCTGGCTGACAAACTCGGGTAGCAGCCGCTCCCGGTACAGGCGGCCGTTTCCCGGGGCAACTCGGGCCGCCAGGTGCTGTCGCCAGGTGGCAACAAAGTCCTGCCGGGCCTGCTCATCATGCCGGGGCAGTGGTTTGATTGTTGGAGTCTTCATAGCATGTGACCTCCGACGCTTAGCCTAGCAAACCGGGTTGCCTACCCGCGCCTCGCAGCCTCCGGCAGCGCCTTGAGTTTCTCCACCTCCAGCGACTCAAACCAGTCGTCGCCCCGGAGGCGTTCCCGCGCCATCGCCGTGTGGTCGGCGCCCCAGTAGAGCTCATCATCAATGGCGACCGTGGGGACGCCGAAAACACCCCGCTCCACCGCCGCTTCGGTCGACTGGCGCAGCTCGCTCTTGACCTCCGGCGCGGCCAGGGCGGCAGGATCGACCTCATGCCGCGCCAGCAGCGCCGCCAGGGCCGCCTCGTCCTGGGGCAGTTTTCCTTCCACCCAAACCAGAGCAAATGCATCGCGGACAAAAGACCAGGTGCTGCCGGCGGCGAAGGTGGCGCGCAGCAGTGGCAGCGGATTAAACGGATGCGCCGCCGGCATGGTGATGGGAATATCCTGCCGCCGGGCTTCCCACACCACCTGCCGGTAGGTGTGAAATCGCTTCGGCACAATCTCCGCTGGGCCCTTCTGGCCGTGGTGGTTCAGCAGGGCGGCAAACAGAATGGGACGAGGGGTCAGCTCGCAGTTGAGCGGGTCTCGCTCAAGCTGCACGCACTGCAGGTAGGCGAAGGGCGATAGGTAGTCGAAGTACCAGTCGGCCTGTACCGTCACCCGGGCTGACCCTCCTGCCAGGCCTGACTCTCGGCAACGGCCACTTGATAGGGTTTCAGGTTGTTGAGCATGATCACGGTGGAAAAGGCTGCGCCAATGCCCGACACCCAGGCGATGGAATAGCGCAGCGCGCCTTCATCGCGATACACATAGTCGGTGATCAGCGCCACCGCGGTGGGCCCGGCGGTCAGGCCGATGATCGAAATCACAAACAGATAGATGGCAGACATCTGCCCCCGCATCTGGTTGGGGGTAATCATTACCAGGGCGGAGGCGCCGGTGGCGGTGGCCATGGCGGGACCAATGCTGGCGAGCGCCAGCATAACCACCGCCAGCTCGGCAGTGGGCATCAGCGGCATCACGGCAGCCGTCGGTAGCGTCAGCAGCACGCCGATCAGCGTGGTTCGCATATGGGCATCGCCATAGCCCCGGGCGTAGAGCCGGTCCGCAAGCCAGCCGGCACCGTTAACGCCCAGCGGGCCGCAGATGAGCATGATGATGCCGTAGGTGTAACCCACCTGGCTGATGGTCCAGCCAAAGGTGCGCATAAACATGGTGGGTACCCAGGAAAAGTACGCGTAACCCACGATGGTCACCACCGACATGCCGACAAAAAGCTGGCCGAATACCTTGCGTCGCTCGAACAGGTAGGTGAGCACAAAGCGAAACGGTAAAACGTCGTCGGCGCCACCGCCCGATTTCAGCAGGCCCCGCCGCCGCGGCTCCTTGATGGTCAGCATCAGCAGCGCCACCAGCAGGCCGGGCAGCCCGACAATAATGAAGACCAGCTGCCAGGGGCGGATGGTGCCCACCACGGGAAGCACCGTATCGCCGCCGGCGTTGGCAAAACCAATGACGGCACCGCCCAGGATCAGCGCCAGTCCCACGCCCACGGATACGCCCATCTGATAAAGGCCGATCGCGCGACCGCGCTTGTGCTTGGGAAAGTAGTCGGAGATCAGTGACAGCGCACTCGGCGACAGGGACGCTTCTCCCACACCGACGCCTACCCGGGCCAGGAACAGCTGGCCGTAACCTTTTGCCAGACCACAGGCGGCGGTCATCAGGCTCCACATGGTGATGCCGGCGGCCACCAGCGCCCGCCGACTGTAGCGATCCGCCAGGCGGCCCAGCGGAATCCCCATCAGGGTATAGAACAGGCCAAAGGCCAACCCCATCAGCAGACTGATCTGCGTGTCGGTCAGGTTGAGGTCAGCTTTGATGGGCCCCACCAGCAGCGCCAGAATCTGCCGGTCGATAAATGAAATGACGTAGGCAAGGGTCAGGACGCAGACCACATACCAGGCATAGCCGGCCGGCGGATAATCGGTTTCCTGAGGGGTGTCGGTTGCAGCGTCAGCCGCGGTGTTTTCAAGGTCGGTGGTCGCCACGCAACCCCCTGCTGGCATGAGGCAACCTCATTTTACTTGGATTTGGGCTAAATGTTATGTTTCTATAACATTTCCGCGTGTCATCCGCTTGTCCTTCCAATCAACAGCGAATGGGTATTTCATGAATAAATCTCGTATTTTGAGTGCGTCAATCATCGCCGCGCTGGCGACCCCGGTGTACTCGCAGTCGTTAGAAGAGGTACTGGTTACGGCGCAGCGCCGCGCCGAAAGCGTCCAGGACATTCCGATCGCCGTATCAGCGTATACCGCCGGCGACCTGGAGACTCTGGCAGTAACGGAAACGCTGGACATCAGCAAGCTGGTGCCCAACTTCATCGCGCACAACAACACAGGTCTTGGTACCGCCAACACCTACTCCATTCGCGGTCTGAACAATACCGAGTCCATCGCGACGTTTGACCCGCCGGTGGGTTCCTACGTCGACGACTTTTTTATCCAGCGGCAGAACGCCAACAACTACTCGCTGTTCGACATTGACCGGGTCGAGGTACTGCGAGGACCCCAGGGTACGCTGTTTGGTCGCAACACCACCGGCGGCGCCGTGCGGATCATTCTGAAAGATCCCGCGGAAGAATTCGGCGGCAACGTTGAAGCGGGCTTTGGCGCCTTTGGCAGAATCCGCGCCCGGGGCAGCGTTGACCTGCCCATGTCGGATACCTTCCGCCTCAAGCTGTCGGCCTACTACGTGGAAGACGACGGCTTCCTTGAGAACCTGACCACCGGCGAAGATGACCTCAACTTTGAGGACAACAAAGGGATCCGGGCTCACTGGCTGTGGGACATCACCGAAGACGTTTCGTGGAACGCGTCGCTGACCTATATCGATAACTCCCACGCCAACATGTTCAACTTTGAGTCCGGCGGTGATCGTTTTACCCGCACCGGGCTGGTGGAGAACGGCGCGCCGCTGCAGGGTCTGGTGCAGGGCGACAAGGCCAACCTGCCGCTGGGCAACGATACCGATTCGCTGCACTTCACCTCCAACATCTCCTTCCCCACCGCCTGGGGTGACGTGGAGTTTCTCACCAGCTACCTGACGCTGGACCAGGATTTCCTGCTGGACTTCTTTGAGGGTCCGTTTGTTACCGGTGGTTTCACCATCGCCAACGAGGGCTCCCACGATCAGTTCACGCAGGAGATTAAGCTGTCCGGCGAGAACGACGATGGCTCGCTGCGCTACGTTGCGGGGATCTACTACTTTGACGAGGACAACGCCACGGACTTTGCGCAGATCTTCAATCTGGGCGCCATCGGCATCGGTCTGCCCGGCGGTATCCCGCTAGTGCAATATGATCGAATCCTCGACAATGTGACGGAGTCGCTCGCGGTCTATGCCCAGTGGGACTGGGATTTTGCCCCGGACTGGACCCTGACCGCGGGGGCCCGCTTCACCGATGAGGAAAAGGACATCGGCCTGCGGGACAACGGCAATCCCCTCTCCGGCGCGGTGATCACCACCGGTGATCTGATCGCTGCCGGTGTCCCCACCACGCAGAGCGAATCCCAATTCACGCCGCGCATCGCGATTGAGAACCGGGTGAATGACGATCTTATGTGGTACGCGTCTATCACCACCGGCTTTAAGTCCGGCGGCTGGAACGCCCGGGGTACCGTTGCCAACACGCTGCAGCCTTTTTCGGCAGAGGAAGTGACGAGCTTCGAGGCCGGGCTGCGGTCCGAGTGGCTGGACGGCACGCTGCGCTTCAACCTCACCGGCTTCTTCGCTGACGTGGATGACTATCAGCTGCCTTCGGCGTTTAACGACCCGGACACCGGTGCCATCACCTTCATCACGCGAAACTTTGCCGCGCTGGAAAACAAAGGCCTGGAGGCGGAGTTCCTCTACGTGCCCACCGACAGCCTGACCCTGTTTGCCAATATCGGTATTCAGGATTCGGAATATAAAGATCTGGATCCTTCCATTCCGATTCAGCAGGCGGAATGCCGCGCCGGCGTGGCCACCAGCTGCGCCGTCGGCATCGTCGACCCCCAGGGTGACATTGCTGATCCGGTGCGCGCCCCGGACCATCAGGTTTCCATCGGCGGCTGGTATGACTACAGCATCGGCAACTCACTGACCCTGACGCCCAGCGTTAACGTGATCGACTACGGTGATCACAACATCAGCACCTCCGGACAGGACGTGGCGCTGGTGGACGGCTATACCATCCTCAACGCCAGCCTGGCGCTGGCGAGCGAAGCGGGTAACTGGCGTCTGGCGGCGGAATGCAAGAACTGCACGGATCGCATTCAGCCTGTCTCATTCCTGGCCGGGTTTGTTTACCTGCAGGATCCGAAGACCTGGTCTCTGACGTTCAGCAAACGTTTCTGACCGGCAGCACGATCGGCACAAAAAACCCCCGCTCCGGCGGGGGTTTTTTATTGGTTGAAACCTTCGGGATTGCGCAGCGCGCGTATCAGCAGATTGGGGATCCGCGATACGTCCCAGGCGTTGGGTGGCCACTCCCGCGCAGCCCGCAGAATCACCAGATCCAGCGAAGGCACCACCCACACGTTCTGATAGCCATAGCCAAGAAAGGCGTACACCCCTTCTTCGGCATAAGGCTCGGAACCCCACCAGGTGTAGACCTCCGGGCCGGGATGATTGCCGATGTGCCACAGGCTGCCGTCCCCCAGCCATACCTGGTAGCCGTAGCCTTCGTGGGTGGCTGCAGGCGTCGTCATGGCCTTGACCCACTCGGCGGGAATCAGCTGCCGTCCCCGCCAGCTGCCGTTGTTGAGCATCAGCTGCCCCAGCGCCAGCCAGTCCACCGGCCGCGACAGGATGCAGCATGATTTCATTACCCGGCCCCGGGGGCGATCGAGATACATGGCGGCGGGGCCGAGGCCCAGCGGCTGCCACAGGCGCAGCGATAGAAAGTCGGGATACTTGAGGCCGGTGGCCCGTTCCAGCGCCAGGCCCAGCAGCTGCGATTCGTTATTGTTGTAGTCGAAGCGGGTGCCGGGGGAGTCAACCAGGTCCAGGTCCAGAGCGTGGCTGTCGAAATCGCTGCCAAAGTGCTGCCAGACGCCCCGGGACCACGGCACGGGGCGATAGTCCCGCGAGATCTGCTCCAGACCGCCGGACATCTGCAGAAGATTCTCGATGGTAATCGCGCCCCGCGGGTCGTCCGCCCACTCCGTGACGTACTGGCCGATGGGGTCGCTCACCTTAAGGTGTCCTTCTCCAACCGCGATGCCCACCGCCATGCCGAGCACGGTTTTGGACATGGATTGGGGATTAAACCAGTCGTCTTCGGTGAACCCGTCCCAGTACTCTTCGTATTCGATGCGTCCCAGCCGGGCCACCAGCAGGGCGAGGGAGCCCTGTTCCCGGGCGTAGTCGGAGGCCTGTTCGAGCGCGTTGACCGGAATGGTGGGGCGCAACGCCCGGGGCAGGGTGCCGACCTCGCCGGTGTCCAGCGTTGCCAGGGGTTCGTACCAGTCGACGGGCACGGTAAGAGCGTCGCCACCCAGTCTCAGAAATGAGATATAGCGTTCAAAAAAGCGCCAATTCAGCGCGGCCACCAGGCCGGAAAGCACCAGCAGCACGGCGAACACCAGCCCGACGCGCTTCACCGATTCAAACCATTCCCTGCGATGAACATGCGTACAATCATATCAGTCCACCGGAGGAAACATTGTGGCCAGAATAGCCCCCGCCGATGAGTCTCAAATGGATGAACGAAGTCAGGGTGTCCTCGCCGCGGCGGAGGAGATGCTGGGATTCAGCCCCAACGACGGTCGCCTGATGGCTCATGCGCCGGACGTGATGCTGGCGTTTCTTCAGCTTAATCAGGCGATCTACGCGCCAGGTGAGGTTGCGCCGGAGCTTAAGCGGCTGATCGGCCTGGTCACCAGCACCGCCGCCGGCTGCACCTACTGCCAGTCCCACACGCAGTTTTCTGCCCACCGGCTTGGCGTACCGGAGGAAAAACTCAAGGACGTCTGGAGCTACGCCACCAGTGAACACTTCAGCGACGCCGAGCGGGCGGCACTGGAGGTGGCGATGAAAGCGGGGCAGAGTCCAAACGGCGTGACCGATGCGGACTTTGCCGAACTGGCCCGGCACTTCAGCGTGCGGGCACAGATCGAAATTGTGGCGGTGATCAGCCTGTTTGGATTTCTCAACCGCTGGAACAGTACGCTGGGAACCGACCTTGAGGCAGCCCCCGCGGCGCTCTCCGCCCAGCTTGCCACCGACTGAAGGCCGGCGCTGGCGTCAGTCTTCCGGCGTGGGTTCAATCACCTCGAAGTCTTTGTACTCCACCGTGGTCACCACGTCGAACAGCTCCTGCTCGAACGTTTGGATGTAGGCCAGGTACTGGTCTCCCCGCCCGGCGAAACGGCCGTCGGGCAGATTGATCCGCACCGCGCTGGCGAGGGCGCCGGTGCGTGAGCCGGTAAGCTCCCGCTTCTGCTTGCGTACCCATTTGGCACGCTTCTCCAGCGCCTGGAAATCGCCGTAGCTGGTTTTGAGTTCGTTGGCCCGGGTGATGGCCCGCTGTCGCTCTTCCGGCCGCAGCAGCTGCATCATCTCCAGCCGGGTGGCACGGAAGCGACCGTCGCCGCGTTCATCAGCCAGCAGCGCCCAGGCGGTGCCGAGGATCTTATCCGCCGCCACGCCGATGCCGGAAAAGTGCATGAGCGCGAGATTGAACTGGGCGTTCTTATTGCCCCACTCGGCGGCCAGCTGAAACTGCTCCCGGGCGTGGTCATTGAAGCCGCGCTTGTAGGAGCGGACGGCGGCCTCATAGTGAATCCGGTCCGGGTAGCTCTGAACGGCGGCCACCGGGTTGGTGTTGGTCAGGGTCTGGGCAAAGCCCGCAAGCGGCAGCAGCGCAAGACCCAGCAGTGCAGCGTGGATGTTTCGGATCATCACGGTTTCAAAAAATTTGGCGAGGCTGAAGTGTGCCCATCCCGGATGAAGATTGCGTGTGCTATCGGTTTAGGTGAGCACTGCCATCGGGAGGTGTTGTGGACGGGGGCGCCAAAGGGCCAGGCCCGAAGGTCTGGCCCGGCTGGCCTCAGTCCAGCTCTTCTTCGTCGATCGTGATCTGCTTTTTGATGACGATCACGTCGTGCTCCTCAAGCCCATCGCCTTCCATCAGTACCTCAACTTCGGCGGCGTGGGCGCCGATCAGCGCTTCCAGCTCTTCGGCGGTCATGTCTTCGTCGGTTTTGATCACCACCTTCTTGCTGCTGCTGGTGACCACACGAATGTCGTCATCGCCGGCGATCCAAACATTGTCGGCCCCTTCGTGCAGCGAGTCATGATCAGACAGGAAGATATGCTCCACGCCATGATCTCCGTGAGCCTTGATGTCAGGCAGGCGCACATCGATGACCCGGTCGCCGAGCTCCAGCTGCAGCATGTCCTCAAGGCGGGTCACAAAGACTTCCTGGCCGCTCTCGGTGACGAACACTTCTGATTCGCCCACGGCGAGATTTTCGATGGTGACGGTTTCGCTGACGCCGTCGTCGGTGCTCACCTTGATCTTCATGGTTTCTTTCACTTCCGCCAGGGCGATGGAAGCGCTGAGGGTCAAGGCGAGCAGGCCGGCGACGCCGACTACGTTGTTGAAGTTACGGTTGAGGAACATCAGTCATTCTCCTGTGAGTCTGTACCGGAGCTTTAGCAACGCCCGTGCCAAACATGATTAGCAGCGATTGTAGGCCGCTGACTCGCCGATCTGCGTCCCACGTCTCCCCAAATCCGCATCAGATTCCCCATTTGGGGACACCTCAGTGATCGTCGATGCCGTGCTTCTGGAGCCGGTACAGAAACGCTTTATAGGACATCTTGAGCAGCTTGGCCGCCTGGGCCCGGTTGCCCTGGCTGGCGCTTAAGGCCTGCTGCAGCACCGAATGCTCCAGCGCTTCAAACGCCAGACCCTGCGGCGGCAGCACAAAGGCACCGGCGCCGGCGGGTTCGGGCCGGCGCAGCGTATCTTTGAGGTCCGCCTCGGTGATGCCCGACTCGTCCCCCAGCAGCACCAGCCGTTCGATGACGTTGCCAAGTTCGCGCACGTTCCCCGGCCAGTGATAGTCCACGAGCGCCCGGCGCACGGACCGTCCCAGCGGCGGGGGGGTGAGGCCGTGGCGGCGCCTGGCCCGTTTGACAAAATGATCAATCAGGGCGGGGATATCCTCCCGCCGATCCCGCAGCGGCGGCAGCGTCAGCGGCACCACATTCAGCCGGTAGTAGAGATCTTCCCGAAACCGCCCGTTGGAAACCTCGTCCGCCAGGTCCCGGTTGGTGGCGGCAATCACCCGCACGTCGGTGGTGACCTCCCCCTGACCGCCGACGCGGGTCACGCATCCTTCCTGCAGCGCCCGCAGCAGTTTGGGCTGCACCGCCAGCGGCAGCTCCCCCACCTCATCCAGAAACAAAGTGCCGTTGTGGGCAGCCTCAAACTTCCCGGCGCGGCGCTGATGGGCGCCGGTGAAGGCGCCCTTTTCTGCACCAAAAAACTCCGCCTCCACCAGCCCTTCGGGGATGGCGCCGCAGTTGACCGCCACAAATGCCTGTTCCCGGCGCGGCGACAGGGTGTGGATGGCGCGGGCGGCGAGCTCTTTGCCGGTGCCGCTCTCGCCGCCCACGAGCACGGTGGCTTCGGTGCCGGCGATCTTCTCGATCCGCTGATACAGGCGCTGCATGCTGGGCGCCTTGCCCACGAGATCCACCAGCCGGTCGCGCTCGGTGAGCTCCTCCGCGAGGCGCTGGTTTTCCGTGGCCAGGCTGCGGGTTCGCAGGGTTCGTTCCACCGCCAAAAGCAGCGCCTGGCGCTCAAAGGGTTTGCTCAGGTAGTCGTCGGCGCCGGCCTGCACCGCCTCCACCGCGTGGGCGATGCTGCCGTAGGCTGTCACCATAATGAAGCTGGCGCCCAGGCCGTCTTCCCGGAGCGATTTGAGCAGCGTCAGGCCATCACCCTGTTCCAGCTTCCAATCGGAAATCACCAGGTCCGGTTTCCACTCAGCGCACAGGTCAAACCCCTTGAGCTGATTGCTGGCGGTGCGAACCTCACAGCCGACGTCGGTGAGGATGTCGGCCACAAGCTGGCGCTGGGACGGCTCGTCCTCCACCACGAGCACCCGGGCCTCAAGCGTCATGGGCAACCTCGCGCGGGCGCAGCAGAAGTGTGGCCCGGGTGCCGGCTCCTTCCCGGGGCTCCAGCGCCACGTGGCCCTGGTAGTGGGTTTCAGCCAGCCGCCGGGTGAGGAACAGGCCCATGCCGGAGCCATCCGCTTTGGTGGTGGTGTGGGGCAGAAACAGGCGGTCCGCCACCTCGTCGGCGATGCCGCTGCCGCGGTCTTCGATGGTGATCTCAACCGCCTGCGCGTCCCCGCTGAGCGACACGCTCACCGCATTCCCTTCGCTGGCCTCCACGGCGTTCACCAGCAGCGCATGCGCCATGGCCCGGATCTCAGTTGTCACGCCCGTCAGCCGGACCGGTTCCGGGGCAGCAAGATCAATCTGGGCGGCATGATGGCCCTGGAGCAGCTCCAGCGTGACGTCCCGCACCACGCTGCGCACATCCACCTGCTCCGCAACTGCCTGGGAGGCGCTGGCCAGCGTAAGAAACGCTCGAATGGAGCGGTCGATACGCTGAATCTGGGCCCGCGCGTCGGCCGCCAGCCGGGCCGCTTCGGTCTCGGACACCCGGGTGCTGGCCAGCCGATCGACGGTCAGCCCGATCCCGTTTAACGGATTGCGCAGCGAGTGGGCCAGGCCCCGGCCGATTTCTCCCAGCTCCGACAAATGATCCCGGGCCGCCAGCCGGTCCCGAGCCGTGGCGAGTTCCTCGAGGTCCTGGGACATGCGGTTAAAGGCCGCGATGGTCTGATTTACTTCGGAAACGGCGCTCAGGGGATTCACCTTTACCCCACGCCGCCCTTCGCCAACCTCCTGCGCCGCTTCGCTCAGCAGGCGCAGCGGCCTGCCCACCCGGGTGGCGATCCACCAGGCACCGAGGGCGCCGAGCACCAGCAGGCCGGCCAGCCCGGCGAGCAGACGCTGGGTATGACTGCGGACCGCTTCGGTAACCCCTGCGGCGGAGATCGGAATCTGACGATCCACGGTGGGGCCCACCAGCCGCAAGCCCAGGCCGTTGGGCCCTTCAATCGTGCGGGTCAGCGACTCCACGTGCAGCGTTTCCATCCGGTTCATGTCTGTCCAGCTGGGAAACTCAAGCAGCTGGGCCGGCTGCTGATTAACCTGCACCGCCATGCGGGTAATGCGACCGTCCACCTGCCGGTGGCCGGCCCGGATCACGGTGCCATCATCGGTCTCGACGATGCGCTCCACGAGCACCTCCTCGCCGCCGCTGCCCGGTGGCGGGTCCGCTTCATCAATCACCTCGAGCAGGGACTGACCCACGCCCAGCGCAACGTCGTCAAGCTCAGCGGAAAGCTCCGACGCCAGCCAGCGCGAGCCGATGGCGGCCAGCGCCAGCATGAAGCCCAGCAGCAGCCCAACTAGCAGCAATATTCGG
Organism: Pseudomonadota bacterium; assembly: GCA_039195135.1. Classification (GTDB taxonomy): domain Bacteria; phylum Pseudomonadota; class Gammaproteobacteria; order Xanthomonadales; family SZUA-38; genus JANQOZ01. The sequence goes on along the minus strand of JBCCVP010000054.1, from coordinate 13,245 downwards.
GTTTGTAGCGTCACCAATGGTCCTCACCGACGTGCCGAACAGAATAACTGAAGTGTGTTTGAGCAAAGACCGTGCCATGGGCGGCGGTGCCCGGGAAGTGGCTGCGGGGAAGTAGCCCGCAGGCCTGCCGTCAGGGTCGGGCGGTGGCGGCGTCGGCGGCGGAACCGGTGGTTTCGCTGGGATCGCCCGTCTCGTTGGCATTCTGGGCGAGTACGCGCTGCGGCTGCTGCTGCCACTCTTCCGGCGGGAAATGGATCACTACGTTGTAGTTCTTGTAGTTAGGGCCGCGGAGGTTGGAAATGCCGCGATACTTGAGGAGCGCTTTCTCTTCGGCGTCGTACAGCACCACGATGGGATCCACCAGCCAGCGGACGAGGGCGTTGGCGGGGGCCAGGGTGAGCTCCACCGCGGATTTGCCCTCGTAGGTCGCCATGCCCGTTTTCTTGAGGCGGAACTTCACCGTGCCGCTGCGGGCGGGAACCAGGAAGTCGAACTTGAGCGTTTTGCCGTCCACCAGTTCGTCCCAGCGGTTTTCCACCACCCGATCGAAACCTGCGTCGGCAACGAACTCGGTCTGCTTCAGCACGGCTGAGCGATTGTCACCGCGCCGGTAGCTGAACACCTCAAGCCCGGCATCAGTGCTGCGCAGGCCTTCGCGGTAGTCCCGTCGCTCGTCGACCATCGAGAAAAAAGGCCGCTGGTAGTCGTCGCTGAATTCGAGCTGCTTCTGGGCAAAGATGTCGCCCTGCGGGTCGCGGTAGCGGATCGTGTGGGTAACGGTCTGGCCGTTATCGATCACCCGCTCGTGCTCTTCGATGTAGATCAGCTCCCCGCTACCGGCGTCCTCGGCGTAGCCCCGCTTGGTGATTACCAGCGGTTCGGCCAGGGCCTGATCGAGTACCGCGCAGAGCGCGGCCAGCATGATCCACGTTTTCATGGGTCGAAGATAAAGATTCCCTTGTGAAGCTGGCGTTTTCACAAGATCAGGGCCTTTTCAGGCCCCTGGTCAGGTCTTGCTAGGCCAGCGTCTGCCGCCGCAGTTCGCCGATCACCGGCGCCGACTGCGGCTGCACCCCATGCCAGATACTAAACGATACCGCGGCTTGTTCAACGAGCATGCCGAGCCCGTCCGCCGCGCGGGCGCTCCGGGAAGCGGCCCAGGAGAGGAAAGCATCAGCCGCGGCCCCGTAGCTCAGGTCGTAGCAAAAAGTGTCGGGGCCGGCCAGCGAGTCGGGTAGTGCCGGGAAATGGTCGTAGCCCGCGCCGGAGGCGTGGATCACCACGTCAAAGCAGCCCAGATCGGCCAGCGCCGAGAGGCTTCTGGCTTCGCCTCCGAACGTTGCCACCAGCTGCTCGGCGCGGCTGACGGTCCGGTTGGCCACCACAAAGTGTCCCGGACGTTCGGCCATAAGCGGGGCGGCGATGCCCCGAGCGGCGCCACCGGCGCCGAGCATCAGAACGCGCTGATCGGTCAGGGAAACGCGCAGGTTGGTCGTCAGATCGGTGATCAGGCCGACCCCGTCGGTGTTGTCGCCGGCAAACCCGCCCTCCGGGCGTCGGGTCATGGTATTGACGGCGGCCGCCGCCCGGGCCCGGTCCGACAGCTCCGCTGCGGCGCCGTAGGCTTCGCCCTTGAGCGGCATGGTTACGTTGAACCCGCGCCAGGGGGTGCGGTTGAGAAAGCTCGAGAAGTTTTCCGGGGCCACCTCCAGCGCTTCGTAGGTGAGGTGGATGCCGGCCTGGCGGGCAAAAATTGCGTGGATCCGGGGAGACAGACTGTGGGCGATGGGTTGCCCGATTACGCCAAATTGTGCCGCCGACGTCATAGGCTCGCCCGGAGTGTCCGAGGCGTCAGGCGTCCTGCATCCAGGTGGCCAGGTCCTTGGCGAAGTAGGTCAAAATGGCGTCGGCGCCGGCCCGGCGGATGGCAAGCACGGCTTCGGTGACGACGGCCCGCTCTTCCAGCCAGCCATTGGCACCAGCGGCTTTGAGCATCGCGTACTCGCCGCTCACCTGGTAGGCCGCGGTTGGGACGCCGAAGGTTTCTTTCACCCGGCGTACGATGTCCAGGTAGGGCATGGCTGGTTTGATCATCACCATGTCGGCGCCTTCATCAAGATCCAGCGCCACCTCGTTGAGGGCCTCGTCGCTGTTGGCCGGGTCCATCTGGTAGGTGTACTTGTTGCCGCCGGCCAGGTTGCCGGCAGATCCCACCGCGTCGCGAAACGGGCCGTAGAACGACGAGGCGTACTTGGCGGAGTAGGCCAGGATGCGGGTGTTGCGAAAACCCCCGTCCTCCAGCGCATCGCGAATGGCACCGATGCGTCCGTCCATCATGTCAGAAGGCGCCACCATGTCGGCGCCGGCGGCGGCGTGGGACAGCGCCTGCCGCGTCAGGACCTCAACGGTGCCATCGTTGGTGACGTAGCCGCTGTCATCCAGCAGCCCGTCCTGGCCGTGGGTGGTAAAAGGGTCCAGCGCCACGTCGGTGATCACGCCCAGCTCCGGGCATGCGTCTTTCACCGCCGCCACCGCCCGCTGCGCCAGCCCGTCGGGGTCGTAGGCGGCCTCGGCCAGCTCGGATTTAGCTTCCGGCGGCGTGACCGGGAAAATGGCGAGCGCCGCAACGCCCAGCTTCTGCACCGCCTGGGCTTCCTTAACCAGGAGATCGATGCTCAGGCGGTGGACCTCCGGCATCGATGGAACCGCTTCGCGCTGGTCCGCCCCTTCCAGGACAAATACCGGGTAAATCAGGTCCCCCGGGGTCAGGGTGGTCTCCCGCATCAGCCGGCGTGAAAAATCGTCCCGGCGCATGCGGCGCGGACGGGTGCGTGGGAAAGGCATGGCGGGACTTTACCACTGCTTGCTGCCCTGTCAATGCGGGGGTACGATGGTGAGACCAGGCGCGAGGAAGCGTCTGTATTTCATTGATTTCACTCGGGGGAAGGGTGTCTCAAGGCGTACTGGTCATTGAGCAATCGGCGACGCTGTCCAACCTGATGGTGCGGACACTGAGCGCTGGTGGCTATCGCTTAAGCTCCGCAACCCGGAATTTCGACCGGGCGCTGGAGCTGCTGCGCGACTCGGTCACGCGCAACCGACCGTTCGACGCGGTGTTGCTGGGCGTGCCGCCGCGCCAGGCCAATCCGATCAAGCCGGTCCTCAAGTTCCTTCAGAACCCCGGGGCGCCGAGCCAGATCCCCTTTATCCTCGTGATCCACGACAAGCACGAAATTTTGGAAAAGTGGGCCGACAATCGGGGCCACAGCGCCATCGTTCCGTGGCAGCGCTTTTCCCAGGTGCCGGGCATCCTCGGCAACATGATTACCCAGCCCCAGAGCGCGAGCGCCGCCGGGGAAAGCGACCTGAAGGGCGTCAACGTGCTGTTTGTGGACGACTCCCAGAGCGCCCGGTACGCCTATCGGCAGCTGCTGGAAACCCGCGGCTTTCCGGTGGACGTGGCCAGCAACGTGGAAGAGGCGGTGCGCAAAGCCGCCGGTACCGACTACGACCTGATCATCGTCGACTATTACCTGCCCGATGGCACCGGCGACGAGCTGTGCCGCCGCATCAAGGCGCTGCCCAACTGCGAAAACGCCACGCTGGCGATCATTACCGGCAGCTACCGGGAGTCCATCATTAAGGACTGCCTGGATGCCGGCGCCATTGAATGCATGTTCAAAAACGAAGCCAAGGAGCTGTTCGTCACCCGCGTCGCGTCCCTGGCCCAGGGCATCGAAACGCAGAAATCTGTGGAGGCGGAACGGCAGCGGCTCGACGGCATTCTGGGCTCGGTCGGGGACGGCGTTTACGGCGTGACACCTGCCGGCGAGATTACCTTTATCAATCCTACCGGTGTGCAGCTGCTGGGTTACACCCAGGAGTCGGAGCTGGTGGGCCAGCGCGCCTCGGAGGTGCTGCATCGCAGCGAAACCGCCGGTGAAGACGCTGCGTCGCTCGACCACAGCTACCGCAGCGGCGAGGCGCTGCGCGGCACCGAGACCGTATTCGCCCATCGCCGGGGTCATCCCCTGCCGGTGGAATGCACCGTGTTTCCCCTGTCCATTGAGCAGGAGCGGCGCGGCGCGGTGGTGGTGTTCCGGGATATCTCGGAGCGCAAGTCAGTGGAGCAGCTGCGCTGGGAGGTGTCCCACGACCCGCTCACGGGCCTTGCCAACCGGCGCCACTTCAGCCAGCACCTCGACCGGCAGCTTGAACGGCTGCATGAAGAGGGGGGCTACGACGCGTTGCTGCTGGTGGACATTGACCGCTTTGGTGATCTGGTGGAATCCGCCGGCGACGCCGAAGGAGACCGCGTACTGGCGGAGGTGGCGGAACGGCTGGCCACGCGGCTCAGGGATCGGGATCTGCTCGCACGGCTGGAAGACGATCGTTTTGCGCTGCTGCTTTCGCGGATCCAGCTGCCCACGCTGTTCACCATCGCGGATGAGTTTCGCGGCGTGCTCAGCGAGGTGGAGGCGGATCGTTTTGGCGTTCGCCGCCCGGTGACCGGATCCATCGGCGTGGTCATCCTGACGCGGGTGACACCGTCGGCCGAATATGCGCTGGAACACGCCCGCATCGCCTGCGAGCAGGCGAAGAAAAAAGGCCGCAACCAGACCCATATCTACCTGTCCGAGGAAGACAGCCGCACCGCTCGTGAGCTGGAATCCGGCTGGGAAGACCGGTTCAAGGACGCCATTCGCAACGACCGGTTTGTTTTCCTGGCGCAGCCGATCATTCCGATTGACTCAGGCCCGGCGCTGCAGCTGGTGGACGAAGACGGCAATGTGCGGGAAGAAAAGCCCACGGAGCTGATTTTTGAACTCCTGCTGCGGATGGTTTCAAAAGATGGCCAATGGGTCTCGCCAAACGTCTTTGTGCCTTTGGCCGAGCGGGTCAACATGGTGCAGGAGGTGGACCTCTGGGTAATCCGCAACGCGGCGAAGAAACTGGAGGCCTTTGACAAGGCTGAGGCCACCGATGTTTGCCTGACGGTGAACATCAGCAACGTCACGCTGCAGGACCCGGACGCCCTGCGGCTGATCCGCGATGTGATCGAATCGCGCCGCATCGATCCGCGGCGGCTGATCTTCGAGGTGACGGAAACGGCCGAGATGGCCAGCATGCACAGCGCCCGCAAGTTTATGCTGGAGCTGAAAAAGCTGGGGTGCCGCTTTGCGCTAGATGATTTTGGTACCGGCTTCAGCTCCTTTTCTCACCTGAAGCACCTGCCGGTGGACTTCATCAAGATCGACGGCATGTTTGTGCAGGCCATGGTGAACGACGATGTGGACCGCACCATGGTCAACTCCATCACCTCCATGGCCCACGCGCTGGGGTTGGCCACCATCGCCGAACACGTGGACTCGCAGGACACGCTGGAGGCCGTCTGCCGGGCAGAGGTCGATTTTGTCCAGGGCCATCATTTTGGCGAGCCGCAGCTGCTCGACACGCTGGACCTGGAAACGCTGATCGCCCAGGCCCGGCCCGGAGACCAGCAGGCCAACGTCGACTAGCCACCGGCGGGCGCCGGGCAGCGGCTAGTCAAGCCAGCTGCTGAATACCGCAATCGCCTCATCGATGCCCTGGCGCCGCAGCCCGGAAAAGGCCTGGCAGGTGGCGCTCATTTCCCGCTGCTTAAGTTCCCGTCGCACCTTGAGCATGGTGCTCTGGGCGGGCCCCCGCTTGAGCTTGTCGGCCTTGTTCAGAAGGATATGGCAGGGCAGATCCACGCGCTGGCACCAGCTGAGCACCTGCAGATCAAACTCCCGCAGCGGGTGACGGATGTCCATGATCAGGGCCAGTCCGCGCAGGCTCCGGCGGGAGCGAAAATATCGGTCAAGCTCGCTGTCCCAGTGTTCCCGGGTCTTTTTTGGCACCTTGGCATACCCGTATCCGGGCAGATCGATCAGGCGCCGGTCCTCCGCCAGGTCAAAAACCACCATATGCTGGGTGCGTCCCGGTGTCTTACTGGCCCGGGCAAGGCCCTTCTGGTCGGTGATCGCGTTGATCGCTGTGGATTTGCCGGCATTGGACCTGCCGGCAAAGGCAATTTCTGCGCCGGTGTCCGTCGGAAGCTGATGTACGCGATGGGCGTTTAGCCGGTAGCTGGCGTTCCGAAACAGGGAGTTTTGATTGACGTTCATGGGGTGGCCTGCTATACAACGCGCCCCGGTAGGCTTGACTTAAGTCTCACGCCGGACCTTACATACTGTTGCTTGAATCATCCAGGAGAATCACCATGGACAGCCTCAGCCTGAGGTTTCTCGGACGCCTGCTGAGCATCGCGGCTATCGGACTGGCTGGCGTCAATGCCCAGGCCCAGACCACCGGAGATCCGGAGGCGGGCAAAGATAAGGCTGCACTGTGCGCTGCCTGCCACGGCGCCGACGGCAACAGCGTGGTGGGCGAGTGGCCCAAGCTGGCCGGCCAGCACGCGAAGTATACGCTGCGCCAGATCAAGCTGTTCAAATCGCAGAACCGCGAGAGCCTGGTCATGTATCCGGTCATCTCCATGGTCAGCGATGAAGACGCTGCCGACATCGCCGCCTATTACTCAACGCAGAAAGTAAAGCCCGGCACCGCTGATGAATCCGTGGTTGCGGTGGGTGAGTCCATCTATCGCGGCGGCAACCCGGCCAATGGCGTTCCGGCCTGCATGGCCTGCCACGGCCCCAGCGGTCGCGGCAACCCCGGTGCCGGGTACCCCGCCCTCGGCGGCCAGCACGCGCAGTACACCGGGGCGATCCTGCGGCGGTTCCAGGGCGGCGAGATATGGGGTGATGCCAAAGAGGCCAACGCCATCATGGCGGCTATTGCCGGTCGTCTGTCCGAAGACGAGATCGTGGCGCTGTCGAGCTACATCGAAGGGCTGTATTAAAGGAAGCGCTCGCCCGACGACCCGGCGGAACCATTGGTGCAGATCCGGGTCTGAAAATCCGGGAGAGCCCACCTTGCGGGCCTTATACAAGGAGTAACGATGATGAAATCGGTACTGGGGAAATGGACCCTTGCCACACTGCTGACCTTCGGCCTTGCTGCCGTGGCCAGCGCCCAGCTTGCACCCGGCAGCCAGTTCGAAGCCGGCAAACACTACCGCGTGATCGATCCGGCACAGCCCACCAGCGACGCAGGTTCAGTAGAGGTGGTGGAAGTATTTGGGTACCCGTGCCCGCACTGCGCCAACTTTCAGCCTCACATTGAGCCCTGGGTGGAGGGGAAACCGGAGCGGGTGACCTTTTCCCGGGTCCCGGTGGTGTTTCAGCGCAGCTGGGATCCGCTGGCGCGCGCCTACTACACCGCCGAGGTGCTCGGCGTACTGGACCAGACCCATAAGGCCACGTTTCGCGCGCTGCACCAGCAACGCCGGCCGCTGCGCAACAACCAGGACCTGGCGAAGTTTTTCTCCGAGTTTGGCGTGGCGGAAGCGGACTATCTGAAGACCGCCGAGTCGTTTTCGGTGGAAACACAGATGCGCAAAGGCGCAACCCTCACGCGCCGCTGGGGCGTGACCGGCACGCCCAGCGTGGTCATCAACGGCAAGTATCTGATCACCGGTTCCATGGCCGGCAGCTATGAGCGGATGCTGCAGATTATCGACTACCTGGTGGGCCAGGAAATTGCCCAGCTGCCGGCAGCGGATGCACCGGTCGAGGAAGTTGCTGAGGAAGCCGCCTCCAGCGAATGATGGCTCGGATGATTGTCACATGACTGTAGGGCCGGCGACGGCCCTCGAGAAAACGGCGCCCGCGAGGCGCCGTTTTTTGTTTGATCGCGGAGCTTGTCAGGGTTCAAGCGGGCGGCGCGCATGGGCCCCATGCTCCGTCAGGTCGGTCGGATACGTTCTGCCGATGATCGGTGACAATTCCGACACAATCGCCCCAGACGTCCCTGCTAAACTGGCCTGAATGGAAGATTTTGCCGCCAGCGTCCGGCTCAGGCTTCTGAGCTACAACATCGCCGCCGGCGCAAGCACCCGGCAGTACGCCGACTATGTCACCCGCGGCTGGCAGCACGTGCTGCCCTACCCAGGCCGCAACGCCGTCATTTCCAATATCGCAAGCACAGTCCGGGACTACGACATCGTCGGACTCCAGGAAGCGGATGAGGGTTCCCTGCGCAGCGGATTTCTGAACCAGACCCGCTTTGTGGCAGAGCGCGGTCAGTTTCCCTACTGGTCGCATCAGGCTAACCGCCGTGTCAGCCGTCTGGCCTGTACCTGCAATGCGCTGCTGACCCGCCTGCGGCCCTATCGCGTGGAAGACCACCGTCTGCCCGGTCGCATGACCGGCCGCGGCGCGCTGATCGCCCGCTTTGGCGATCAGCCGGAAGGCCTGGTCGTGGCAAACGTGCACCTGGCTCTCAGCCGCCGGGCGCGCCGCTCGCAGCTCGACTTTCTGGCCGACCAGATTGCGGGCAACCCGCTGCTCACGGTGCTGGGAGATTTCAACGCTGACCTGTCGGCCCCGGAGATGCAGCGCTTTGCGTCCATAACCGGGCTGCTGCCGGCCGAGGCCGGCCGCACCTTTCCCAGCTGGAGGCCGGCCCGGCAGCTGGATCACATCTTTCTCAGTGAGAGCATCGCCTGTAATGCGGCAACGGTGCTCCCGTTAAGCTTTTCTGATCACTGTCCGGTCGCGGTGGACGTGAACGTACCCCGTCACGCCCTGAGCGTCAGCGCACCGGCCCAGGCCGGCGCCGCATGATCGGCTGCTCGCCGGACCGACCTCTTCTCCGCGTAACCACACGAATCGGCCTGCTGGCCCTGCTGCTCAGCGGCGCGGTTGCCGCCAGCCCGCGGGACCAGTACCGGGATGCGCTGAAGGCGCTGGCCCGCGGCGAAAGCGGCACTTTTGAACGCCTGCGCGGCGGGCTTAACGATTACCCGCTTGCCCCCTATCTGGAAATTGCCGGCACGGCAAAAGCGCTTGATCGGGCGGACCCGGGCACGGTGCGCAGCCTGCTGGACAACTACCCCGCGCTGCCGCCCACCTGGCGGCTGCGCCGGTCCTGGCTGCGGCGCCTGGCCAAAGAGGAGCGCTGGTCCGAGTTTCTGGCCGACTATACCGATCAGCGGGATATGACGCTGCGTTGCCAGCGGGCCCGGGCCGAGCTGGCGGTGCGCGGTGACGTGGCGTATGAGGCGTCGCTGTGGCTGGTGGGTAAATCGCAGCCCGACGCCTGTGATCCGGTTTTTTCCCATTGGCGAAGCAAAGGTCTGCTCGGCGAGGACCCGACGTTCGACCGGGCGGTACTGGCAGCCCGGGCCGGCGAGGCCAGTCTGGCCAGCTATCTGGCCCGCGGGCTGGACAGCGGTCATCGCGACCTGGTCAACCGCTGGCTGGCCCTGCGCACCAACCCCGCCCAGGGTTTGGTGCAGGCCCGCACCTGGCGTGACTCGGAGGACCACCGGTCGCTGCTGGTTAACAATCTCAAGCGGCTGGCGCCGGGCAACAACGAGCTGGCGCGCGCCCACTGGCCCGACCTGAAAGCGCAGTTTGCCTTTTCGTCCGGCCAGGCTGCCGGCGTCGACCGGGAGCTCGCGCTGTTCTACGCCACCGATTACCCCATCGACGCGCTGCCGCAGCTTGCCGCCCTGCCGCCCTCAGTGCAGGACCAGCAGATCCTGGAGTGGCAGGTGCGCGTCGCGGTGCACGCGGGCGACTGGCCGGCGGTGGCCGCCGCGGTGGCGCGGATGCCCGCCAGCCATGCCGGCCGCGATCGGTGGCAATACTGGCTTGGCCGGGCCCGGGAAAAGCAGGGAGACCGGGTGGCCGCGGAAAGCATCTACCGACGGCTGGCGGACAAAGCCAACTATTTTGGTTTTCTGGCCGCCGACCGCCTCGGTACCCGCTACGCGTTGTGCCCGGAGGTGGCGCGGCCCGATTCGGATACCTTTGCCCGGTTGCTGAGTCGCCCGGCCATGCAGCGCGCGCTGGAGCTGGCGGCGCTGAATGAATGGCGGGACGCGCGGTCGGAGTGGAATACCGCCACCGCGGGCCTGTCGCGAGAACAGCGCCGCCAGGCGGCGGTGCTGGCCGATTCCTACGGCTGGTTTGATCGCTCCATCCTGACGCTGGCCGACTCGGGCCATCAGACCACCTACCATCTGCGCTTCCCGCTGGCGTGGCACGGCGACGTGTCGGCGCTGGCGTCGCGTTTTGCCCTCAATCCCAGCCTGATCTACGGCGTGATGCGGTCCGAGAGTGCGCTGGTGGTGGATGCGGTATCCGGAGCCGGTGCCCGGGGCCTGATGCAGGTCACCCCGGCCACCGCCCGGGACATCGCGCGAAAAATCGGCGAGAAGGCGCCGACTGCCCGGGGGTTGATCGAGCAGCAGCTCAGCCTGCGCTTTGGGAGCGCGTACCTGCGGCAGCTGTTTGATCGCTACGAGCATCCGCTGAAGGTGATGGCTGCTTACAACGCGGGGCCCGACGCACTGGAACGCTGGGATGGGCTGAATCTGCCCGCCGAGCCAGACCGCTGGATCGAATCCCTGCCGTTTTATGAAACGCGCGACTACCTGATGCGGGTGCTGGCCTTCAGCGCCCTTTACGACTGGCGCCGGGAGGGCAAGATGGTGCCCATGGCGGTGCGCATGCCCACGCTCACCGACCGGCCCGGCGTCACAGATTTTGGCGTTCGCGGCCGCGTCGTGCCGCACTGCCCCTCCTGATCCCCGGCGCCGAAAGATACAATAGCCCCATGAGTCACGTGATCCTGCTGGGCGGCAGCGGTTTCGTCGGGTCTGCGCTGGCCAATGAGCTGGCCGGGCGCGGCCACCGGGTTACCGTCACCTGTCGCAATCCCGCCACCCGGCGCAGCGCCCAGGCGGGCGTCGATGTGCGCATTGTTGACCCGTACAACGCCGAAGACCTGGCTAGCGAGTTTGCCGGCGTCGACGTGGTCGTCAACCTGATCGGCATCCTCAATGAGAAAGGTTTTGGCGGGGCCGGCTTTCGCCGGGCTCACGTAGAGGTTACGGGCAACGCCATCGATGCCTGCCGCCAGGCCGGCGTGGAGCGCTATGTGCAGATGAGCGCGCTAAAGGCCGGCGAGGGCACCAGCCACTACCTCAAGACCAAAGGTGAAGCGGAAGCCCTGGTACGGGACAGCGGTCTGGACTGGGCCATCTTTCAGCCATCGGTGATCTTCGGGCCCGCGGACAGTTTTCTGAACCGTTTCGATCAGCTGCTGAATCTGGCACCCCTGGTGCTGCCGCTGGCGCGCGCCGGGAGTCGCTTTCAACCGGTCTACGTCGGCGACGTAGCGGATGCGTTTGCCGAGGTGATCAGCCGCCGGGAGTGCGGCGGCGAAACGCTGGCGCTGGCCGGGCCGGGTACCTACACGCTCAAAGCCCTGGTTCAGTACATCATCCAACTCACCGGCCGCCGCACGCTGGTGGTAGGTCTTCCCAACTGGATGAGCTTTCTGCAGGCGGCGGCCCTGAGCCTGGTCCCGGGCAAGCCATTTTCCCTGGACAACTATCGTTCCCTGCTGCTGGACAGCGTGGCCGAACACAATGCGCTGCCGGCGCTGGGTATCACTCCCACGCCGCTTGAGGCGGTTGCGCCGACCTACCTTGGGCAGAGTCAGCGGGCCGGCCGCTTCAACGAAGCGCGCCGCCGGGCTGGTCGCTGAGGTCTGGAACCCGCGGTCGTGACCGACGCAGCCACCGACGGTCTCACGTTTTACCTGGTAGGCGGAGCTGTGCGCGATGCGCTGCTGGGGGAGCCGGTGAAAGATCGCGACTACGTGGTCGTCGGGACCACCCCGGACGAGATGCTGGCCCGAGGGTTCCGGCCGGTAGGTAAAGACTTTCCGGTGTTCCTCCACCCCGAAACGCACGATGAGTACGCGCTGGCGCGGCGGGAACGCAAAACCAGCCCGGGCTATCACGGCTTTGCGGTGCATGCGGGCCCGGAGGTGACGCTCGAGGAAGACCTGGGGCGGCGCGATCTCACCATCAACGCCATCGCCCGGAGCGAACCGGGAGCGCTGGTGGATCCCTTTGGCGGACAGGCCGACGCTGCGGCCCGGGTGCTGCGGCACGTGACCGAGGCGTTCAGCGAGGACCCGGTGCGGGTGCTGCGGCTGGCCCGGTTTGCGGCCCGGCTGCCGGATTTTTCGGTGCACCCGGACACGAACCTGCTCGCTCGCCAGATGGTTGAGGCGGGGGAGCTTCATGCCCTGGTGGCCGAGCGCGTCTGGCAGGAGCTGCGCGGCGCGCTGCTGACCGCCCGCCCGAGCCGCTTTCTCACCGTGCTGCGCGAATGTGGAGCGCTGAAGGTAGTGCTGCCGGAAGTGGACGCCCTTTTTGGCGTGCCGCAAACGGCGGAGTATCACCCGGAGGTCGACACGGGCGTGCACGTGGGCATGGTGCTGGATCAGGCCGCGGCCATGGGTCTCGACGAGACGGCCCGCTTTGCCTGTCTAGTGCATGACCTCGGCAAGGCGCTGACGTCGGAGGACGAGCTGCCCAGCCATCGCGGGCATGAGGCGTCGGGTCTGACGCCGCTGCGAGCCTTGTGCAAGCGGCTGCGGGTGCCGAAAAACCATCAGCGGCTGGCGGAGCGGGTGTGTGAGCATCATCTGCGGTGTCACCGGGCGCTGGAGCTGCGACCGGGTAAGGTGCTCAAGCTGATCGAACTATGCGACGGCCTGCGCAATCCCGACCAGTTTGAGCAGTTTCTCGGGGCCTGCGAAGCGGACGCCCGCGGCCGCGGCGGTGGCCTGGATCGCAAGCCCTATCCCCAGCGCCGCTTTCTCACCGCGGCCCTGGCCGCGGCCCGCGGCGTATCCACCGCGCCAATGCGCGAGGCCGGCCTGGAGGGCCTGGCCCTGGCCAACGCCCTGCGCCAGGCGCGCATCGCTGCTATCAAAGCCCTGCCCCGGCCGGACGGTCGGTCGGGAGCTGGGTCAGACCCGCTTGGGGTCTGACGCCCGAAAGTGGCAGGGAGAGATGTTGAGCGCGGTGGTGTAGTTTCCGACGGGTGTTTTTCGAGGTTTGCTGCGAACGAGATCCGTCGGAAACCTGGCTCCTTCGCTTGTCTTGTACCGCGGCACTTTCGAGGGTCAGACCCCGAGTGGGTCTGACCCGGGCCGGTGGGCCGGTCCGTCGGTTGGAGCTGGGTCAGACCCGCTTGGGGTCTGACGCCCGAAAGTGGCAGGGAGAGATGTTGAGCGCGGTGGTGTAGTTTCCGACGGGTGTTTTTCGAGGTTTGCTGCGAACGAGATCCGTCG
>JBCCVP010000053.1:0-29323 GCA_039195135.1 Pseudomonadota bacterium | reverse complement strand
GCGCTTACGTAGAAGATGCCGGCCGACGCCTGCCGGTGACCAACCCGGCAACCGGTGCGGTGCAGCGCGAAGTAGCGCTGGCATCGAAAGAAACCGTAAACACGGCCATTGCAGCAGCCAGTAACGCCTTCCCGCAGTGGAGGGACACGCCGCCCCAGCGCCGCGCCCAGGTTATGTTCCGCTATCGGGAGCTGCTGCAGCAAAACGCCCCGACCATCGCCGCCGCCATTACCGAAGAACACGGCAAGGTGCTGGACGATGCGCTGGGTGAATTCCAGCGCGGCGTCGAGGTAGTGGAATACGCGTGCGGCATCTCGGAGCTTCTCAAGGGAGAGCACAGCCGGCTGGTGGGTCGTGATATCGACAGCTGGGCTGAACATCAGCCTTTGGGCGTAGTGGCGGGCGTTACACCGTTCAATTTTCCCGCCATGGTGCCCCTGTGGATGTACCCCATGGCCATCGGCTGCGGTAACACGTTTGTGCTCAAGCCATCGGAAAAGGACCCGAGCCCGGCCCTCCTCTGCGCCGAGCTGTTTAAGGAGGCGGGCCTGCCGGACGGGGTATTCAACGTGGTTAACGGCGACCGCGAGGCGGTGGAGACGCTGCTCGAAGACCCCCGGGTGCAGGCTGTCAGTTTTGTCGGGTCAACGCCGGTCGCGCGGTCCATCTACGATGTTGGAACGCACCACGGCAAACGGGTGCAGGCACTGGGCGGGGCTAAAAATCACGCTGTGGTCATGCCCGATGCGGATCTGGAAAATGCGGCGAACGCGCTGCTGGGCGCTGCCTATGGATCCTGTGGCCAGCGCTGCATGGCTATCTCGGTGGTGGTCTGCGTCGGCGACGAAACGGCGGATCAGATCGTTAAGCTGCTGGGCGAACGCATTGCTGAGATGACGGTGGGTCCCGGCAATGACAGCACCAGCGACATGGGTCCGCTGGTGACCCGGGAGCATCACGACAAGGTTCGCGGCTACGTAGATCTTGGCGTTGAGGAAGGCGCGCAGCTGGTGGTCGATGGCCGCGGCCTGTCGGTCGCCGGGCATGAGGAAGGCTTCTTTCTCGGGCCGTGCCTGTTTGATCAGGTCACGCCTGCCATGCGCATTTATCAGGAGGAGATATTTGGCCCGGTGCTGTGCGTGGTGCGTGCGGCGTCCGAGGAACAGGCGCTGGAACTGGTCAACCAGCACGAGTATGGCAACGGCACGTGCATCTTCACCCGCGACGGTGAAGCGGCACGGTTTTTCACCGACCGGGTGCAGGCAGGCATGGTAGGGGTCAACGTGCCGCTGCCGGTGCCGGTGGCGCAGCAGAGTTTTGGCGGCTGGAAAAGCTCTCTGTTTGGGGATCTCTACGCCTACGGTCCGGACGCGGTACGTTTCTATACCCGACGCAAGACCATCACCCAGCGCTGGCCGGGCGGCGGCGTCCGGGAAAGCGCTCGGTTCAGTTTTCCGAGCTTCTGAGGGGAGCGATGACGCAGATGGCACAACCGGTTTCGGAGCAGTGGCAGGCGCTCGATGCGGCGCATTACCTACATCCCTTCACCGATCATAAGGCGCTCCACAAGCGCCAGTCGCGCATCATCCAGCGCGCCGAGGGCGTTTACATCTATGACGCCGACGGGCAGGAAATCCTCGACGCCATGTCGGGCCTTTGGTGCGTCAATGCGGGCTATGGGCGCGAGGAACTGGTGCACGCGGCCGCCGCGCAGATGCGCGAGCTGCCCTATTACAACAGCTTCTTTCAATGTGCCCACCCGCCGGCGGTAGAGCTGGCGGCTTTGCTCGGGGATATCAGCCCGGAGGGTTTCAACCGGGTTTTCTTCACCAGTTCCGGATCGGAGGCGAACGACACGGTGGTGCGCATGGTGCGCACCTACTGGAGTGCCCTGGGCCAGCCGAAACGGCAGGTCATCATTTCCCGACGTAATGCCTATCACGGGTCAACGGTAGCCGCCGCCAGCCTCGGGGGCATGGGCGACATGCACAAACAGGGCGGGCTGCCGATTCCGGACATTGAGCATATCGACCAGCCCTACTGGTTTGGCAGCGATCAGCAACTGTCGCCGGAAGCTTTTGGTAAACACGCGGCGGAGGCGCTGGAAGCGCGCATCCAGGCGGTGGGCCCGGAACGGGTTGCCGCGTTTATCGGTGAGCCGATCCAGGGGGCCGGCGGGGTCATTATTCCTCCCGACAGCTACTGGCCGGCGATTCAGGAAACCTGTCGCCGCCACAATATCCTGCTGGTGGCTGACGAGGTGATCACCGGCTTTGGCCGTCTCGGTCACTGGTTTGGCTCTCAGCGGTTTGGCATCGAACCGGATCTCATACCGTTTGCCAAGGGTGTCACTTCCGGCTACCTGCCGCTGGGCGGCGTGCTCGTGGGAGACCGCGTCGGCGACGCGCTGGTGGAGCAGGCCGGCGAGTTTGCCCACGGCTTTACCTACTCGGGACACCCCGCCGCCTGTGCCGTGGCCATCGCCAACCTCAAGCTGATTCAGCGTGAGGGGCTGGTGGAACGCATTCGGGAAGATATCGGCCCTTACCTGCAGGAGCGCTGGGCGCGCCTGGCAGACCACCCGATGGTGGGAGAAACCCGCATGGTGGGATTGATGGGCGCGCTGGAGCTGGTCCGCCAGAAGGCACCGCCGGAGCGCTTTCCCAAAGACAACGGCGCCGGCGCGAAGTGCCGCGACTTCTGCCTGAAGGAGGGGCTGGTGATGCGAGCCGTGGGCGACAGCATGATCGTTGCGCCGCCTTTTACCCTGACGCATGCCGAAGCGGACAAGCTGATCAATCGCGCGCGCCGCGCGCTGGATCAAACCTGGGCCACTTTAAGCTGATGGCCGCGCCGGAGTTTGTTTTGACCCTGACCTGCCCGGACCAGCCGGGTATCGTTCGCGACGTCACCGCGTTTGTGGCCGAAAACGGCGGCAATATTCTCGACAGCGCCCAGTTTGGCGATCGGGAAACGCATCGCTTCTGTATGCGGCTGCATTTTGAAACGTCCCCGGAGCAAAGCCAGGCCGACCTGCGGGCTGCCTTTCAGGAGGTAGCGGACCGCCATCAGATGGCCTGGGGGCTACACGACTACGCCCGACCGGCGCGGGTGCTGGTGATGGTCTCGAAGTTCGACCACTGCCTGCGGGATCTGCTGTACCGCATCAGCATGGGGGAATTGAATGTGGAAATCCCCGCCGTGGTGTCTAACCATCGCGCTGCTTACCAGCTGGTGGCTTCCCACGACATCCCCTTTCATCACCTGCCGGTGACCAAGGCCAACAAACGGGAGCAGGAGGCCAAACTCCTGGAGCTTGCCCGGGCGGAGCAGGTGGATTTTGTGGTGCTCGCCCGCTACATGCAGATTCTGACGCCGGAGCTGTGTGAGGATTTGAAGGGCCGGGTAATCAATATCCACCACTCCTTCCTGCCCGGCTTCAAGGGCGCCCGGCCCTACCATCAGGCCCACGCCCGGGGAGTCAAGTTGATCGGCGCCACCGCCCACTACGCCACGCCAGATCTGGACGAGGGACCCATCATCGAGCAGGACGTTACGCGCGTCAGCCATGCCCAGACGCCGGAGCAGCTGGTGGCCATGGGACGGGAAATCGAAACCCGGGTGCTCTCCCGGGCGGTTCGTTACCAGGCAGAACACCGCGTGATGCTCAACAACGATAAGACCGTGGTCTTCGCCTGAGTGCCGTTGACAGGGTGACGCCTTGACCTAGCGGGGAAGGCTCGGCTGTGTGCTATCCCTAAGCAGGTCGTTCATGCCGATGAATCGCTGCATTCGGGAGAGCTCTGCCTCGAGCCGGTTGGCGCGGGCCGGCGTCCACTGCGTTTTCGGCTCAAGCCAGAGATTGCTGACGCGCAGGGTCCCAGCTTTTCGATCGGCCTTAACTTCAATGCGACCAACAAAGCGGTCTCCTTCCAGCATCGGGAAGACGTAATAGCCCCATTTGCGTTTGGCGGCGGGAACGAACATCTCGACGGTGTAGTCGAAGCCGAACAAGCGCCGCAGGCGGGTTCGATCGCGAGCCACCGGATCAAACGGGTTGAGAATCCGCAGGCGGGACGTCGGTGCCGGGTCGTTGGCAAGGCGCGTTTCGATGTCTTCATCGGCCCAGGCCTTAAGGAGGTCCCCGTCGGCCGTTTCAAGTTCGACGGGCACCAGCTCGCTTGCGTGCGCTGCAACCCAGGTTTTCGCCTCGGCGTTGGATACCGCATCCCAAAAACGCTGCATGTCCCCTTCGCTTCCAAACGCCATGCGCGCCAGAGCGTTACGGCAGAGCCAGTCGATCTGTGCCTCGTCGGACGGCACCTGCCGCAACAGATGTTCCGGGATGACCCGCTCGCTCAGGTCATAGAATTTGGTGAAGTTCTCGCGGTGCGACGTCGATAATTCGCCGGCGTACCACATGTAGTCGAGCGCCAGCTTATGCGGCGGGCGACCCCACATCCTCTTCTTGCCCGTAACTTTGGTGTCGAACGCCTTGGTACACAGTGGCCCTTCCGCGCGAATGCGGTCTTTGATGTGGTTGCGCCCTTCTGCATCGAGCATGCCGCGATGCCATTCCCACTTCCTGACCTTCGCTTCGAGCCGGCGAAACTGCCGCTGCCACATCGGATAGAAGTCCATCGGCAGGACGGATGCGTCGTGGGTGAAGTGCTCAAACACCTTGCGGTCCGCCGCCAGATGCCGATCGAGCATGGGCTCCCGATAGTTCTGATTGCGACTCCAGAGAATGTGGTGATGGGCCCGTGCGACCACCTGGATCGTATCCAGTTGGACAAATCCCAAGTGTTTGATGAGCGAATCAAGATCCAGCGGGCCGGTTGGTGTGCGCGCCAGACCCTGTGCATTGAGCCACAAACGTCTTACATCACGATTTGCTATGCGAAGAGGAGCGCGTGCCATGGTCTGTTCCAGCGGACGCACCCGTCGTCGGGCGCGTTCGAAATTCGGGCTAGGAGTTTGGTTTCAGCGTAGATCTCAGAAAGAGATGATAGCTAAGAAGCATCTGCCAGCGCCGGCGCTATGCCGCGCAGCCGCAGATACATGGTGAGATAGATCGCAAGCGCCACCAGCGAGGCCGCGGCGCACAGGATAAATACTCCGCCGTAGCCCAGTCCCCAGGCCAGAACGGACGCCGCCATATTAGGACCAATGATCTGTCCCAGGCCCTGGGCGCCAGGCATCAGCGCGGAGAACCGGCCAGTGCGATCCACGTTGGCCACCGTGGCCATCTGAAAGACGTCCACGAAGATCCACAGGAAGTTGAACATGAACAGGCTGATCAGAATGTTTACGTTGTTGATTCCGGCTGCCAGCATGGCGACGATCACGGCCTGCACCACCAAGGTGCCCAGCAGCGGGCGGGCCAGCCCGTAGCGGCGGCTCAGGCGGGTGGCAAAAAGACACCCGACGATGGAGCAAAAGGAGGCCCCTACCAGCACCTTGGACACCCAGTCCGGATCGGCCGAAGAATCTGCGCTGGCCAGCTCAATGTAGGTCCAGTAGGCGCCAATGTTGATGTACGTCACCATGATGGTGGCCAGCGCCATCCATGGCACAAAACCCGGGACCGACAGTTGATCCCCGGTTTCGTTGGCCAGGGGTTCCGCAGGTGTCGCCGCCTGTGGCTCCGCGTCCACCGGCCGCGGCGGCAGCCATTGAAGAAACCCAAGACCGATCACGTAGGATGCGACAAAAGCCAGGTAGATGCCGTTCATCGACAGCCTGGGAAGCATCGTCAGCTCCAGCGCCTGGGAAAAGGCAAAGGCAAACAGCGCGATGTTGAACGCCCGGGCCGGATTGCAGGTGGCGCCAAGGGTGGCCACAGCCACGGCGGTATAGATGCCGCTGCCGACGCCGGCGAGCAGCCGCAGCCACAGCACCTGCTCGTAGGAGGTCATCCAGATGCAAAGCAGGTTGGCCCCGATGGCCAGCAGCGCGCCGGTCAGCACCATCAGCCGCCGGTTCATCTGGCCGATCACGCCCGCCGCAAGTATCGCGCCGAGTGACAGGCCGCCCAGGTCAGCCCCGGCGACCCGGCCGACCTGAACTTCGGTGAAACCCAGAAGATTCACCCAGGCGGTGCTGATCACGGGAATACCCACCAGCACGCCGTAGCCTACAAGCACCATATAGAGGGCAATCGCCATGGACCGCCAGCCGTCGAAGACGGTGGGTTCGCTGTTTGCGGTGCTGTTTAGAGTGTCGGCCATAGGTGCCGCCTAATACCGCTGCGGCGGGGTAAGGCTGCGATGTGCCGGGGTCACGGCGGCTTTGATCTGGGGGTGGCACCGGGCCCAGATCGAATGCCAGGCAAGCTCCCGCTGATAGTCCACCCGGGCCCAGAGGTTTGCCGGCAGGTCACCCCGCACCAGGTTGATTTCCGCCAGCGCCACGTTGGTTTTCAGCATCGGTGACCAGGTGGCGGCGCGGATTTCGCCCACCCGCGGGCCCCCACGCCGGGCGTGGATAAATGAATCACAAACCGGCCGGTTGCCCTCCACCGTGAGTTTCACCAGCCGCCGGCGCGGCGTCTCGGATTTTTCCGCAAGCAGCGCAGCGCGACCGGTGAAGTGACCTTTGTCGAAGCTCACCAGCCAGCCCAGTCCGGCCTCGGTGGGGGTTCTAGCCCGGTTGCTGCGGATCGCCACGTCCGCGGCGACAAAGTCGAAACCCGGCATCACAAAGCCCGCCTCGAGCCGCACCATCTCCAGCGCATCCAGGCCCATGGCGCTGACCGCGTAGTGCGGCGTTTGCGCAAATACTGCATCCCAAACCGCATCGGCAGCCGCAGGGTCCAACCACAGCTCGTAGCCCAGGTCGCCGGTATAACCCGTGCGGGAAATCAAAACCGGCTGGCCGGCAATGCGGCTTTTTACAAAACCAAACGGCTTGAGCTCGTCGAGCTCCGCTGCTCCCGCGTCGCGCAGCACAGAAAAAGAGGTGGGACCCTGCACCGCCAACGCCGCTACCTGATGGGTTTCGTGCTCAATGGCAACGTCAAAGCCCTGGGCGGAAATGTGCAGCCAGTCGAGCTGGTGGTGCTGAGAGCACAGGCGATAATCATTCTCGCCGAGCTGAAACAGGGTGCCGTCGTCGATCACGTGGCCCTCATCGTTGCACCAGGCAACGTAGGTCACCCGCCCGGTACGCAGTTTGCTCAGGTCCCGCACCACCAGCCGGTCGAGGAAAGCCCGCGCGTCCGGACCGCTGATCCGGTACTTTTCCATCGGCGTGAGGTCCATCACGGCGCACGCGCTGCGCACGGCGAAGTACTCATTGGCAATCTCATCAACCACCCGCGCCACCTTGTAGCTGTTCCAGGTGGCCCAGTTTTCCGTTCGCGACAGCGCCTCGAAGCGATTGATAAAAGGGCTTCGGTTTAGGGGCTGCACAAAATGATCCGGTGCGATGTTCATGCGGCACCCCGCCGTTTCAGAAGCTGCCGGGCGGCGTTGCGGCCGGGCCAGCCCGTCACGCCGCCGCCGGGATGGCAGCCGGCACCGCACAGATAAAGGCCCGCAACGGGCGTGGCGTACTGGGCTGCGCCGTAGACCGGGCGCAACATCAGCGACTGGTGCAGCGATACCTCGCCTTGGTGCCAGTGGCCGCCCGTCACTCCATAGATCGATTCAATATCCGCCGGTGTCAGACACTCACTGGACAGCACCGATTGGCTCAGGCCAGGTGCCAGCGAGTCCAGGAGCTTCAGCACCCGGTCGAGCAGCTCTCCCCGGCGTGCGTCCGTCCAGCCGCCCTTCAGACGGTACGGCACGTACATGACGTTGGCTGACAGCACGGTCTGGCCCGCGGGAGCAAGCTCCGGTTGATGGCGGGTTGGGAACACGATCTCCAGCGCCGGTTCATCGGAGAAGGCGCCGTATTTGATCGGATTGTAGGCCCGTTCCAGCGCTCGCACCGATGGCGCAAAAACGAGTCGATGATCCAGGTTTGCGTCGCTGAGACCGGTGAACGTCGGCGCTTCCGACAGCACCAGATGCACCCGCGCCACCGCCCCGGCAGAGCGAATCTGGGCGACGCGGTGGGCAAACATGGCGTCCAGCTGCGGTGCGCCGACCAGCCTGCTGAGGGTGGTGATTGGATCTGCGCTCGACACAACGTGGTCTGCTTCGATCGTTGAGCCGTCGGCGAGCGTTATGCCCCGGGCCTGGTTATCGGCGACGGCGATGTTGGCCACCGGGCTTGCCAGCCGCAGGTCTACGCCGGCGTTTTCTGCTGCCTTGGGGAGGCAGCGGATCAGTTCGTCCGCGGCGAGGGCGGAGAGCGGCCCGTCAAGGGAATCGATCACCCGCAGCAGCCACGTCCAGACGGTGCCTGGCGCATAGGGCCCGGCCGAGTGGCCACGTACCGCATCTGCGGCCAGCGCCCCTCTCAGCTGCGGATTTTCAAAATGGTCTTCCAGCACGTCACGCATGTTGGCACCGACCACCCGGAGGAACTCGCCCAGCTGTTCCCGCCCGAGTCCAAAGCGCAGGCGCCAGGCCAGCCGCACCAGAGCTTTCAGATCTGCACCGGGCAGGTTTTTCAGCCGCGGCGGCGGGCTCAGCAGCAGCGGCCGGAGCGCGGCGCCGAAGCGGGCATACGCCTGCCGAAACTGGCGATACGCTTCCCGGTCGCTGTCTTTAAGCGCGGCGCCGCTCACCTCATCGCCGGAAAAAGTCAGATGTTGGCCTTCGCGGCCGAGGGCGATGGTGTCGAGGGTAGGGCCGGGCTGGAAGCCCACGGCGTCCAGCCTGAGCTCCCGCACCAGCTCCGGGCCCGGCGGAAAAGCCGCGTGGGCCATCGGCACCTGGCAGTCGCCGAGCACGCGCCGGCGCGCCAGGCCGCCGGGCTGATCCGCCTGCTCAACGCAAACCACCTGCATGCCCGCCTGAGCCAGCAGCGTGGCGCAGACCAGGCCGTTGTGGCCGGCGCCGATGACCACCGCGTCAGTCATCGCCGAAAGCCTCCGGCGTTGAGTCCGGGCGCCGCAGGTCGCGCAGGATTTCCCGCGCCGCATTGCAGCCCGGAGCGCCCATCACGCCGCCGCCGGGATGCGTGGCGGAACTGCACAGGTACATGCCCCGCACCGGCCCCCGATAGCGGGCATAGCCGGGGAAGGGCCGATTGAAGAGCAGCTGGTCGAAGGTGAGCTCGCCCTGAAAGATGTTTCCCTCGGTCAGGCCCACCTCGTGCTCAATCTCATTTGGCGTGCGCACCTCAACATGCAGCAACCGGTCTTTGAAGTCGGGGCTGTATTGGGCAATCTGGTTGATTACGGTGTCGCCAAAGGCTGTACGTTTGGCGGCGTCCCAACCTCCCTCGGGTGTCACCGGGCAGTACTGCACAAACACGCTCATCATATGTTTGCCGGGCGGCGCCAGGCTGGGGTCGTACTGGGATGGGATCAGCGTGTCGGTATACGGATCGGCGGACCAGCGGTCGTCTTTCCAGTCGTCATAGGCCCGCTCCAGCCGCTCCAGCGTGTCGGTAAAGTGCATGTGGCCCAGGGTCAGCGGCGACCCCGATGGCAGGGCTGGAAACGAAGGCATGCCGTCGAGGGCGATGTTCAGCTTCCCGGAGGAGCCGCGAATGCGGAAGCGCTCAGCGCGTTCGGCAAGCGCCGGGGGCACGTCCTCCGGGCTCATGATCTTGGTGAACGTTCGCCGGGGGTCCAGGTTGGAGACGACCACCGGCGCGTCGATCGTTTCCCCGGAAGCGAGCTCTACCCCTCGGGTGCGCCGGCCGTTTACGCGGATGCCGACCACTTCGGCGTCGGTGCGGATTTCGCCGCCCTGGCTTTTGCAGGCGCTGGCCAGCGCATCCGCCACGGCGCCCATGCCGCCCCGGGCAAACCCCCAGGCTCCGATGTTGCCGTCCACTTCCCCCATAGCGTGGTGCAGGAGCACGTACGCGGTGCCGGGGGAATAGACGCCGAGGCCGGTGCCGATAATGCTGCCGCCGGAGTAGTGCGCCAGGATCGTTTCGTTCTCGAAGTAGTTTTCCAGGTACTCGGCGATGGACAGGGTGAAAAATCGGCAAAATTCATAGAGCTGCGATTCGCTCAGATCGTGGAACCGCCGCAGGAGAAACAGCCACTCGCCAAGGTCCCGGGGCCGCAGGGATCCGGGATCCGGTGGCGTGCGCAGCAGCAGCGCCCGGATCAGCCGGCACCAGCGCATCAGGTCGGCGTCAAAGCGCACGGCGGCGTCCGCATCGCGCGGGCTATGACGCATCAGCTCCCGCCGCCGCACGTGGGGGTTCTGATAGCTGCCGAAAAAATCACCGTCCTGCTTGAACGTCATGCTGCTGACCAGCGGCACGATCTTAAGACCGTGATTGCCCAGATCGAGTGCCTGGTAGATCTCCGGACGAAACAGGCTGCAAACGTAGGAACAGTTGGAGTACTTCCAGCCCGGGTGAAGCTCCCGGCTGACCGTCGCGCCACCGATGTACGGGTTTTTCTCCAGCACCAGCGTGCGCAGCCCCGCCCGGGCCAGAAAGGCCGCGTTCGTCAGGCCGTTATGGCCGGCACCGATGACGATGGCGTCGTACGTGGCCATCAGGTTAAGGCGTGGGATAGCACCGGGCGATCCTAGCCTACCGGCGAGGGGTCATCTGCACTGCGTGTAGGCCCGGTAGTCGGTTGAATTTTTGAATTTCACACTCATTCTCAGCGAAATCTCTAAGCTAACCATCCTGTCACGCAGAGGATCGATCGGCCATGAAATCCAGAGACCGCGATCTGGGCCTGCATCAGCCCATCACCCGCCGCGATTTTATTCACGGCGCCGGTGCGCTGGCCGGCCTCGGTCTGCTGTCTGGAGCCGAAGGAATCCTCGCCGCGAGCGAGGCACCCTATCCGCCCGGCCTGACGGGACTCCGGGGCAGCCATCCCGGCGCTTTTGAGGTGGCCCACCAGCTGGCCCGGGAAGGTCGCCGGGACTGGGGTCCGGTCAAACCGGCTGGCGACCCGGACTACGATCTGGTGGTTGTCGGCGCGGGACTGAGCGGCCTTGCCGCGGCCTACTTCTATCGCCAGCAAAACCCTCAGGCGCGCATTTTGATTCTGGACAATCATGATGACTTCGGGGGACATGCCAAGCGCAACGAGTTTAAGGTTGGCAATCGCCACCTGATTGGCTACGGCGGTTCCCAGACGCTGGAAGAGCCCTCGAGCTATCCGAAGCAGACCCGCAAACTGCTCCGCGACCTCGGCGTGGACCTGGACCGTTTCTACGGCGCCTACGATCGCCAGTTTTTCAGCCGCCACGGACTCAAAGCGGCCAGCTTTTTCCCGCGTGAGCGGTGGGGTGTCGACCGGCTGGTGCCCTACGATCTTGGGGGGCTGGCCTTTACGCTGGTGCTGGATCGCGACGGTCAGAACGCGGCCGAAGCCGTCGAACAGATGCCGCTCTCCGGCCCGGCAAAGGCGCAGATGCTCCAGCTGCTGACCGACACAACGGATCATTTCCCCGGCCTGTCGGATGAGGAGCGGCTGGGAAGGCTGAGCGAGCTGAGCTATCAGGCATACCTCAAGGACGTGCTCGGCATCACCGAACCGGACGTGTTTGCCGCGCTGGCGGGGCTGACCACGGATCTGGGTGGAGCCATCGACGCGGTGCCGGCCAGCGACGCCATCATCTACATTGGTCTGCCCGGCTTTCCGCAGACCGGTCTGCCGAACGTGGATGATGAGGCCGAACCGTACATTCACCACTTTCCCGATGGCAACGCCTCCATCGCCCGGCTGATGGTGCGGCAGATGATCCCGGCGGTAGCCCCGGGCGACGATATGGAAGATATCGTTCAGGCCCGCTTCGACTACGGCCAGCTGGATCTGCCAGACACTCCGGTGCGCCTGCGCCTGAGCAGCACGGTGGTCAACGTCCGTCATGACGGCCCACCGGCGAAGGCGAAGTGGGTTGAGGTGAGCTACGTGAAGGACGGACAGGCCCGTCGCGTGCGCGCCAGCCGCTGCGTCATGGCGTGCTACAACGCGATCATCCCGTCCGTATGCGAGGAGCTGCCAGACGCGCAGAAGGCCGGCCTGCGCAGCATCGTGAAGGTGCCGATTCTTTACCTGAACGTGGCGCTTACCAACTGGCGTGCCTGGAAGAAGCTGGGCGTGGCGGTGATCTCGGCGCCGGGCAGCTACTTCAACAACGCCATGCTGGACTTTCCCGTGAGTCTGGGCGGCTATCAGTTTGCCCGGGGGCCGGACGACCCGATCCTGGTGCACATGGAGCGCTTTTTCCACAAGCAGGGAAGCGGCATGAGCAAGCGTCAACAGGCGCCGCTGGGGCGGCTGGAGATGCTGAGTACGCCGTTTGAAGCCATCGAGCGGGAAGTTCGGCAGCAGCTGGGCGCCATGCTGGGAGACGGCGGCTTTGATCCGGCCCGGGATATCGCGGCAATCACGGTCAATCGCTGGCCCCACGGCTACGCCACCCGGGACTGGCTCAACGACGAGTACTACGGCGATCGGAATGACCCGCGCTATGGCTTTGTGCGCGGACGGCAGCCTTTTGGCCGCATCGCTATTGCCAACTCGGACGCCGGGGCGCTGGCCAACGTCGAGTCGGCCGTGGAACAGGCGCACCGCGCGGTGACAGAGCTCAACGAAATGGGGTGACGGCCCGCGCCGTTACCGGAGGACCCATAAATGCTGGATAAGACCCGAAGCGACTGGAATGAAATGGCCGCCGGCCTGAGTATTGAGGGGCGGGCGTTTATCAACGGCGGCTACCGCGCTGCCGAGTCCGGCGAAACCTATCCAACGTGCAACCCGGCCAACGGCCAGGTGCTCACCCAGGTGGCCCGCTGCGGTCCCACTGACGCGGACGCAGCGGTGGCCGCGGCCCGGGCAGCGTTTGAGGACGGTCGCTGGTCGGCCCAGCCGCCGGCGGCGCGCAAGCGGGTGCTCGTGCGCTGGGCCGAGCTAATCGAGGAGCACGCGGAAGAAATCGCCCTGCTGGAAACCCTCGACGTGGGCAAACCCATCGCCGACACCACCGGTGACGACGTGCCGTCGGCGGTGCGCACCATCAGCTGGAGCGGCGAGGCGATCGATAAGATCTATGACGAGATTGCGCCGACCGGCCCCGACGCGCTAGCGCTGGTGCAGCGCCTGCCGCTAGGCGTGGTGGCGGCCATCGTGCCATTCAATTTTCCCCTGTCCACAACCGCCTGGAAGCTCGGGCCTTCGCTCGCCACCGGCAACTCGGTGATCGTCAAGCCGGCGCTCAACACGCCGCTGACGGCGCTGCGCATCGCGGCGCTGGCCAGCGAAGCCGGCCTGCCGGACGGCGTACTGCAGGTGCTGCCGGGAAACGGCAGCACCCTGGGCGAGCACCTGAGTCTGCATCCGGATATTGATGGCCTGACCTTCACCGGGTCCACTGGTGTCGGCAAACAGCTCATGAAGTACTCCGGCGAATCCAATTTGAAACGCGTATTTCTGGAGCTCGGCGGGAAGAGTCCCAACATCGTGTTTGCTGATGCCAACCTCGAGAAGGCTGCCTCGTTTGCCGCCCTGGCCGTCTTCTACAACTGCGGCCAGACCTGCACTGCCGGCACTCGCCTGCTGGTGCAGGAGTCGATCCGCGATGAATTTGTTGAGCGGGTGGCCGCGCACACGGCTGAGTGGATGCCGGGCGACCCGCTGGACCCGGGGACGGCCATGGGTCCCATGATCGACGCGCGGCAGCACCGCACGGTAACGGAATACATCGACGTTGGCCGACAGGAAGGCGCTGAGCTGGTCGCGGGCGGTGAGTCGCTGCTCGCCGACACCGGCGGATCCTTCGTGGCGCCGACCATTTTCGGGGGCGTCGATCCGGCCATGCGCATCGCCCGGGAAGAAATTTTTGGTCCCGTGCTGTCGGTGCTCACCTTTAAGGACGCCGAGGACGCCATCGCCCAGGCCAACGACTCCATCTACGGCCTGGCCGGCGCCGTGTGGAGCCAGAACATCAACACGGCGCACCGGGTGGCCGCCGCGGTGCGGGTCGGCACGATGGGTATCAACAACTACTTTGGTGGCGACATTACGGTGCCGTTTGGCGGATTCCGTCAGAGCGGCAACGGACGTGACAAGTCGCTGCATGCGTTTCACGAATACACCGAGCTGAAAACCACCTGGATCGAGCTGGACTGACCCGCGGCGCGGTCGGAAAGATATGATGAGGCACCATGAGTAGTCGAATTACGCGACGGGATTTTCTGAATGGCGTTGCTATCGCCGTGGCAGGGTCCTTGTCTCCGCTGGAGCTTCAGGCCGCCGCGGCCTATCCGCCGGCCCGGCTGGGACTGCGCGGCGCCCACCCCGGTTCCTTTGAAGTGGCCCACGGCCTGCGCGACGGGGCGAGCTGGGAAGAACGCGACATCGGTGAGGAGTACGACCTGGTGGTGGTGGGCGCCGGCATCAGCGGCCTGGCGGCAGCCTATTTTTACCAGCGAGACGGCGGCGGCAGCACGCTGCTGCTGGACAATCACGACGACTTTGGCGGTCATGCGAAACGCAATGAATTCAGTGTCGATGGTCGCCAGCTCATCGGCTTTGGCGGCACCATGCTGGTGGAGGCTCCCGGTGACTATCCCCAGGTGGCGGCAGACCTGATCGCTGAGCTCGGCGTAGACACGGAGCGGCTCCACCAGGCCTTTGACCAGCAGCTCTACCAGGATCTTTCCCGGGGCACTTTTCTTGATCGGCGGGCATTTGGCCGGGACCACCTGGCGGTGGGCCCCCTTGGTGAGGTGCTGAAAGATCTGCCCGTGCCGGACGCGGCCCGGGAGGAGCTCAAGCGCCTGGCGGCAAATGATCGGCACTACCTGAACGACATGTCCCGGGCCGAGCAGATTGCGTACCTGGATCAGACCACCTACGAGGCGTATCTGCGCGATCGCGCAGGCATCGGTGCGGAGGCGCGGCGGGTGATCTCGGCCCTCCCCCGGGGCGTGTGGGCGATCGGCATCGATGCGCTGCCGGCCCGCACCGCCTGGAGCAGCGGCTACCCCGGTTTTGGCGATCTTGAGCTGGATGCGGAACCCTACTCCGCCTACGACGATCGGCTTTTCCATTTTCCCGACGGCAACGCCAGCATCGCCCGGCTGCTGGTGCGGCGAATGATCCCCCGGGTGGCCCCGGGCAGCAGCATGGACGATATCGTGACCGCGCGCTTCGACTACGCGCAGCTCGACCAGCCCAACGCGCCGGTTCGGCTACGCCTGAACAGCACCGTGGTGCGGGTTCGCCATGAGAAGGAAACTACCGGGCCGGTGCGGGTCACCTATGTGCGTGATGGCCGCGCCCACACGGTGAAAGCCCGGCGGGTGGTGCTGGCCTGCTATCACGCCATGGTACCGGCGCTGTGTCCGGAACTGCCGGCCCCGCAGCAGGGGCATTTGAGAAGCTGCCTGCGTGCTCCGTTGGTTTATACCAACGTGGCGATTCGCAACTGGCGGGCTTTTGCCAAGCTGGGTTTGCGCCGCGCCGACTGCCCCGCGAGCTATTTCCACAACGTCATGCTGGATTTTCCCGTCAGTCTCGGCGATTACCGGTTCGCCGCCTCGCCAGACGAGCCTATCCTGCTGCACCTGAACCGCGTGCCCGGGCAGCCTGGTCTCAGCGCTGCGGCGCAGTTTGCCGCGGGCAAGCGGGAGCTGCTGGAAACCCCTTTTTCCACCTTCGAACACCACGTGCGGGATCAGCTCGGCCGCATGCTGGGTTCCGCGGGATTCGACCCGGATCGGGACATCGCGGCGATCACGGTCAACCGCTGGCCCCACGGCTACGCCTACGGCTACGACCGGAAAAGCGGCCAGGTGGCCTTTGAACCCTCCCGGTGGCCCGAGGCCCGGCACAGCTGGCGCGGCGCCAGCACCCGGTTTGGGCAGATCAGCTTTGCCGGTACCGACGCGGCGTCCAACGCCATGACCGAGGCGGCGATCGAAGAGGCTTATCGGGCAGTGCAGGACCTCAAAGCAGGTCCTTAAGCCGGTAATAGAGCATCCCCAGCGCAATAATCTGATTGCCCAGCCAGCGTGAGCCGGGCAGGCGGAAGTGTTGCACCTGGTCGAACACGTCGAAGCGCTCCATTGTGCCGCCCACCGCGTCGGCCATCACCTCACCCATCACGTGGGTCCCGCAAACGCCGTGGCCGGAATATCCCAGGCAGTAGTAAACGTTGTTGTTGATCCGGCCCACCACCGGAACCCGATTCAGCACGATGCCAATTTTGCCCCCCCACTCGTATTCGATCTTCATCTTCTTAAGCTGCGGATACAGGCGGGTCATGCGGGGATGGATGTACGCTTTAATGCTGGAGGGGTCCCGTCCCGAGTAGTTGCACGCACCGCCGAACAGCATGCGCCGATCCGCTGACAGCCGGTAGTAATCAACAATGTCATTGAGATCACAGACGGCCACGTCGAGGGGGTTGATGTCGTTCACCTGTGCCTCGGACAGGGGCTCCGTAGCGATGATGTAGCTGCCCGCGGGAAACACCAGATTAGCCAGATGTTTCCCTTCCAGCCGCTGGTAGGCATTGCCGGCCAGCACCACCGAGTCGGCCGTTACGCTGCCGCGCTCGGTGATCACTTTGGGCCGGGCGCCGTGCTCAATCCGCGTCACCGGGGATTGTTCGTAGATGGCCCCGCCGCGCTCGGCAACTACCCGGGCTTCTCCGCGGCATAGATTCAGTGGGTGCACGTGGCCATCCCGATAGGAGGCAAAGGCGCCGTGGAAAGCCTGGGTGCCCAGTCTCTCGCTGGTCTGCTGGCGATCCCAAACCTCAAAGCGATGGGGGAAGTTGCGCTTTTCCAGCTCCTCCGCCGCCTCATGGGTGTAGGCCACCTGACTGGGTTTACGGGCCACTTCCACGTAGCCGTCTTTCAGATCGCAGTCGATGGCGTAGCGTTCAACCCGCTCCCGGATAATGTCGTTGCCGCGCCAGCGGATGTCCCAGAGCAGGTCCGCCAGCTCCGGGCGCCGGCGCTCAATGCGGCTTAGGCCCCCAAGCCCGTTGATCAGTTGGCCCCCGTTGCGCCCGGAGGCGCCCCAGCCCACCCGGTTGGCCTCCACCAGCGCCACCTTGAAGCCTCGCTCTGCCAGCGTCAGGGCTGTCGCAACGCCGGTGAATCCGGCCCCCACGATGCAAACGTCCGCTTCCACATCACCGGTCAGCGTGGGGTAGGTCTCGTCGCTGTTGATCGACGCAGCGTAATAGGAACGGGTATGTTCCTGCCGGCTGACGGCTACCCCGTTCATACCGCCTGATCCAGGGCCGCCCCGGCGGCCGAACCCGGGTGCTCCGCGCGAATCTCATCCCGCCACAGATGCATATTGCTTTCGATGAATACAAAGCCGGCAACCCAGAGGAGGCTGTCCCAGGTATAGAGGAAGTGGCCCAGCACAGCCCAGTAGACCGTGAGCCCAACCAGGATGAGGTAGCAAAGCAGTTTCAAACCGTTGGCGGTGACCATAATGAGGCCCCCCGTCACGTCCCGGTTTTGCAGAAACACCACCAGCTCGATGGCAAAGATAATCACCAGCCAGGCGATGGCCTCCGCGAGGTCCGACCAGACCAGATGCAGCTCCCGCTTCAGTCCGGCCGCGGTGACCACCAGCGGATTGTCGCCCAGCCAGTAGTAGGTGGTTTCGTCCGAAAGCGTGGCGCAGGTTTCCTCCGTCACCTCCGTGTATTTCAGGTTGTAGACATAAGAAACGCGATCGTCGGTCATCTGGCAGAGGTTGGTGACGCCCTCAACAACGCGGGTTTCGGAGTATTCGTTAGCGCTGACGCTAAAGGCGACGACGGTGTGAACGATCATCACGTAGCAGGCCAGGCGGGTGGCGTAGACCAAAAACGCCGTGAAACCGGACCACTGTTCATCCTCAAGAACGTAGGTTTCCAGTTCAAACATCATCAGCAGCACCAGCCAGGCCACGGTGTCAATCGACGTGGCGAACTCTTTGGTGAGCTTAAAAGCTTCGTCACCCTCGCGCAGCGTGTGAATCGCCCGGTTCAGATCCTCCATGACGTAGAAACCGAAGTTGACGATCAGGAGCGAGTAGATCGCCCACTTGATGACCTGCATATATCGCAAACGCGCGCTCTCTGGTGGTCGGTAGGTTCCAACCGAGATGATACTGATAGGCCACCCCGGGTTAAATCCAGCCCTACAGGCGCAGAGCGGGCGGGCCGTCAGTGGAAGCTACATCCGATCGCGAAGCTGGTAGTAGAGGATACCCAGCGCCACCAGCGGTTTGCGCAGCACGTGGGCCCCGGGCACCCGCACCGGCGGTACGCTGGCAAACAGATCAAACCGCTCCAGCGTGCCGGCAACCGCGTCCGCAAGAATCTGCCCTGCCAGGTGGGTCACGTTGACCCCATGTCCGGAATAACCCTGGCAGTAATAGATGTTGCCGGCCAGGCGGCCAAAGCGCGGCACGCGATTGATCGGCACCCCGATGGTGCCGCCCCAGGCAAAGTCGATGCCGACCTGCGCCAGCTCCGGGTAGATCCGCGCCATCTTCACCCGAAGCCGGCGCTCGATGTATTTGGGATCGCTGCCGAAGTAGTTGATGCGCCCGCCAAACAGCAGGCGCTTATCGGCGCTCAGCCGAAAGTACTCCAGCACAAAATTTGGATCACAGACGGCCAGGTCCTGGGGGTTGATGCGCGCAACGGTTTCCGCGGGGAGTGGTTCGGTGGCGATGATGAAACTGTTAACCGGAAACATCACACCGCGCAGATCCGGTTCCAGCGCGTGATAAGCGTTGCCCGCCAGCACCACCGCATCAGCGGTGACCGAGCCGTGATCGGTGACTACCGTAGGCTGGGCGCCTCGCTCGATGCGCCGCACCGGCGACAGTTCGTAGATGCTGGCGCCGGCCGCTTCGGCGGCGCGGGCCTCGCCGATGCACAGATTCAGCGGATGCAGATGCCCGTTGCCCATGTTGAGCAAAGCGCCGATGTAGGCGTCGGTACCGATCAGGTCCTGCGTTTCCTGCGCCGACAGAATCCGCACCTCATGGGGAAAGCCGGCGCGGGTAAGGCGTTCGTAGTCGTACTCGATGTCCCGGAGGTGCTTCTCCCGGATTGCCACATCAAGGTAGCCAAACTTGAGGTCGCAGTCGATCTCGTAGCGGCTCACGCGCTCGCGAATGATCTCGTGCCCGGCCCAGCGCAGCTCGCCGAAAAGTTCCTCCACGTCCCGGCCCAGGTGCTGCGCCATGGCCGTTTCCCCGGCGATGCCGCCAATCAGCTGGCCGCCGTTGCGGCCGGACGCACCCCAGCCCACCCGGCAGGCCTCGACCAGGCAAACGCGGTAACCCCGCTCCACCAGGTGCAGCGCCGTCGACACGCCGGTAAAGCCCGCCCCCACCACGCAGACGTCGGCGCGCTGCGTTCCCTCAAGCGTCGGATAGTCGGTCGGCTGGTTGGCCGTGGCGGCGTAATAGGAACCGGTGTGGGATTGCGGTGTCATCAGGGGTGCGCTCTCAGACCCCATTTCGGATCATGTGCAGCGGCGCGGCATCCCGACCTATAGGGCGCTGGGAGAGGTGGTGCGGTTGAATCAGGGCCGGTGGTCAGCGTGGTGCCGCCGATACTGGGCCGGCGTCTGCCCCACGTTTTTCTTAAAGGCGGCGTAGAACGCAGAGTTGGAGTTGAAGCCAACGGTAAAAGCGATATTGAGCACCGCGCTGGATTGACCGTCCAGTTCCCGCAGCAGTCGCTTGGCATGCTGGATTCGATAGCGATTCAGGTAATCAAAAAAGCTCACGCCGAAGCCGGCGTTGATCACCTGGGACAGATGATTCACGGAGCAGTCCACGAGCTCGGCCAGTCGCGGCAGCGTCAGATCAGAGCGCAGGTACGCCTGCTCAGCTTCCATGACCTGCTGCAGCCGCGCTTTATAGTCGCCGAGCTGGTCGTCCTTCAGGCCCGACTTGGCGTACTTGGTGTTGGCCTGCTTCGCGGCGGCGCGGGTTGCGGCCTCAGCCACCAGAGGTTGCTGGGCCCCGGGGGAATCGTAGTAGTCGTGGATCGTGAGCGCCGTGTCCCCGGTCAGCGTTATGAACTCGGCGCCGTTCACCGGATCCGGTTTTGGCTGCTTCCTGTCCTGCACGAGCGGATACATGCGATAGCGAAACGCAATAGTATGATCGCCCTCGAGAATTTCTCCGATCAGCTCATAGCGATGCTGCTGCTGGGCGAAGAACTCCTGCAGGCTGATGATCAGCTCGTCGTGGTTGCGGCGGATATTGAGCGGGACATCGCAGTAGGTGCCGTCATCCGCCAGGTGATCTGCCACGGCAACCGGATCGCGGTCGTTCCAGGCTTCAAAATAGCTGTGGACAAAGTCAATGGCGCGCACGGCTTGAGTATACACAGAAACAAATCTGGTCAAAAAATGCACAACGGCGCCGGGTTCCGGCCGGGCGGCGGCTGACCTGTGGATATCTACACCGTCACCATCATCATCAGCATTGTGGTCTACGTGGCCATCGGCAACTACGCCGGCCGCGGTGTTCGCGGGCTGGATGATTACTACGTTGCCGGGCGCCGCGCTCCCACGCTGGTTATCGTCGGCACGCTCGTAGCCAGTCTGATGAGCGCCACCATGTTTCTCGGCGAAGCAGGCTTTTCCTACGCCGGCCAGGCCGGGCCCTATATGCTTTGGCCGCAGACGCCGGTGATTGGCTACGTGCTCGGGGCCATATTGTTTGGCCGATACCTGCGGCGCAGCCGCGCAACCACCGTGGCGGCTTTCTTTGGCGAACGCTTCGCCAGCCGCCGGGTGCAGGCGATTGCCGGCTATACGATTGTGTTTGCGCTTGGCGGGTATCTGCTGGCCGTGACCCAGGGCGCCGGCATTCTTTTGTCGGAGATCACCGACCTGACCTACACCCAGGCGCTGATCGTTGCCTGGCTGAGCTACACGTTTTTTACGATCTACTCCGGCTCCCGCGGCGTGATCCTCACCGACACGCTGATGTTTCTGCTGTTCAGCGTGGCCAGCGTGGGCGCGATCATCTTTCTTGTCAGCCACTTCGGCGGCTGGATCGCCGTGCTTGAAGGCATGACACAGGTGGAAGGCAAGGCAGGACTGATGTCCTGGCACGGCATCATCGGTGAAGGGACCTACTGGCCCACGGCGGCGGACTACCTGATCTGGGGCGTGATTATCGATCTCAGCTGGCTGATGGTTTATGCCGTGAGTCCGTGGCAGTCCAGCCGCCATCTGATGGCCCGCAACGAGCATGTGGTGATGCGGGCCGCGATTATTGCCTGCCTGGTGGTGGTGCTGCTGCAGGTGCTGGTCTACGGCCTGGGCGGCATGATCAACCTGGGTAATCCGAATATCGAACCCTATGAGCGGGCCACCATCTGGGCTTCTCTGAACCTTCTGCCGCCGATACTCGGGGCTCTGATGTTGGCCGGTATAACCGCCGCGGCGCTGTCGTCCGCCTCAACGTTTCTGTCGCTGGTGGGGTTCAGCGCTACCCAGGATATCGGCCTGTTCAAAGATCGAAGTGATGCGCAGACGCTGACCCTGAGCCGGGTCATTATGCTTGGACTTGGCGCGCTGGCGCTGGCGGTGGCCCTGGTGTCGCCACCGGATATTTTCTGGCTGATGATCTTCATCGGCACCATCTTTGCGTCGTCCTGGGGCCCGGTGGCGATTATGAGCATCTGGAGCCGCCGACTCACGGAGGCGGGTGCCTTCTGGGGCATGCTGGCGGGGCTCCTCGGCAACGTGGTGCCAAAGTTCTTTGAGGTGCTCGAGCTCATCGTTCTCCCCTCCTACCTTGAGCCGGCGCTGATCGGCGTGGTGTGCAGCCTGACGGTTGCCATCGTTGTGTCGCGAAACACGACGGTTTCTCGCGCCGAAGCGGACTACCTCAAGCAGCTTCATGAAACGCCGGCGGAAGATGTGAGCGAGGCCCGCACCCGCTGGACCCTCTGGGCACCCGCCGCCCTGCTGCTGGTGAACGGGCTGGTGATGCCCTACCTGCTGCTCAACTACTACGTGTTTCCGTACCAGCGGATCTCCGGCCAGCTGACCCCTGATGGCTCGATCAACTGGGCCTACGGTGAACCCTGGGTGGCCTCAAGCTGGTGCGGCGTCTACGTGACGCTCAGCCTGCTTGCCATGTGGGTGATCCGCCGCGACTACCGGCCCGGACGGGCGCGGCGGGCTAACGCCGGCGAGCCGGTAATCTGATTTCATTCCAGCACCCGCCGCGAATAAGACGATAATTGCCCTGGTCATTGTCTGCTTCCTATTGGTCGTTTCGGCAACGTGAGTCGAAAATGCAAGCACCACACGAGTTAAACCAACCCCGCCCGGTGCTTGCCTTTTAAGGCTTCGCGGTGACTTAAATCGTCGTGAACATCTTGTTGACGATCTTCCAATTCCCTGCTTCCTTCAGCAGACCCAGGAAATCGATGAAGTGGGCGGCGAGCAAAGGTACGTCGACTTTGGCCATGGCCTGGTCGCCGACAATCTCGAGCGACTGAATGTTGAAGGCATACTCCATGCCTTCAACGCTTGGAACCGGCCGGTGGGCGACGGCTTCCAGCCACTCGTCTCGCGTTTTCCGGTAGTTGTTGCCTTTCAGCCACGCATCGTCGTGGAAAATCGCCCGGAGCTTGTCGACGTCGCCAACGTAGAGGCTGTCAAAGTACGAATTTAGCAGTTCGATGATGGCTTCATAATCGCTGTGATAGCTCGCTACCTGGGTAGTTGTTGCAGTCATTGGTTTTCTCCTGATTGGTTGAAACTTAAGTGCCGGTCGGCCGCTGAGCGGATGCGGCTCTTGCACGAATGTCGGTGACCAGATCCCCGGCGATGCCCCAGTTGTCGGTTGGGACTTCTTCGATAACGACGAAGGTTGTCGCGGGAGACTTGCCCAGCACCTCCTTAAGCATTCGGGTGGACGAGGCAATCAGCTGTTCTTTCTGATCGCGAGTAACGCCTTCATCGGTAACCTGGATTTTTACGTATGGCATGGGTTTCTCCTTTGCTTTCAAAGTCGGGTTTGGCGCTAGCCAAATGCGTGGCCTGCGGCATGTCCGCCGTCCACCCGCAGCGTGGTACCGGTGATGAAGTCGTTGGTGGCGAGCATCGCCACGGCGTCGGCAACGTCCTGCGGATTGCCGATGCGATTCACCAGATGGAGCCCTGCCATGCCGCTGGTGTCGTCGATGCCGTGCTTGGCATGCAGCGGCGTTTCCACAACCCCGGTGGAGATGGTTGAAACTCGAATGTTGTCGCCGCCGAATTCCGCCGCGAGTTGCTCGGTAAGACTGTGCAGCGCGGCCTTGCTGGCCACTGCCGCGGAGGCGGGGAACCCGGCAATGGCATGTTCGACGAGCGTTGTCCCGACGTTGACGATAGTCCCGCCACCGCGTTTGCGAAGCGAAGGCACCGCCGCCTGTGCCGCAAAGTAGGCACCTTTAAAATTGATCGCGTAGAAGCGATCGATATCGGCTTCTTCGGTATCGAGAAACGGCTTGGCGGCAAAAACCCCGGCGTTGTTCACCAGAATGTCGACCCCGCCGAAAGCTTCTTCGGCCGTTGCGACAAGCCTGGCTCCCACGGTCTTGTCTGCGATGTCGCCGACGACGAGTCTTGCGTTTTGCGGTGCGCCAAGCTTTTTGAAAGCCAGCTCGAGATCGGCAGCCGTTCGGGCATTCATAACAACGTTAAGACCGTCGGTGACAAAACGCTGGGCAATGGCAAAACCGATGCCGGTGGATGCGCCAGTAACGATGGCGGTAAGCGGTTGGTTGTTCGTCTTGGGTTGCATTGATCTGTCCTTCAGTTAAGTGGTGAATGGCAAGGCCGTCGACGAGCGAAGCTGGCCTCCTGGTAGGGCGCTGTTGCCCAATGGGGAGCCACGATACGTGATGGAAATATTTGTTATAAGATCACTAAACAGCAAAAGATTTATGCGTCTTGTGCACAAATACAATAGGAAGATCAGCGATGGATCAGCTGGGCGCGATTGCGCTGTTTAACAAAGTGGTTGAAACCGGCTCATTTTCAGAGGCGGGTCGCCAGTCCGATCTGGCGCCGTCCAGTGTTTCTCGCCGGATCGTTGACCTTGAGGGTTGGCTCGGAGCGACGCTGTTTCACCGCACCACGCGCAAGCTCAATCTGACCGAGGCGGGGCGCAGGTTCCATGAAAGTACGCGCAACATCCTGCTGGATCTGGAGGAAGCGCGGACGACGGCGGGGGCTTTGGAAGACAAGCCCGCGGGCCTGGTGCGTATCTCGGTGCCGGCAAGTTTTGAACAGCACATGGTCGTTGCGACGGCACTGTTTCAGGCGCGCTGGCCCGAGGTGAGTTTCGGACTGACCTCAACAGACCGCAAAGTTGATCTCATTGCGGAAGGGTTTGATATTGCGATCCGCGCTGGTCAATTGAAGGATTCGTCCCTGCGTGCGCGAAAGCTCACGGAAGTGACGCGCAGACTTTGTGCGAGCCCTCAGTATTTGGCAACTGCGCCGCAGCTCACCCATCCGCGCGATATCGAAAATCACCAGTGCCTCGCGCTCAGGCGCGGGCCGGGTTTCAACACCTGGCGGTTTAAAAGAGGTCGCAGGATTGTCGATGTCAAAGCCGGCGGCGGCCTGACGGCAAACAGCGGCAACATGCTCGCTATCGCCGCACTTCACGGGCGCGGATTGGTCCTGGCGCCCGACTGGATTCTGGGTCCGGCAATTGCTCGTGGCGACCTGATTGAAGTCCTGCCCGATTTTTTGCCCTACCCGGCCACCTCGGCGGTGTATGCGGTGCACGCCTATCAGCGTTTTGTACCGCCCAAGGTGAGAGTGTTCATTGATTTCCTGGTTGAGCGATTCGCCGATGAATACGATTGGTCAATGAACCGGGCCGACTTACCGCCGGCGACCAGGAGGTAGAAATGGGTGCGACGCTGCCTTAGGGCTTGGCGTTCAACAGTCTGGCGGAGGCGTGGCCCGGGCTCGCGCCGGTTTCCAGAACGGTTGGTCTTTCACCGTGCACTGCACCACCCGGCTGTGCTGGCGCAGCTCTTTTTCATAGTGGATTTCCGCCCACAGGGGACCACCCACGTACTCGGATTCGATCATGGCCAGGGCAATATTGGCCTTGACCACCGGTGACCACATGGCGGACGTCACGTAGCCCACCTCTTTCGTGCAGCGTCGATTGCGATAGATAAAGGCATCCTCAGCCGGCCGGTTGCCCTCAATATCCAGTTTGGTGAGGACGTAGCGCGGGCCGCGGTCCCGCTCCGCCAGCAGCGCCTCGCGCCCGCTGAAGTGCGGCTTTTTGAAATCCACCAGCCACCCCAGATTCAATTCAAACGGGGTCTGGTCGTGTTGAAAATGTACCGTGCGCAGCGCCTCATTAAATTCCATCGCCGGCATAATGAAACCCGCCTCCAGCCGCGCCATGTTGGTGGCTGCTTCGCCGTAGGGCTGAATGCCGTAGTTGGCGCCGGCGGCGTATAGGTCGTCCCACATCTCAAGCCCCAGCTCCGCCGGCACCCAAAGCTCATAGCCCAGGTCGCCGGTGAAGCCCGTTCGGGAGACCATCAGCTCAGCGCCGCGGTAGGGAAAATGGCGGATCTCAAACGGCTTGGCCGTTTCGATGTCGGCAAGGCCCATCTGCTTCAGCACCGCGCAGGATGTCGGGCCCTGCAGCGACAGGCCGGCCAGCGAGTCGGTGACGTCCTCGACGGACACGTCGTCGAAGCCGAAGGTACTCTTGGCCAGCCACGCGGTGCAGGGGCTGCCGCAGGTGAGCATGAACCGGTCCTTTGCGAGACGAAAAATGGTGCCGTCGTCGATCATTCGGCCTTCGTCGGTGCACCAGAGGCTGTAGGCCACCCGATTCATGCGTATTTTTTTGACGTTGCGGGTCACCATGCGGTCCAGCATGGCTTCCGCGTCGCTGCCGGTGATCAGGTACTTCTGCATCGGACAGATGTCATAGGTGCCGCAGAGGTTGCGCACGCAGAAATACTCGTATTCCACGTCGTAGTAGTAGTCGGCAAACTTGTAGCCGTTCCAGGCAGACCACGCCTCGCGGATGTTGAGCTCCGCCTGGCGGGGATAAAACGGCGACAGCTTGAGCCGCTCGCCGGCAAAGCGGTCCGATGCACTCATGGTTTACTCATCGTAGAAGTCGTCTTCCGGCACGGTGTTGGGGCGCCTTAAATCACGCAGAATCTCCCGCGCGCAGTTGGCGCCGCAGACCGCCGATACGCCGCCTCCGGGGTGTGTTGAGGACCCGCTCATGTAGAGGTTTTTCAGCGGCATCCGGTATTGGCCGTAGCCGGGGAACGGTCGGTTGAAAAACAGCTGGTCGATGGTGAGTTCACCCTGGAAGATGTTGCCTTCCGTGAGGCCGACTTCGTTCTCGATCTCGTGAGGTGTGCGAACTTCCATATGCACAATCAGATCTTTGAATCCGGGGCTGTAGCGCTCGATCTTATCGATCACGGTGCGTCCGAACGCGTCGCGTTTTTCCGGGGTCCAGGGGCCATCCGCCAGTTCCGGCGGACAGTACTGGATGAAGTTCGACATCCAGTGCTTGCCGGGCGGCGCTACCGTCGGGTCCCAGGCCGAGGGAATCACGCTTTCGATAAACGGATCGTCGGACCAGCGACCCCGCTTCCAGCAGTCGTAGGCCCGCTCCATCGTCTCAAGGCCGCCGTTGAACGCCTGGCCGCCGCGGTTCAGATAGGGGTTATCCGGTACGCCGGTAAATTTCGGCATGCCGGACAGAGCCAGGTTGACCTTGCCGGAAGAGCCACGGATCTTGAACTGCTGGGCTCGCCGGTAGATGGTCTCCGGGAGATCATCTTCGTCCATCAGCCGGGTAAAGGTGCGTTTGGCATCGAGGTTGGACACAACGATGTCCGCATGAAGCTCGTCGCCGTTGTCCAGCACCACGCCCCGCGCCCGGCCGTTGTCCACCAGAATTTTCTGCACCGGCGCCTCGGCGCGAATTTCACCGCCGTGCTCCTTAACCGCCGAGGCGATCGCGTGGGAAATGGCTCCCATGCCGCCTCGCGCCAGTCCCCAGGCGCCAATGCTGCCGTCCACGTCACCCATCACGTGGTGCAGCAGAATGTAGGAGGAGCCGGGGGAGTAAACGCCGAGCGCGGTGCCGATAATGCCCGGTGCTGCCATGGCCCCTTTGATCAGGTCATTTTCGAAATAGTCCTCGAGATATTCCGCCGCGCTCATCGTGAAAAAGCGCACGTACTCGTAGAGCTGCGACTCGCCCAGGTCCCAGAACCTGCGGGCCAGGAAAATGAACTCTTTGATGTCCCGCAGGCGCCAGGATGCCGGGTCCGGTGGCGTACGCATGAGGGTTTTCCGGATCAGCTGCGAGTAGCGCGTCAGGTCGGCCTGGAAGCGGAACATGGCGTCCGCGTCGTGTGCCGAATGACGTTTGAGCTCCCGGTAGTTGGCTTCCTCATTATGGTAAGAGAACAGCCGCTCGTCCCCGTCTCCAAAATTCACCGTGCCAAGGTAAGGAACGAGGTAAAGCCCGTGCCGGCCCAGGTCCAGGTCCCGGTGGATGGCCTGGCGCATCATGCTGCACACGTAGGAGCAGCTGGAGTAGAGCCAGCCCGGCTCCATTTCCCGGGAAACCGCCGCGCCGCCGATGTAGTCGTTCTTTTCCAGCACCACAACGTTCAACCCGGCTTTCGCCAGGTAAGCCGCGCTGGTGAGGCCGTTGTGACCGGCGCCGACGACAATCGCGTCGTAGCGGCTCATTTCAGCAACTCCCGGGCAGCATTGCGTCCCGCCGCCCCGGCCAGATCGCCGCCGGGATGGCATCCGGCGCTGCAGACGTAGAGACCCGGGATGGGAGTTGTGTACTGCGCCGCCCCGTAGGTGGGCCGCATCATCAACATCTGATCCATGGCGAACTCGGTGTGGTGCCAGTGGCCGCCGGTGACGCCATGGGTGGTTTCCAGGTCGGCCGGCGTCAGCAGCTCGGCGTGACGGATCTGCTGCTCGATCTTCGGCGCGTGCCGCGTCAGGGTGGCAATCGCCTGCTGCTTGAGCTGATCTCGGGCCGCCTCGGTCCAGCCGCCCTGGCGCTCATAGGGCACGTACATCAGGTGGGCTGACAGAACGTGGTCGCCGGACGGCGCCAACGTCGCTTCATACGCGCTGGGCACGACAATCTCCATGAGCAGCGACTCGGAGACCTCGCCGTATTTGCTGTCGTCGTAGGCAAACTCGATGGCATCCATGTCTGGCGCCGTCAGCAGGCGACCCCGCGCATCGGGCAGGCCGGTAAACTCCGGCGCACCTTCCAGCGCCAGGTGTAGCTTCGCGACCAGGCCGCGGCAGCGCAGCCGGCGAACGCGATTGGTAAACCCGATGTCCAGGTACCGCACGCCAATCAGGTCAAGAAACGTCTGCTGGGGATCCACCCCGGACACCACCTGATCCGCCTCAATCGTCTCGCCGGAGTCCAGCGTCACTCCCGTCGCCTTCAGCCCGGACTCGTCACCACGGATGTCGATCTGCTTGACCCGGGCCTCCCGCCGAATCTCTGCCCCGGCACCTTCGGCGACCGCCGTCAGCGCGCGGACCAGATTTTGGACTCCTGCCGTGGCCATGCCGGCGTAGCCCTCGGACAGGCGATACAGCATCGCCAGCACCGCGCTGTTGGGTGACCGGGGTGCCATGCGGCTGCCGATCAGCCCATCCCAGCAGATCGCCGCCTTGACGGCGTCGTTAGTAAAAAACTCGTCCGCCAGATCACGGGCCGGCAGGGAGGCAACCCTCAGAAACTCCAGCATGTCGGTCCGCCCCAGGCCGCGGAGCTTGAGGCCGAGCTGGCCGAAGGTGGACAGGTCGGAAAATGTCCGGCTGCTAAGGCGCGGCATCGTCTTGTTCCAGAACGGCGCCAACGTTCGCGCGAATTTTTCCATCATCTCGCAGAAGCCGGGGTAGGCGGCCCGGTCTTCTTCGGTGCCGCCCGTAAGAGATTTCCCGTCCATGATGACCGGGCCGGCGTCATCAGCGACGTTGATCAACGGCAGCGCAGTAGAAGGCGCATAGCCATGTTCCGTGAGTTTGAGGTCCCGGATGACGGTCTGGGAGAAGTGGCCGATGGTATGCGCCACGCCTACGGAAAATCCCGGGTGGAAGTCCCGCGCGGAAGCCAGGCCACCGGGGGCGTCGGTGGCCTCCAGGACCAGCACTTTCTGACCGGCGCGAGCCAGGTAGGCCGCGCAGACGAGGGCGTTGTGACCGGCGCCGATGATCACCG
>JBCCVP010000052.1:0-30319 GCA_039195135.1 Pseudomonadota bacterium | reverse complement strand
CGACCGTTCATAGTAAGGCAACGATTTTCCCCGTCACGGTCATGGGATACTCATCGACAAAACGGATGTGGCGCGGCACTTTAAAGTGGGCGATCTGACCGTCGCAGAACATTCTTACTTCATCTGCTGTCAATGACTCGCCTGGCCGAAGCTGAATCCATGCGCAGACTTCTTCGCCCATTTTTGGGTCCGGTACACCAAAGACCTGAACCTCAGAAACTGCCGGGTGCGTGTACAAATACTCTTCAACCTCACGAGGATAGATGTTTTCTCCGCCTCGAATAATCATGTCCTTGATGCGGCCAACGATACGCAAATAGCCCTCATCGTCCATGACGCCTAAATCACCCGAGTGCAGCCAGCGGGCAGCGTCGATCGTTGCCTGGGTTTGCTCCTCGTCGTTCCAATACCCCAACATAACGGAATATCCGCGCGTACAAACCTCACCACGTTCGCCGATCGGTACCACCCTTCCCTGTTCGTCAACCAGCTTGATTTCAACCCAGGGAACCGCCCTGCCAACAGTCTCTACCCGCTTTTCGACAGGGTCGTCAGGCAGTGTCAAATGGTTAAGGGGGCTAACCTCGGTCTGGCCGTAACCTATGAGAATGTGCCTCATGTTCATGTCGGAAATAACGCGATTCATAACGTCAACCGGGCACGGGGCGCCCGCCATGATTCCGGTGCGAAGTGTAGACAGATCGAAGGCTTCGAAATCCGGATGTTCAAGCTCAGTCACAAACATCGTAGGGACCCCATGCAGGCCCGTACACCGCTCCGCCTCAACGGCCCGCAGCGTTGTCCGGGGGTCGAATGCTTCATCCGGATAGATGGCGGTGGCGCCGTGGGCAAAGCAAGCCAGGTTTCCCAGCACCATCCCGAAACAATGGTAGAGAGGTACAGGGATACACAATCGGTCTTTCGGCGTGAGCCGCATGCCCGCACCGGTCAAAAATCCGTTGTTGAGAATATTGCAGTGCGTTAGCGTTGCGCCTTTCGGGGCCCCGGTTGTTCCCGAGGTAAACTGGATGTTGATCGGATCGTCGGGGCGCAGCTCTTGTTTGAGCTGTTCAACCACACGATGATACTTGTCGTCCTCAGCAAGAAAAATCTCCGGAAAGTTGTACATACCCGGCGACTTGTCTCGCCCCATACGAATGACAATTCGGAGATCGGGAAGCTCCTTAGCGTGCAGCTGCCCGGGATCACTGCGTGCCAATTCCGGCACCAGCGCATTGAGCATCTCCAGGTAGAGGCTGCTTTTGAACCGCTCTGCGGCAACAATCGCTTTGCAACCTGCCTTTCGGATTGCGTACTTAAGCTCGGACAGTCGGTAAGCCGGATTGACGCAGAC
Source organism: Pseudomonadota bacterium (assembly GCA_039195135.1). Taxonomy (GTDB): domain Bacteria; phylum Pseudomonadota; class Gammaproteobacteria; order Xanthomonadales; family SZUA-38; genus JANQOZ01. The sequence continues at coordinate 28,965 of JBCCVP010000052.1, read as the reverse complement.
CAAAATTGCTCCAATTTTGGCGGTCGCCATTTGGGTTAGCACCCATTCGTGACTGTTCGGTCCCCAGATGCCGACACGATCTCCTGTGCGAAGACCAAGTTTCAGCAGCCCGGCAGCTAATTCGTTTACGTGGGAATTGAATTCGCGGTAAGTCCAGCGAATGTCCTGGTGACAGACCACCAGGGCCTCATTGCCTGGCCATTTGTTCGCCACCGTGTCCAGATAGTTGCCGATGGTTTCATAAATGATGGGATCACTCGACGGACCGCAGGCGTAGCTTTGGGTTAATCGTGCCATTTCCTCACCTGTAGTTGGTTGTGGTTCGCATCTGACCTGCGTGAATGGCCAATCAGATTTCCCAAGGTCTTAGTTTCCAGACAAGTCGGCTAGCTTCGTCGGGCCTTTGAAAGATGATCAAAAGCCTTGTTGGCTTTTGCTTGTTCAACCATCCAATCGACGTCGACAACGCCTGCGATTGACCCGTCGTTGTTGTAGCCTGCAACCGCACCATTGGAAAACCCGAGCAGAATACAGCCGTCAGGATCCGTTTCTGGGGCGTGATCAATACCCCCCGCCTCGACAAAAAAATCACCCTCCCTTACGCCACCTTTTTCGTAGCTGAATCCACCCTGCAAGATATAGGCATTCGCTGCTCCAATGTGCTTATGCATAGCCCTTGGCGCACTCGCATCAATCTTGAGCAGAAAAACGAAGTACGAATGATTCCGACTGTAGTCAAGCAGCTTGAAATAGGTCCCCTCCAACGCCCAGGGGGTCCAGGGAACCTGATTGGCCCTGACAATCAGCGACCGATCATCCCAGTACTCATGGGAAGCGCGATCCGGGTAGTTTCTTGAATCACTCGCTGCGTCAATGCCCATAGTTCGGAGTCCTGGAGAACTGGTTTAGCATGGGAGAAGGCTCCTACACTATTGACGGACGTGATCCGCTACACCGTGGTCGTGCGCCATCGACAGCATGAGCTTAGCGTCCACTATCCCTTCGATAACTCCCTCATCATTCAGCCCACCGATGGGCCCCATGAACACGCAAAACAATTCACACCCATCAGGCGAAATCGGTTCGTGGATATCGCCGGCAGGTTCAAAGATGTAATCGCCCGCTTCGCCAATATCGGCCTCGGTATAAAAAATATTCCCCGAAACCACAAAGACCTCAATGCCTCCCATATGGTGGTGTACCGGGGCTTTTATGCCCGGGTCTACTTTCAACATGCAGGTAAACCCACCACTCCGGGAGTCAATGCTCAGAAGTTTGTAATGCACACCCTCCATGACCCAAGGCATGTAGGGGATTGCGGCAAGTTTTGTAAACTCCGGATAGGGTTTGGTAATCATCTGATTGACCGGCGCTTCGGCTGAGGTCATTTCCAGAACTTTATTCATCACAGGGTCCTCATTCAGTGGGAAAGCGTAAATCCACCATCGATCACCAAAGATTGGCCGGTAATAAACCGGGCAGAATCTGAGGCCAGGAACAAAACGGCGTTTGCGATATCTTCCGGCTCCTGAAACTCGCCGAGCGGGATCTCTCGCTTAAACTGGGCAGCAAAATCGCTGGGCGTGGTGTCCGCGTCCGCTGCCATGCGATCAAATAGGCCATGCAGCATCGGCGTAAGTACCTGCCCCGGGTGCACCGTATTGCATCGCACGTGGTATCCCTGCTGCGCGGCATATAGCGCCAGTGACCTGCTGAAATGCTCAACCGCCGCTTTCGACGCACCATAGGCGGTAATGAAAGGCGTTGGCAGCAGTGAAGCCACGGAAGAAAAATTGACGATGGCACCGCCGCCGTCATTGTTGATCAGCTGCAGCGCATGTTTGCAACCAAGAAAAGTACCCAGCATATTCACCCGGAATATGGCTTCCCAATCAGCTAGCGAACCATGCTCCGGGTCCTTTGGGGCTGAGGTGTTTCCTTCCACGCCCGCATTGTTGACTAATACATCCAACCTTCTGCTTTCTCGACCAACGTATCCGATGACCTCGCGCCAGGCCACCTCGTCTGCAACATCAAGAGCTAGAAATCTCCCGCTCACCTCATCCGCAACCGCCCGGCCATCCGTCTCGTTGACGTCCGTCACGTAAAGCGTCGCCCCCGCCTTTCGAAAACGCCTTGCCACGGCTGCTCCCAGCCCCTGGGCGCTCCCGGTGATAAGGGCTACCTTTCCGTCGAGTTCCATTTCCTGTTCCAGGTTTGCTGACGTAGGCCGTCGCGTTAGCCATGGGCCGATTGAGGACCCGCAAGCTGCGCACCATCAGCAATCAGTGAGGAGCCCGAAACCATGGCCGCCTCATCAGAGGCAGCAAACACCACCACATTAGCGATATCCTCAGGGCTTGCGACTCGCCCCAGCGGCACCTGGGCCGCCATCCCCTGTGTTAACTCAGCTCGATCAATACCCAACTGCCTGGCGACAGGATCGAGCATCTCCGTATCAACATAGGTCGGGTGAATGGACAGGCAGCGGATTGGATAGCCCTTTTCAGCGCAGTGCATTGCGACGGATTTGGTTAACGTCGTTACCCCACCTTTCGTTGCGCAATATCCCGCGATATCAGAAGGGCCCACCAGGCCGCCGATCGAGGACATATTGATGATCGCGCCAGCTCCTCCACTGGCGTTGATCGCTTTGATTCCCTCCTGGCACCCCAAGATGACGCCGGTTAGGTTTACGTCGACCATCTGCTGAAAGTCGTCTACGTCAAGATCTTCGATAGAACCGGCTATTCCAATTCCGGCGATTTTAGCCACGATGTCGACCTTCGAGTACCGGGCCGTAGTCAATGAAAAACCGGATTGCCAGTCCTTTCGTTTGCGCACGTCAAGCACACAAGGGGTAATCGCGCGGTCACCCCGGGTTTCATCAGCCATGCAGAGCGAGATAGTGTGACACAGGGCCTCCTCTTCGATATCCGAGGCGACAACATAGGCACCTTCCGCCACGAACCGACGCGCTGTTTCACGACCAATGCCCGAGCCTGCGCCGGTGACCAGTGCGACTTTTTTGGCCAGCCGATCCACGTCAGACTAAAATCTGAATCGTACCTGAGCGCCGGCGACGCGGGGGTTTGCGTATACCTGCTCCACCAGTCCGTTTCCCGGGAAAGTGATGTCGAATGCGTACTGGAGTTGCTCCTCGTCCAGCAGGTTTCTTGCGAATAAGGCGACGTCCCAGTTGCCGCGGGCGGGAAAATAGGAAACTCGGCCATTGAGGTTCCAGTAGTCTCCCGCGGCGGTCACGGGTGCGTTAGTCAGCTGGGAAAAATAATCCCCAATGTAATTTGCATCAATGCCGACTCGGATTTCTCCGCTATTCAGCTCAAAGCCTTTCGACAAAGAGACGTTAAATTCCAGATCGGGCGTTTGGGGTGCCTCCCGATCAAGGGGAACTCCGCCAATGTCTATGTCCTCGACATCGGTTTCCACAAAAACCAGCCCCAGGCGTCCGTCCCAGCCATTTCCAGCGGAGAAAGAAAACTCCGCTTCTGCGCCGTAAATCGTGGCGTCGGTGTTTGACAGGATGAAACTCACACCGCGCTGATCAAACGCCTGATAGTCCTGGTAGTCGTAGTAAAAAAAAGCGAAATTGAGCCGCGCCTGCTGGTTGAAGAAGTCCAGCTTGCTGCCAAGTTCATAGGCATTCAGCTGTTCGCCGTCAAACCGCACAAACTCCACCTGAGCCGCGCCGGCAAACCCGGCGTTGTAGTTAAACGCTTTGTAGCCTCGGTTGTAGCTGGCGTATAGCAGCCAGTCTTCGTTTAAACGATAGTCAAGCTGCAGTCGGGCGGAGACGCCGTCTTCATCATGACTGTCCGTGACCAACCCAGCACCAGCGATCGTTGCGGGATTCTGGGGAGGGCATGCCAGCGGAGATCCCACCAGGCTGATACACGTGTTTTGATAGCGATAGTCTTTTTCGTCTTGCGTGTAGCGTAAACCTGCCGTCAGCACCAGGACGTCGCTGACGTCGTACTCTCCTTGGAGATACAAGGACCAGGACTCCGTCTGTATATCGTATTCGCCAAACTGATTTTGCCCTAACGGAATGAGAACAGCACCTGGCTCGCCACCCGGTAGAAACTCACTGGGGACGCCCAGTGCATCATTGAAGTTGCCAAGGTTGTTGATCTGGTAGCCCTGGGTGTAGTCACCGTCGATATCCAGGTAGTAGAAACCTGCTGTGAGTCGTGTGTTGTCAAAGTCGCGGCTTGCTCTGAGTTCCTGAGAAAATGAGTCCTGCTCGGTCGTCTGGTAAAACTCAGCAACGTCAAAAGGCGTCAGATCGTTGTCTTCATCGTAGCTGAATTCAATATCATTGAACGCTGAAATCGACTTGAGCGACCAATCGCCAAGATCGTAGTTGAGCTCCAAGGAGATGGTGGTTTCATCCCGCCGGTAGGAACCGTCCTCGTTGAACGATCCGGTAAACACATCACCGTCCGCATCGATGTAGCCGGTATCGGTGTTTCGCGACGGCCGAAATTGCCCCAGCGTATCAGCACCGGCGAATCCACCGGTGGGAAATGTGCCGCCAATCGCGTCGGATTCGTAGTCGGAGTATTCTGCGATCAGCCGAGCGCTGAAGGTATCCGTTGGCTCCCAGTAGAGTTTGGCCCGAAGGCCTTCGGTTTGTAATTCACCCGAGTCGGGACCGATATCGTTTTCCACATAGCCATCGTTGTCTGAGATGTAGCCGGCGACTCGTAGTTTCAGCGTATCGGAGATCGGTACGTTTAAAGCACCCTCTGCGGTCAACGTATTAAACTCTGCGGCCTGGAGATCCAGATATCCTCCCAGGTCTTCCCCGGGATCTCTGGTGATGACATGTATCAACCCACCCGTCGCGTTACGCCCGAACAGTGTTCCCTGCGGCCCTTTCAACACTTCAACACGCTGGACGTCGTAGAGGCGGGTGAGATTGGCGCCATTTGAAGGACGATAAACATCGTCCTGGTAGAAAATGTTTGCTGATTCCAGGTGGGAGGCAAAGTCGTTCTGGGCCACGCCCCTGATAGCAACAAGACCTGCCAGTGGAGCGCCGGGTCTGATGATTGACAATCCCGGCGTAGTGGCGGTGAGTTCTTCAGTCTGCACAACACCCGCCTGGCGAAGTTGTTCGCCGCTGAGCGCCGTCACGGAAAGGCCAATGTCCTGTATGCTGGCATCGCGACGGGTTGCGGTCACAATGACTTCTTCCAGTATCCTACTTCCGGAATCCTGCCCCAGCGTTGCTGTTGGAGCCGTCATCCCAGCCACACAAACAAACCACCAGGTACTCCAACCGGCGCAGCGGATCTGTCTCATCGAGAACTCCCTTAGGACGACGAAGGCGTCAGTAGACGAGGATGCTAAGACCTGCTCCGATATCGCCTCAATAGTGTTTTGCCACTAGTGCGTATCCGGAATGGGCGCGATACATTGCCGCCATGGAAAGGTCTTTCCCTCGATCAAAAAGGGGCATGCTCGATCACGTAACCAGCCCAGGAGAAAGCGACGAATGAACACAATTTCCCACGCGGCAGCGACAAAAATTACGCCCACCATAGGCTCGGCCTTTGTGGACCCGGACACCATCGACTGGTCACCCTGGGTGATGGAAGGCACCTGGTTCAAGCTTCTGAATTTTGATCCAAAAACTGGCGGGTTCACGATGTTGCTACGCGTCAACCCCAACAACGAAGCCCCTATCCATGGACACATCGGTGACGTGGAGGGTTGGATCCTGAAAGGCGGATTCAGCTACGAAGATGACCATGGGCTCGCTGGCTACTATGTGCTTGAGCGAGGTGGCATCAACCACATGCCGTCAACGGGACCAGACGGCATGGAAATGCTGGCCATCGCTCACTCCCCTCTGGTCGGGTTCAACGATGACGGCAGCGTTGGGGCAGTTGTCGACGCGAAGCTGATGTACACGCTTGCCAAAGATAGTGGCGCAGCCAATCATCTGAAGCCGCCGGAGCACTGGACGGACATCGCCTGATGGACCAGTGGCGCCGAACTCAGGCGTTCAACCAGCGCCGTTTGGTGGGTTATTGTTCCACTGAACAGCCAACTCCGTGCGTCCGCGAATCTTGAGCTTTTCGTAGACGGCACCCAGGTGATTGACCACCGTGTTTTCACTGACCCCCAGTTCCGCAGCAATCTGGCAGTTCATTGCCCCGCTTGCGAGGAGGCCGGTTACCTGAAGTTGCCGAGGCGTCAGAAGCGCCCAGTTAGGCGGTTCTCGAGTAGGCCTCACAGGGAGTGTTAGGAGGGCAAGCTGGCGAGCCGATCGAATTCGCCGCACTTGCGCGGATACCAAACTGTCGTTGCTCGGAATTTCAATCGACCCAACATCGCTCGTCGACGCAAAGAACCTGGCCAATTGTTCAAGGGTAGCCGGATCCGGGGACTCAACACTGGAAAACAAGGGGTGGTTTTTGGCACTGGTCGTGGCATCTATCGGATGACCACTCTCATCGACCAAAACATGTGGCTGACGCGATACATCACCGATGAATGACCTGGTGATATTCTGAATCTCACGGTCATGCTCTTTCAGCAACATTCCCTGGAAAGACTGGCGTAGTATCGTGCCAACCTGTTCGCCAAGCAGGCAGTCCTCGCCGGTGAAATCAGACAACGATTGGTCACGGTGAATCGCCAGCAGCAACCGTTTGTCGAGTTGGTAATTCAGAGGAATTCCCAGAACGAGCATATGCTTGACATTCGTTCCGGCGAGGAAGTCGGAGAATTCTGGATCGATTTCCACCTCCAGATCTGAGTACCGAAAAGCACTGCATCGCGGTGAGCCCTTTTCCTCCGCGCTATGTAGCAAAACAGGGTCTTTTTTTCGGTAGCGTAGATAGTAGCGCTCCAGAGACCGTCGGGGCTGATTGATCGCGACCTTGAGCTCTCGAGCGTCCGGCTTTTTCCTATCCTGCTGAGACAGCAGCAACAGACTGCTGGACCGGAAAGAACGCATTAACGGGAACAACGCATCCGGGCCGAGCGTAGAGAATTCCGAGTAGCTACAAACGTGTGCCAGTGACTCGAGGACGCTTTGCGAATCCACCCGTTGTAAACGTGACATAGGTTTCCCGCGCTAGGCTGCTGCGACGAAAGCGTATCACGTTTGCCTTTCAGGCCATGGACGCAAGCGAGATTCTTGGGAGCGTCAACCAAAAAAGCCCGCCGGGCTATCGATGACTATTCGTGAGTTTCTAAGGGAGACCAAGGGGATTGATTCGCAGGCGAAGTATCGCCTGCTCACCCCTTCGGGGCGCCGCGCTTTGCGCGGCGTCCTAGTCGGCTTCGCCGACTGGTCGAACCGGGGGGTTCGAACCGAGAGCCTTGGGGGCGTCAATCAAAAAAGCCCGCGGAGGCGGGCTTTTTTGATTGGCGTCCCCAAGGGGATTCGAACCCCTGTTGCCGGCGTGAAAGGCCGGAGTCCTAGGCCTCTAGACGATGGGGACAACTCAAGAGGCGCGCATTGTACCGAAATCGCGGGATGGGTCAACGTGTTGAGACACATTGACCCCGGGGATTTTCTTCAGCCCGGCAGGCGTTCCTTGATGGCGCTCAAATCTTCCGGGGTTCCGACCAGCGTTGTGGTGAGGTCGCCGTTGATCTGGCGGATCAGGCCCTGCAGGGTTTTGCCCAGGCCGACCTCAAAAAACTCCGTCACGCCGGCGACGGCCATTTGTTCCACACAGTCGATCCAGCGCACCGATCCGGTGACCTGGCGGTGCAGAAGATCCACCACCGCGGAAGCGTCCGTGTTGGCTGCCGCGTCGACGTTGCTCACCACCGGAATCTGAAGAGACTGCCAGTTGATGGCTTCCAGCACCGGCTTCAGATTGTCGGCCGCCGGTGCCATCAGGGGGCAGTGGAAAGGAGCGGACACGGGCAGCAGCTTGGCGATACCCCGGCGTTCTTTAGCCAACGCGGCGGCCCGCTCGACAGCTTCTTTGTGACCGGCGATCACTATCTGCCCCGGGCTGTTGAAGTTGGCCGGCACCAGCACCTGCCCTTCCGCGGCGTCTTCGCACAACGTGTTGACGCCCGCCGGGTCCATCTTCAGCACCGCCGCCATGGCGCCGACGCCCACCGGGACCGCGTCCTGCATAAAGCGGCCGCGCTGGTGCACCGTGCGCACCGCGTCTTCAAAGCTGAGGGCTCCGGCGCATACAAGGGCGCTGTACTCGCCCAGGCTGTGGCCGGCGGCGAGGTCAGGGGTCAGCGAGGTCTCCTGCTTCAGCACCTCCAGCATGGCAATGCTGGTGGTCAGAATGGCGGGCTGGCTGTTCGCGGTGAGCATGAGCTCGTCCGCCGGGCCCTCGAAGCAAAGCCGGCTCAGCGAAAAGCCAAGCGCTTCGTCGGCCCGCTCAAACACCTGTCGAGCAATGGGGAACTGCTGAGCCAGATCCTGACCCATGCCAACCTTCTGGGATCCCTGACCGGGAAATACAAATGCAAACATCGAACGATCCGGCGAATTGAAGCGGATGGAGATTGGTGGAGCTAGGCGGGATCGAACCGCCGACCTCTACACTGCCAGTGTAGCGCTCTCCCAGCTGAGCTATAGCCCCACGCGAAGCCGCGAAAGATTATCAGACCAACGGCGGCTGTCAAGAAACCTCAGTTATTTTCAGAAGACCGGGACGCTCCGGGCAGAGTATTCCGGCTGGACGCCTGATCGCCAATGCGGTCCAGATCCAGATCCACCGGTGCCAGCTCCACCGGCCATTCTTTGGCCGACGCCGGGCGCATGGTGGACAGGCCGTGCCCCTGCTGGATCAGAAACTCAAGCCACTTGTCGAGCAGGCGATTCATCTTCCAGCGATGATCTTTGACGTCCGCCACCGATACCAGGGCGCCAAACAGCGGCTGACTCACCGTACCAGGATAGCAGTGGGTAGCTTCGGCCAGCTGGGCATCGTGGTACACACGAAGATGGGCGTCCGGATCGGGAACCACCCGACCGACCGAGTTTTCCAGAAAATAGGTGAGCCGCACTTCCGTGGTGTAGCGGTGCCGGCGGGTTACCTGCAGGTAGATGGGCAGCTCGTCTTCGACCCGGCTGATCAGGTAGTCGTTGCCCAACGGCAGGTCGTCAAACAGCAGACAGAACTGCCGGTAGTTCTCGGCATACAGCTCCATCAGGTCACGAAAATCGGCCTTCCGCAGCAGGTTTTCTGGACTCATGTCATCATTCACGCAATCATCCTAGCATGCTCGGATGCGCTGAAGGTCAAGGCGCCCGGGGCACCTCAAAACATGTTTCGTTCGAGGTTCAGCGTCACGAGGATCTTGCTCGCGATCTCCTCGATGGACGTGTGCGTGGTGTTCAAACAGGAAATGCCGTGGAGCCGGAACAGACCTTCCGCCTCCTCCACTTCGTTGATGCACTGCTTATGGCTGGCATAGCGACTGTTGGGCCGCCGGGCCTGGCGAATCTGCTGCAGCCGTTCCGGATCGATGGTCAGGCCAAACAGCTTTGACTTATGCGGCCGCAGCCGGGCCGGCAGCTGCGTTTCTTCCAGGTCGTCGTCCGTGAGCGGGTAGTTGGCGGCTTTCACACCGTAATGCAGTGCGAGGTACAGGCAGGTTGGCGTCTTACCCGAACGGGAAACGCCGACCAGAATCACTTCGGCATTCTCGTAATCAAGGTCTGCGCCGTCGTCGTGTTTGAGGGCATAGTTGGTGGCGTCCATGCGGTTCTCATAGGTGTGGTAGTCCACGAGGCCATGCGCCTGCCCGACCGCCGGCGATCGCTCCACCGCCAGCTCGTCTTCCAGCCGGGAAATGAAGGTGTCGAACACGTCGAGCACCAGGGCCTCACTCTGGTAGATAATGGCGGAAATTTCCCGGTCCACCAGCGTGTTGATGACGATGGGCCGGCAGCCGCACTCCTCCCCCATCTTGTCGATCCGCGCCACCGCTTCCCGGGCCTTGGCCACGTCGTCGACAAACGGCATGCGGGCCTGGCGAAAAGCAATGCCCTGAAACTGCGTCAGCAGGCTGTGGCCGATTGTCTCGGCCGTGATGCCGGTGCCGTCAGAGACAAAAAAGATTGGTCTTTCCGGGGTTTGCGTCATGTAAACACACTTTTCGAATGTGGCGATCAGGTTACAGGATGACAGCGAATCCCGTAAGATACGCCGCTCCTGCCAAGGACTGGGAAACACCGTTTTGACCTACATCAAGTGGCTTGATCAGCTGGGTATGGAAGACCTGGATCAGGTAGGGGGTAAAAATGCTTCGCTGGGCGAGATGATCCGGCACCTGGCGCAGGCCGGTGTGCAGGTGCCCGGCGGGTTTGCCACCACCGCCGAGGCTTTTCAGGAATTCACCCGGCAAAGCGGACTGAGCGAGCGCATCAGCAAGCGCCTGAGCGGACTGGACGTGGATAACGTCGCGGAGCTCACCCAGGCCGGCGGCGAAATCCGCAGCTGGGTCATGGATACTCCCTTTCCCGATCCGCTGCAGCACGCCGTTGTCGACGCTTTTCAGACGCTACAGCAGCGCGCCGGAGACGGCGTCACGGTGGCCGTGCGGTCGTCCGCCACGGCGGAAGATCTGCCGGATGCCTCGTTTGCCGGCCAGCAGGAGACCTTTCTCAACGTCAGCGGCGTGGACGACGTGCTCACGCGCATGCATGAGGTCTTCGCCTCGCTGTACAACGATCGCGCCATTGCCTACCGGGTGCACCAGGGGTTTGATCACGACGTGGTGTACCTGTCCGCCGGCGTGCAGCAGATGGTGCGTAGCGATGTAGGCGCCAGCGGCGTGATGTTTTCCCTCGACACCGAGTCGGGATTTCGGGACGTGGTGTTCATCACCTCTGCCTATGGCCTCGGCGAAACGGTGGTGCAGGGCGCGGTCAATCCCGACGAATTTTACGTCCACAAACCAATGCTCGAGGCCGGCAAGCAGGCGGTGCTGCGCCGCAACCTGGGATCCAAGAGCATCCAAATGGTGCATGCCGGCGAGGCCGGCGGCAGTGGCGTTAAGACACTGGATGTGCCACCGGAGCAGCGGCGCCAGTTCTCCCTCAACGACGAAGAGGTCCTGGCGCTTGCCCGGCAGGCGGTGATTATCGAAAAACACTACGGCCGACCCATGGACATCGAGTGGGCCAAAGACGGCGTCACGGGGCAGCTGTATATCGTCCAGGCCCGGCCGGAAACGGTGAAGAGCCGGGCCAACGGCAACGTGGTGGAGCGCTACATCCGCCGCGGCGAAGGCCCGGTGGTGACGGAAGGCCGCAGCATCGGTCAGAAGATCGGCGTGGGCGCCGCCCGGGTGATCGATCGCATCGAGGAGATGGACCGAGTCAAGGCCGGCGACGTGCTGGTCACCGACATGACCGACCCGGACTGGGAGCCGATCATGAAGCGGGCCTCCGCTATCGTGACGAACCGGGGCGGACGCACCTGCCACGCGGCCATCATCGCCCGGGAACTGGGCATTCCGGCCGTGGTGGGCTGCGGCGATGCCACCGCCGCAGTGGCCGACGGGCAGGACGTTACCGTGTCCTGCGCCGAGGGCGATACGGGCTATATCTACGAGGGCCAGCTGGAGTTTGATATCAGCCGTGCTGATATGGCCGAGATGCCGGAGATCCCGCTCAAGGTCATGATGAACGTGGGTAATCCGGACCGGGCGTTTGATTTTGCCCAGATTCCAAATGCCGGCATCGGACTGGCGCGCCTTGAGTTCATCATCAACCGAATGATCGGCATCCACCCCCGGGCGTTGCTGGAGTACGACCGGCAGGACGACGACGTGCGCCAGCAGATTGATCGGCGGATTGCCGGCTACAGCGGCCCGGTGGAGTTTTACGTGGCCAAGCTGGCGGAGGGCATCGCTACCCTCGGCGGCGCGTTCTACCCCCAGCCGGTGATCGTGCGCCTGTCGGACTTCAAGTCCAACGAATACGCCAACATGATCGGCGGCGCCCGCTACGAACCGGATGAAGAAAACCCGATGATCGGTTTTCGCGGCGCCTCGCGGTATGTCGATCCGAGCTTCACCCACTGCTTTGCGCTGGAATGCCAGGCGCTGAAGCGGGTGCGGGAAGACCAGGGCCTTACCAACATCTGGGCCATGGTGCCGTTTGTTCGCACGCTGGAAGAAGCTGCCCAGGTGATCGAGGTGATGGAGCGCAACGGCCTTAAGCGCGGCGAAAACGGCCTGAAGATCATCATGATGTGCGAGCTGCCCAGCAACGCGCTGCTGGCCGACGAATTTCTGAACTTCTTCGACGGGTTTTCCATCGGGTCCAACGATCTCACGCAGCTCACGCTGGGATTGGACCGGGACTCAGGCCTGATCGCCGAACTGTTCGACGAGCGGAATCCGGCAGTGAAGCAGCTGCTGTCCATGGCCATCGCGGCCTGCCGTAAGCACGGCAAGTATGTGGGTATCTGTGGCCAGGGCCCCTCCGATCATCCGGATCTCGCGGCCTGGCTGCTTGAGCAGGGGATTGAAAGCGTGTCGCTGAATCCCGACACGGTGATCGAAACCTGGATGCACCTGGCGGGGCAGACCGCCAGCTAGTAAGCCTTAGAGGCCGGAAAGCGGCCCCATGTGCTGGCGGAAGTAGCGCAGCTCCTCAATGGAGTCGCGGATATCGTCCAGCGCCAGGTGGTTGGAGTCTTTACTGAAGCCTTCCAGGATGGAAGGCGACCAGCGCCGGCACAGTTCCTTGATGGTGCTTACATCCAGGTTGCGGTAATGGAAATAGGCCTCCAGTCGGGGCATCACCCGGGCGAGAAAACGCCGGTCCTGACAGATGCTGTTGCCACACATGGGTGAGTGCCCTTCCGGCACTACCGATTTCAAAAACTCCACGGTTTTCGACTCCGCGGTCGCGTAGTCCACGCTGCTCTCGACCACCCGCGCCCACAGGCCCGACTGGGTGTGCTGGCGCGTGTTCCACTCGTCCATGTTTTCCAGCACCGCTTCGTCCTGATGGATTGCCATCACCGGTCCTTCGGCAATCTCGTTCAGGTCCCGGTCGGTCACGATGGTGGCAATTTCGATCACCTCATCCCGGGCGGGATCAAGGCCCGTCATCTCCAGATCGATCCAGATCAGGTTGTCTGACAACACCGGCAGTCTCCTTTGCGTTGAGGTTCATGGTAGCAGAGGCTACATTGCGCGCGTGTTCATCCATCGTCGCAAGCCCCAGGGGCGGCACCCGGCGCAGCTCGGCGCACCCGCCGCTTCGGGACGGCCATGAAATCGGCAGCCCCGGCCGATGCTCCGCCCCGCCGCGGCCGGGTGATTGTGAGCCACGGCGCGGAGATTGTCGCCCGCCTCGATGGGGAACTGGTGAGCTGCCAGGCCTCGCGCCGGGCCGGCCGCTGTGTTTGCGGCGATCAGGTGCAGGTTTCCACCGACTCGCCACCTCGCCTTGTGAAAATAGAACCGCGGGAAAGTGTCTTCCCCCGGGCCGATCGCCGTGGCCGACCGCGCGTCGTGGCGGCCAACCTGGCGCGGGTTGTGGTGGTGGTGGCGCCCCGGCCGGAACCCAATCGAGACCTGATCAATCGTTACCTGGTGGCCTGCCACTCGCTGGAGCTGCCGGTGGTGCTGTGCGTGAACAAGTGGGACCTGGTGACCGATGAAAACCGGGGCCCCTGGGAACAGCGCCTTGCGCTCTATCACTCCCTTGGCTACCCGGTCTGCCGCACCAGCACCAAGGGTCCGCCGGAGCTGGAGGAGCTCAAGCCGCTGATCACCGAAGGGCCGGCCATCCTCGTGGGCCAGTCCGGCGTGGGAAAATCGTCTCTGGTGAATGCCCTGCTGCCGGACCTTGACCTGCGTACCCGCTCAATTTCCCGGGCCACCCGTAAGGGCCGCCATACCACCACCAGCACTACCTGGTATCACCGCCCCGACGGGGGCCCTATCATCGATTCTCCCGGCGTGTGGGAATACGGCATCTGGGATATGCCCGGAGAGGATATCCGGGCCGGCTTTATCGAGTTTGCCGAGCACGCGCAGCTTTGCCGTTTCGCCAACTGCACCCATGTGGCCGAGCCGGATTGTGCGGTCAGCGCGGCGGCGGGCCGGGGCGAAATCGACCCGGAGCGGCTCGCCTCCTATCGCCGGATCCTCGCGGCCCTCGCTTAGCTCGCCGCGTTTGGAGATAATTGCCGCTGTAGTCCAGGACACTTCTTCTTGATCAACTTCTGCATTCAGTGCGGATCCCCGGAAATTGAGCATCAGATTCCACCGGGGGATCAGCACAAACGCGCCGTGTGCCAAAGCTGCGGCTACATTCACTACGTTAACCCCAAGGTGGTGGCCGGCTGCCTGCTCACCTTTGAGGGCAAGGTACTGTTGGCCAAACGCAGCATTGAGCCGCGAAAAGGCTACTGGACCCTGCCCGCCGGGTTTATGGAGCTCAACGAGTCCACCGCCGAGGCAGCGGCCCGGGAGTGCTGGGAGGAGGCGCTGGCAACGCCGGAGAACATCCAGCTGATGGGCATCATGAGCCTGTCCCATATCGGTCAGGTGTACGTGATGTACCGCGGTGACCTCAAGAATGGAGAATTTGGGGTCGGCGAGGAGAGCCAGGATGTGGCGCTGTTCACAACTGAGGACATTCCCTGGAAACAATTGGCGTTTCCCGTTGTCCTGTACTGTTTGAAGCGCTATATCAATGGCGAGACGGCGGTATTCGACGAAGTGATCGATCGCCGCACCGACTGGCTCAGCTAAGGAGAGTTCCTTCCGTGGATCCGACTGTTGCTTATCTTGTAAGTGCCCTGGTCGGCGCCGTCATCGGCGCCGCCCTGACCTGGTTTATCACGCGCGGAGGCGGCACCTCCGGCGGCCGCAGCGCCAAGGATCTGCGGGGGGAGCTGGACGACTACCGCGACAAGGTGGCGGATCACTTTTCCCGCACCGCTGACGCGATCGATCAGATGACCGACAGCTACAAGGCAGTGTTTGACGAGCTGCAGTCCGGCGCTGAAGCGCTGATGGACTCGGAGCGGATCCAGCAGCGTCTCACCGAGCGGGAGGACAAGGTCATCACGCTGAATCGGCTTGGTTACCAGCCGGTTGGCGCGGCCGCCGCCGCCGCAGCGGCTCCCGCCGCTGCCGAAGACGGGTCGGATGACGCAGCAGGAGATCCCCCGCCGGCGGAGACTCCGGCTGAGAAAGACACCGCCGCCGCCCCCGAAACACCGGAGCAAGCAGCAACAGAGGAGCCCGCGGCGGAAGCCGAAGCAGCCGCCGAGACGGCGGAGGAAACCGGTTCCGCGGAAACCGCCGCGGACTCTGCCGGCGAGACGGCGGACGCGTCAGCCGACGACGCTTCGGAGGAGCCGGTGGACGGCGACGAGGCGGCCCCGGAGAACCCGGACCGCAAACCCTAGACCGCCAGCGCCGCCGCGGCCTTCAGGCGCTAGTCGAGGTCATCCAGCGCCTTCTGCAGGCGGCTGGCCTGGGAGCGCTCCGCCTTGGCCAGCGTCTCAAACCAGTCGGCAATTTCGTCAAAACCTTCATCGCGAGCGGCCCGCGCCATGGCCGGATAGGTCTTGGCATGGTCATCGTTCTCGCTGACGATGGCGGCCTTTAAATTGTCGATGGTGCTGCCGATCGGCTCGCCCGTTACCGGGTCTCCGCAGGCCTCCAGATACTCCAGCAGGCCGTGGGCGTGACCGGTCTCTCCCTCCGCTGTGGACCGGAAGATGGCCGCCACCTTGTCGTGCCCTTCCTGCTCGGCTTTCTGGGCAAAATATAAATAGCGGCGATTGGCCTGGGATTCCCGGGCAAACGCGTCCTTGAGGTTGGCTTCGGTTTTTGAGCCTTTGAGTTCCATCAATTCTCCCGGACTGTCCTGTCTTTGCTCGCCGCAGCCTAAGGCGCGGGCGCTCGCTTTGCCTTGAGCTGACCGGCGGTTCCCCGCAGCTCGAGCAATCCGTCCGCGTCAACGCTCATCGCGCTGACGGCCGTTAGCACTTCAAGGACCTTCGTCTCCTGGTCCATCAGCGGGCCCTCGCACATCTTCTTGGTCATGGCCAGGGGGCCCAGGGACAGCGCGTCGGTGGAGCTGTCGAAGCCTCCGGTGAAGTTGTTGCAGCCGGCGCTCCCGCTGAGCTGCCCGGCCGCAAGGTCAATCTCCAGCCAGGACTCCGCGTCCGCCAGCGGCGCCGTGCCGTTGATGTCGGTGAGCTGCCAGCGACCCGTTGCGCTTTTCGCCGCCGCTGCTTCTGTCGCTGCGGGAGGCTCGGCGTCGGCCGCCGGCGGTGGCGTTTCGCCGCCGGTGCAGGCGCCAAGGGCCAGAATGACCGAGGTGATGACTGGGGTGAGGATCGTAGTGCGTAAGCTGTGCATAGGTGGGTTCTCCCGCGGCGCGGATGGATAGTTGCTGTCAGCCGGGCGGCCAGGTGAGGTCGCGGCCCGCCAGAAAGTGAAGATGGATGTGAAAGACGGTCTGTCCCGCCCGCTCATTACAGTTCATCACCACGCGATAGCCCTCCTCCGCCACCCCCTGCTCGCGGGCATACTCCGCCGCCGCCACAAACAGCAGTCCCACGGTGGCCGCGTCGTCCACGGTCACGTCATTGATGGTGGGGATGCGGTTTTTGGGCACAAACAACACATGGTGTGGCGCCTGGGGATTGATGTCGCGAAAGCCCAGCACCGCGTCCGTCTCGTAGACGATGTCGGCGGGAATTCGGCGTTCGATGATGTCGATAAACAGGGTGTCAGACATGGCGATTCCTCAGGAGCTGCCCTCCGCCAGACTACGGCGCCCGGCAAAAGCGTGGGCCAGGGTTGATGCGTCGGTGAACTCAAGCTCGCCGCCCAACGGAACCCCGTGGGCGATCCGGGTGGCGGTCACGCCCCGGCGCCGGGCCATAGCGCTCAGGTACTGGGCAGTGGCTTCCCCTTCCACGGAGGGATTGGTAGCGATAATCAGCTCCCGCACCGACTCCTCCGCCAGTCGGTGATCGAGCTGATCCAGAGCCAGATCTTCCGGCCCGATGCCGTCAAGCGGCGACAGACGCCCCATCAGCACAAAGTAGTTACCGCGGTAGCCGGTGGCCTGCTCGAGCGCTTCGGCATCGATCGGGTTTTCCACCGCGCAAATCAGCCCCTGGTCTCGACTGGGGTCGGCACACGTGGCGCAGATTGGGGTTTCGCTGAACGTGCGGCAGCGTTCGCAGCGCCCGATGCGCTGCACCGCCTCTTCCAGCACCGCGCCGAGGCGAAGGGCCCCCTCTCGGTCGGACTCGAGCAGGTGAAAGGCCATCCGCTGAGCACTCTTCGGGCCCACGCCAGGCAGGCACCGCAGCGCCTCGATAAGCTGCTGAAGGAGCGGACTTGAGGCCAAAATCAGAAGGGCAGCTTGAAGCCCGGGGGCAGCTGCATGCCGCCGGCCAGATCGCCCATCTGCTCTTGCTGGAGCGCCGCCACTTTGTTGACGGCATCGTTAACCGCCGCGGCCACGAGATCACCGAGCATGTCCGCGTCATCACCGACACTTTTCAGATCGATATTGACGCGCCGAACCTCGTGGCGGCCCGTCATCACAACCTCCACCAGGCCGCCGCCGGAACTGCCGGTGACTTCCCGGGACGCCAGTTCTTCCTGCGAGCGCTCCATCTGCTCTTTCATTTTCTGGGCCTGCTGCAGCAGGCCGGCCAGCGGTCCTTTCATGACAATTCCGGTCGCCAGTTAATGGTTCGACTTGAGATTCTACTGTGCCCGGACCCGTGGGACGAACGGAAAACCGCTCAGGCGTCCCGGGGCTGCACCGAGCCGGGAACAATCTCCGCCCCAAGCTGCCGCCGCAGGTCCTCCACAAGCGGGTCCGCCTCGATCGCCGCCTGCGCGTGGGCTTGGCGCTCATCCGCCGCCTGGGACTGGCGCTCCGCCGGCGTCTCCGCCTTAAGCTCACCGACAACAAAAGACAGTTTCATATCCCGACCGAAGAAACGCCCCAGCGCATCCCGGATACGGGTTTCCGCCTGCTCCGTATGCAGATGCTCCAGCTGCCGGTCCAGGGTGAGTTCGTAGCGCCCCTCCCCCAGCCGGGTCAGCACGCTGTTCCGGGCCAGCTCGCCGGCGGAGCCGCGCAGGCCCAGGCTGGCGATCATGCCCTCCCAGGATTCAGCCGGTCCGGGATTTGGGCCTTCCTCCGCGGTCGCCGCGGGGGCCGCGGCGGGCGGCATTTCCGCGCGGGCGGCTGCGGGCGGCGGTGGCGTCGGCGCCGGTGCCTCTATGGCGGGGGCGTGTTCCACCCGGGGGCTGGGCTCCGGCAGCACCTCGGCGGGCGGCGCGGCCGGCGCCGCCTGCACGACCTTGGCGGCAGCCGAGTCCACTGCCGGGGAAACTGGTTCGTGGTCTTGAACGGGGGTTGCCGGCGCAGCAGCAGGTTCGGGCGGCGCGGCCTCCGCGGCCGCCGACCCGCCGCTGGCCGCAGCGGTGCCGCCGGCTCCAGCCGCGGCGCCCCCGGTCTTGTTCTGGTTGTCGTCGGCGCCGCCGCCGGTTGCTTCGCCCGGCGCAAATGCCAGCAGCCGCAGCAGGGTCATTTCAAATCCCACCGCCGCGTCGGGGGCCAGATCCAGGTCCCGCCGGCCGCGGAGCACAATTTCGTAGTAAAGCTGGATGTCTTCCGGCGTGAGCGACCGGGCCAGCGACTGCACCGTCGCGTGGTCGTCAGCGGCGCCGGGTACCAGCTGCAGCAGCGCGGCCCGATGCAGCAGCTGAGCCATTTCCGCCAGCACCCGGTCGAAGTTGGGGGCGTGGGCGGTCATATCCGCGGCCGCCGCCCAGGCGGCCGCTCCGTCCGCCTGCCCCAGCGCTTCCATCAGCGCCGCGAGCTGGCGACCCTGAACGGTTCCCAGCATCGCCCGCACCTCTTCAGCGACCACCCCGCCGCCGCCGTGAGCCAGGGCCTGGTCCAGCAAGCTCAGCCCGTCGCGCATGCTGCCGTCCGCGGCGGTCGCCAGCATCTTGAGGCCCTCTGCCTCGGCCTCGAAAGATTCCATTTCCGCCAGCATTTTGAGGTAGTCCTCAATCTGGGTAGCCGTGAGGCGCTTCAGATTGAACTGCAGGCAGCGCGACAGCACCGTTACCGGTATCTTCTGCGGGTCGGTGGTCGCCAGCAGAAACTTCACGTGAGGCGGCGGCTCTTCCAGCGTCTTCAGCAGCGCGTTGAAGCTGCTTTCCGAGAGCATGTGCACTTCGTCAATCAGATACACCTTGTAGCGCCCCCGGGTGGGTGCGTACTGGACGTTTTCCAGCAGTTCCCGCGTGTCGTCCACTTTGGTGCGGGAGGCGGCGTCCACCTCGATCAGGTCAAAAAAGCGGCCCGCATCAATCTCCGTACACGCGCCGCAGGCGCCACAGGGCGTTGAACTGACTCCCGTCTCGCAGTTCAGGGACTTGGCAAAAATCCGCGCCAGGGTGGTTTTGCCAACCCCCCGGGTTCCGGTAAACAGGAACGCATGGTGTACCCGGTCGGTGTCCAGCGCATTGACCAGCGCACGCACCACGTGCTCCTGGCCGACCAGCTCGTCAAAGGTCTTGGGGCGCCACTTCCGGGCAAGTACCTGATAGGTCATGGGATGAAGGCTGACGGGGGGCCGCTATTGTGCCAAGGGGGCCGCCAAAAGGCCACGGATCTGTCCCTTTTGGGGCAGGCGGCGGCGTCAGGTAGGATGCACACTTACGGCTCGATTCTGAACGCTGCGGAAACCCGATATGACCCTGAAATTACTTACCGGAACGGCTCTCACCGTGGCTTCTGCGGTAACCTCCGTATGGGCCGCTGGCGCGCACCAGCACGGCGGTGCCAACCTGCAGCTCGCTTTAGACGGCCAGCGCCTTGAGCTGCGCTTTGAAGCGCCCCTGGCCAGCCTGATCGGCTTTGAGCGTCCACCCCGATCCGATGCGGAGCGTGACGCGGTGCGGGCACTGCGGACCGCCTTTGACGACGCGGCGGCGATCTGGCGCCTGGGGGACGGCTGCGAAGTTGCTGAGCAGAAAATTGACGGGCCGGACTTTTTGATCGCCAGCGCGGCGATGGCGGCGTCGGCGGACGATCACGCCGAACACGGCGACGATCACGACGATCACGACGATCACGACGACCACGACGATCATCACGATGATCACGATGGGCACGAGCATGACGAAGACGCTGAGAGGGCCTCGGAGCACTACGAGCTGGTGCACCAGGTCAGCTGGCAGTGTTCGGAGCCGTTAGCGCTCACGGCCATCAGCACGGACGCCTTTGAGCGCTTTGCGCCGCTTGAGTACATCAAGGTTGAGGCGATCGGACCAACCAGCGCCGTCGCCGCCGAAATGACCGCTCAGTCACCTCAGGTCGATCTCAGCCCTATGTTGTGACTGCCAGCGCAGCCATTGCTCTTTCGGAAGTCCAGTTTGCCTATCCGAAAGGGCCAACCATCATCGACATTCAGGAGTTTGCGCTGCCGCGGGGGCAAAGTGCCTTTCTCGAAGGCCCCAGCGGCAGCGGAAAAAGCACGCTTCTTGGCCTGATCGGCGGCATCCTCAAAGCCGATTCCGGGCGGGTTGAGGTGCTGGGCCAGGCGCTGGACGAGCTCAGCGCCACCGCCCGGGACCGCTTTCGGGCCAACCACGTGGGTTTCGTCTTTCAGCTGTTCAACCTGCTGCCTTATCTGTCGCTGCTGGACAACGTGACGCTGCCCTGCCGTTTTTCAACAGCCCGGCTGGCGTCCGCCACCGAGGACGGCAAGTCGCTCAAGGCCCGGGCGACGGACCTGCTCGATCGCCTTGGTTTACCCGCAGCCTATTACGCCCGGCCGGTCACCCAGCTCAGCGTGGGGCAGCAGCAGCGCGTCGCGGTGGCGCGGGCGCTGATCGGCGCGCCGGCGCTGGTGGTGGCGGACGAGCCTACCTCCGCCCTCGATGCCCGGGCCCGTCAACGGTTTGTCGAGCTGCTGCTCGAAGAATCATCCCGGGCCGGGACCTCGGTGCTGTTTGTCAGTCATGATCCCGGGCTAGCCCCGGAATTTGACGTCTCCCTGTCGCTGTCCGACATCAACCGGGCGAGTGTTGATCATGAGTAACTGGCTCACCGGCCTCCAGCTTGCCGCGCGCAGTCTGGCCAACCGCCGCGCGACAGCGCTGCTGACGGCCCTCTCTATCGCGGTGAGCGTAGCGCTGCTGGTGGGAGTCAACCGCGTCCGCTCCGAGGCCCGCGCCAGCTTTACCCAGACCATCTCCGGTGCCGAACTGATTGTCGGGGCGCGGTCCGGGCCCATCAATCTGCTGCTTTACTCGGTTTTCCGCATCGGCAACGCCACCAACAACGTGGCCTACACCAGCTACCAGCGGGTTATCGCCCGGCCGGAGGTGGCCTGGGCCATTCCCATCTCCCTTGGCGACTCGCACCGGGGCTACCGGGTGATGGGCACTGACGACAGCTATCTGGCTCACTACCGCTACGGCAACGACCAGCCCCTGGCGCTGGCGGCCGGTGAACCTTTCAAGCTGGTGACCGACGCCATTTTGGGCTTCGACGTGGCGCAGACGCTGGGCTACCAGGTTGGCGATCCGATTGTGGTGTCCCACGGCATCGGTGCCACCAGCTTTACCGACCACGACAACTGGCCGTTTCAGGTCAGCGGGATACTCAAGCGCACCGGCACGCCGGTGGACCGCACGGTGCACATCTCGCTCCCGGGCATCGAGGCGATCCATAGCGAATCCGATCCGCCGGAGGGCGGGTCCATCGCCATCAGCGAGGCGGCGGCGTACGGACTGGAAACGGAAAATATTACGGCGTTTATCCTCGGCCTCAACTCCCGCCTGGAGCTGTTCGGCTTTCAGCGCCTCGTGAACCAGTTCCCCGATGAGCCCCTGCTGGCGATTATTCCCGGCGTCACCCTGCAGGAGCTCTGGGGCCTCGTGGGTAACGCGGAACTGGCCCTGCTGGTGGTGAGCGCCTTTGTGGTGCTGGCGGGGCTGATCGGTCTGATGACCACTCTGCTGACGGCCATGGCGGAACGCCGGCGGGAGATGGCGGTGCTGCGATCGGTGGGGGCCGGGCCCGGGCTCATCGCCGCTCTGATGATTTTTGAAGCGGGCCTCATCGCGCTGGTCGCGGCGGTGACCGGCGTCCTGGGGGTGCATTTGGGCATGCTGGGGGCGCGGGACGTGGTGCTGAACATGACCGGCATCAACCTCAGCGCCGGCGGTCCCGGCACCTTCGACCTGGCGGTGATTGGCGTTGTTACCGGGGCCGCCATGCTCATCGCGGCCATTCCGGCCTGGCGGGGCTACCGCCACACGCTCGCTGACGGCCTGACCATACGCCTGTGACAAAGGTTCGTTAGCCCCCGACGCGACCGCGCAGCGGTTATCAGCCCGGCACCAATCAGCGTAGTATCAGGCCAGCAAAAAAAACCTGAGGGAGGCCGACGCGATGAGAATCTGGACAGCGACGCTATTGACCCTGACGTTTGGCGCGGCGAGCGCCACCATCGAAGGGACTTTCTGGGATCGGAGCTTCGACGGTGAGGGCTGGGCCATCGAATCGCAGAACGATATTGCGTTTTTCACCTGGTACACCTACGAAAGTGATGGCTCCCCCACCTTCCGCACCGCCACGTGCGAGCTCACGTACTCAGCCGTCAGCCTGGACAGCGTGGTGACGAGCTGCAGCGGCACCCTGTCGCTCACCCGGGACCGCACCAACACGACTGCGCTGGGTCCTTTTTCGGCAGAATTCCGGTGGGTGGAGGGGCGCCTGCGGGGCATCGTGGACGCCAACGGCGACACGCGCAATCTGGAACCTTTCAATTTCAACTTTGCGGACGATGCGGACTTTCTCCACGGTATCTGGTCGGTTGCGGAGATCGGGACGGAGGAGACCGACGCCGACACGGTGATCTTTGATGAGGCGCCGTCGGTGCTGGAGGACGGCACAACGCCGGCCCGCACCTTCACCACCCTGGACAGTGACGGGGCACCGGGATTTGCCTATTTCGATTCGGACGAAAACGCCTTTGTCGGCGTGCAGGAGTTGCCGGACGGCACCCGGGGCGTGGTGCGGTTCCAGCCCACCGACGACAAGGCGCTGGGGGTGGTATTCGATACCGATGCGGCCGGCAACATGCTGTCAGACCCCGACGTGGTGCTGCTGGCAAGCGTACTCAACACCGAAGGCGAACGCGCCAGCCAGGCGGCTCTGCTGGGTCTGATCAGCGGCAAACGGTCCCGGCCGCTGACGATGCCGCTGCGCAGGGTGCCGCGGCATACCTTTGCGCAGCTGCGCGAGCGGCTTAGGCAGCTCCAGCGGGAATCGAGCGCCAAGCTGGATTAGGGCTCGGCGGCAAGATCGCTTTTTACCCACGGCAGCTGACTTTCGCCGTGGATTTCGCGCTGTGGTGCGTGGCGATCCGGCCGGTCGAGGGAGGCTACGGTCACGTCCAGCTCCTGCGGATGCCGGTCCGAAAGAAACACCAGCGGCGTACCACACTGCCCGCAAAACCAGCGCTCGGCGAAGGAAGAGGATTTAAACGTCCGCGGCGCACCGCTCAGGAGCTCAAACGCGGAGCGGGGCACGCTGGTCCAGGTGACGTAGGGGGCGCCACTGGTTTGCTGGCACATGCGGCAGTGGCAGTTCGTCGTGTGTGTCGGCGCTGCGTTCAGGCGGTAGCGCACCGCGCCGCAAAAGCATCCTCCGGTTTCCGTCATGGTGATCTCCCTCCTCATCGGGCGCATCCCGTCGTTCCTCGATGATAGACTCGCGCCGTTTGTCCTCACGGTGCAGCATCCCGCCGCATGCTCTTTAACTCGCTCGAGTTTCTAGCCTTTTATTCCCTGGTGGTGGCGGTTTACTTTGCCCTGCCCCACCGCGGCCGGCTGTGGCTGCTGCTGCTGGCAAGCTACTACTTCTACGCCAGCTGGAAAGTGGAATATGCCCTGCTGATCCTGACCTCCACCCTGGTGGACTATGCCGCCGGCCTTGCCATGGGTGCCGCCGGAGACCGGCGCCGGCGCCGGGCCTGGCTGCTGCTCAGCCTGACGGTAAATCTCGGCTTGCTGTTCGTTTTCAAATACTTCAACTTTGTCGCCGGGTCATTGAACGAGCTGTTTGCCCTCTACGGCGCCGGCCAGCATATCCGAAGCCTCGACCTGCTGCTCCCGGTGGGCATTTCCTTTTATACCTTTCAGACTCTCAGCTACACCATCGACGTCTATCGCGGTGACCGGACACCGGAACGCAGCCTGCTGAGCTTTGCCCTCTACGTGTCGTTTTTTCCCCAGCTCGTTGCCGGGCCGATTGAGCGCTCCACCCGCCTGCTGCCGCAGTTTCTTAAGCCCACTGAGTTTGACTGGTCCGCGGTGGAAAAGGGTTTCACGCTGATCCTGTGGGGGTTTTTTCTAAAGCTGGTGATTGCTGATCAGCTCGCTCCCTACATCGATCGCATCTACGGCGCGCCCCAGGCGTTTTCCGGCGGCCACCTGCTGCTGGCCACCTACCTGTTTGCATTTCAGATTTTCGGCGACTTTGCCGGCTACTCCGCCATTGCCATCGGCACAGCGCGAATCCTGGGGTATCAGCTGCGGGACAACTTCCGCCGGCCCTACTTCAGCGCCAACCTCCGCGAGTTCTGGACCCGCTGGCACATCTCCCTGTCGACCTGGTTTCGGGACTATCTGTACATCCCCCTGGGGGGCAGCCGCCGCGGCGAACTCAGGTGCTGGATGAATCTGACCGTGGTCTTTGCCATCAGCGGCGTGTGGCACGGGGCCAATTGGACCTTTATCGTCTGGGGGCTGATCCACGGTGTCGGCGTGGTCCTCACCCGTGGCTGGGACCGCTGGCGCAACTCCCGGTCACCGGGCGGGCCATTTGGACGGGGTGTAAAGATCTTTCTCACCTTCCATCTCGTGGTGCTCGCCTGGATCTTCTTTCGCGCCGATTCCCTCAGCCGGGGGTGGTACATCCTGACTCACCTGGCGGAGCTACCCGAGTTCAGTGCCGATTACCTGGCCAGCCTGATACTGCCGTTTACCGGCGACTATTCGGCCGCGGCGGCGTTTGTCACCGTCGTTGTGTTCATTGGCATGATGGAGGCCGTGCACGTGATCCAGGAGACCCGCTATCCCGCCGTGATGGAGCGGTGGCAGCAATCCGGCGTGTTTCGCGGCCTATGCCTGATTGTGCTGCTCAATATCATTTTGTTTTTTGGGCGTTTTGACTCGCAGGCGTTCATCTACTTTCAGTTTTAGGAGGGCGGATTGATTTTCAAAGTGGGGCTATGGATTGTGCTGTGCGCCGGCACATTTGCGGGGCTGGCGGCAGCAAAATTTGGCTATTCGCATCACACGGTCTCCCCCTCGGTCGGGTTTCACACACCGCTTCGCAACCCGCCGGAGCTGCTCCTGCTGGGTTCCTCCCACACGCGCCTCAGCATCGACGTGCGGCTGCTGGAGCAGGAAACGGGGCAATCCGCGTTTGCCCTGGCCTATAACGGGATGGACTTCTACCTGATGCGGCCGGTACTGGAATTTCTCGCCGCCCGAAACGCCCTGCCCGACCTGCTGCTGCTGGAAAGCTACGTGGCGACCGCCTCGGCAGCCCCCCGGTTTCAGGACAAGAACCTGTATCTCAGTGCTCCCCCGGCGCTCAAGCGCGAACTCATCAGCACCCTGCAAAGCACCGGCGTCGACGCCAAAGGGCTTTATGAAATGGTCATTTCCAGTAAATCTGCCGACGTGCTGGCCAGCCCCCTGACCCGTCCTCAGATCGACCGTGCCTTTTATCGCGGAACCCACGTCACGCCCCAGGCCCACCACATGACCCCGGCGCAGTTTGGTCGCGTTCGGCCGCCGCCGACGCTGCCGGCCGGTGGTCATCCGCTGCAGCTGGACGCGCTGGCGGCCATTTTTGCGCTGCTGAAGGAACACAAGGTCACCGTGGTCTTTTATGAGTCACCGATGCCCACGCGGACCGAGCAAAACCCGAAGTTCCGAGCTGCCAAGCAGGCGCTCCGGGGCCGAATTGAGGACGCCGGTTACCGCTACGTGGACGGTGCGGAAGGGTTCGACGGGCAAAACCCCCGTTTCTTTATGGACGCCGGGCACCTGTCGGGCTTCGGCCGCCAGGCCTTTAGCGGGCTGCTGGTGCGCCGGTTGCAGCAGACGCCGGAGTATTCAGACACCTTCGGTCTTTGAGTGGACGGTGGGGTTTAGCAGAAGGTGAGGAGCCGCTCGCTGGTGAGGCTCGCGACGGCGGGTAAAAGACTGGCGGAGAGGGAGGGATTCGAACCCTCGGTACGGTTGCCCGCACACTCGCTTTCCAGGCGAGCCCGTTCGACCACTCCGGCACCTCTCCGCGGACGCGCAACCATACAAGACCCCCCTCTTGGACTCAAGCGAAAAAGGTCGCATCGAATTGGCGTTTACGGCGGGAGCAATGCGGGCTGGGTCAAACCCAGCTACGTACTTTCCTAAAGTCGTTTCGGGCTTTCCGTATGGGCGTCGCGCGCGGGGTCCGGACAATACCGCCCATGACGACGCAAACCACCTATAACGACCTCATCGTCCGCCGGGGCGCCATCATGACCATCGTGTGGGGAATAGTCGGGATGCTTGTCGGCGTGATCATCGCCGCCCAGCTGTACTGGCCGGCGCTGAATTTCGACATCCCCTGGCTGACCTACTCACGGCTCAGGCCTCTGCACACCAACGCGGTGATCTTTGCCTTCGGCGGTACGGCGCTGATTGCGACGTCGTTCCACGTGGTGCAGCGTACCTGCCACACGCGGCTGTTTTCCGACGGCCTGGCGAGCTTCGTTTTCTGGGGCTGGCAGCTGGTGATTCTGCTGGCGGCGATCACGCTGCCGCTGGGGCTGACCCAGAGTAAAGAATATGCCGAGCTGATCTGGCCCATCGATGTGCTGATCGCCGTCGTCTGGGTGGCCTACGCGATTGTGTTTTTCGGCACCATCGCGAAGCGCCAGATCAAACACATCTACGTGGCTAACTGGTTCTACGGGGCGTTCATTCTCACCGTGGCCGTGCTGCACATCGTCAACAGCCTGGCCATCCCCACGAGCCTGACCCACTCCTATCCCATCTATTCCGGCGCTATCGACGCCATGGTGCAGTGGTGGTACGGCCACAACGCGGTGGGCTTCTTCCTGACCGCCGGCTTCCTGGGCATGATGTACTACTACGTGCCCAAGCAGGCCAACCGGCCGGTCTACTCCTATCGCCTGTCGGTGGTGCACTTCTGGGCCCTGATCTCCATCTACATGTGGGCCGGCCCCCATCACCTGCATTACACCTCGGTGCCGGACTGGGCCCAGTCCCTGGGCATGGTGTTCTCGCTGGTGCTGCTGGCCCCCAGCTGGGGCGGCATGATCAACGGCATCATGACCCTCAGTGGGGCCTGGCATAAGCTGCGCTCGGACCCGGTGCTCAAGTTCATGATCGTGTCCCTGTCCTTCTACGGCATGTCCACCTTCGAAGGCCCGATGATGTCGATCAAGACGGTCAACGCCCTGTCCCACTACACGGACTGGACCATCGGCCACGTGCACTCCGGGGCCCTGGGCTGGGTGGCGATGATGACCGTGGGTTCCCTCTACTGTCTGATTCCCCGCGTCTTCCAGCGCGACGGGATGTACAGCGTGCCCCTGATCAACGTGCACTTCTGGACGACGACGATCGGCATCGTGCTGTACACGGTCGCTATGTGGATCGCCGGCATCTCCCAGGGGCTGATGTGGCGCGCCACCAACGCCGACGGAACGCTGACCTACACGTTTATCGAATCGCTCATCGCCACGTATCCCTATTACCTGATGCGCCTGCTGGGCGGACTGCTGGTGCTGCTCGGCATGTTCATCATGGCCTACAACGTCTGGCGCACCGTGCGCGGCGCGGGCAAGGAAGAAAGCCCGGTGATCAGCGTCGGCGCAGCGGAGGCAGCAGCATGAAGCACGAAACGATTGAAAAACATGTTGGCCTGATGGGCGTCCTGATCATCATCGTGATCAGCATCGCCGGCCTGGTGGAAATTGTGCCGCTGGCTGCCCAGACCCAGGTGATAGAGCCGGCGGAGGGCATCGAGCCGTATTCGCCGATTCAGCTGGCGGGCCGCGACATCTACGTGCGCGAGGGCTGCTACGTGTGCCATTCACAGCAGATCCGCCCGTTCCGCAGCGAGACCGAACGCTACGGTCACTATTCCCTGGCGGGCGAGTCGGTGTACGACCGGCCCTTCCAGTGGGGCTCCAAGCGCACCGGGCCGGACCTGGCCCGGGTCGGCGGCCGCTACAGCGACCTGTGGCATGAGGTGCACCTGGTCAATCCGCGGGACGTGGTACCGGAATCCAACATGCCGGGTTATCCCTGGCTGGCGGAACGCGTGGTCGACGGCGAGGTGATCAGCCAACGTATGAAGGTGCTGAAGATGCTGGGCCATCCCTACACCGATGAGGCGATCGCCGCGGCGCCCCAGGCGCTGGAAGGCGTCACCGAGATGCAGGCGCTGATTGCCCACCTGCAGGGTCTGGGCACCAACATCGGCCGCGGCGCAGCGCTGCGCCAGGCCAATGCGGCAGGAGGGCAGCAATAATGGATCTGGGTTTGCTTCGCGGACTGATTACCGCACTGATGCTGATCGCCTTCTGCGGCGTGGTGGTGTGGGCCTACAGTCGCCGCCGCCGCTCCGATTTTGACGAAGCAGCGCGACTGCCGCTCGACGATAGCAACGGGAGCGACTCATGAGCTTTGACTCAGGCTGGCACTGGTTCATCGCCGTATTCACCGTGCTGAACATCATCGGCTGTGTCTGGCTGATCGTGTGGAGTTCACGCCAGGGCGATGTGGCGGAGGCCGGAGACAATACGACCGGCCACGTGTGGGACGGGGTGAAAGAGAGCAACAACCCGCTCCCCCGCTGGTGGCTCTACCTGT
>JBCCVP010000051.1:0-30325 GCA_039195135.1 Pseudomonadota bacterium | reverse complement strand
GGCCGGCCGCCACTACCGCATCAGCGATCGGATCGACAGTCGGCGCCTGGTTGCCTGGCTGCACGGTGATGGTGACGACGGCGGGGCTTGAATCGAGCGCGCCATCATTAGCAACAAAAGAAAACTGATCCGAGCCAGAAAAGCCAAGGTTCGCGGTGTATACCTGATTGGCGCCGCTGCCGGACAAGGTGCCATTGGTCGGCCCTTGGGTCACCGTAAAGCTCAGCGTGGTGCTGTCGATGTCCTGGCCGGCCAGGGTAACGTTCAGCGCTTCGCCCGCGATAGCGTTGAGCGTTTGTGGCAGGGCTGTGGGTGCGTCGTTGACGGGATTGACGGTAATGGTGAAGGTGGCATTGCCTGAAACGGTGGTGCCATCTGCTGCGCGAAAATCGAACGAATCTGTCCCGTTGAAATCGGGTGCAGGTGCGTAGGTGAGGTTGGGCGCCGTTCCGGTGAGGGAACCGTTCACGGGCGACCGAATAACCTCAAATGAGAGGGCGTCGCCGTCGACATCACTTCCGGTGAGGGTAACGGGTACCGCGTCGTCTTCGTTGACGGAGACTGCACCGCCGTTAGCTACCGGCTCATCATTAACCGGGCTCACGGCTAGCGTCACGGTGGCAAGGTTTGAATCCACTGAGCCATCGTTGGCCACTACGGTAAAGCTATCGGCGCCGTTGAAATTGGCGGCCGGCGTGTAGGTGTAGTTTGGCCCGATACCCGACAGTGTGCCCTGGGCCGGTGAGGTAATCACTTGGTAAGACAGCGTGTCGCCATCAATGTCCGAGGCCGAGATTACGATATTGGCGGACGTATCTTCGTCGAGGCCAATCGAGTCGCTGTTGGCCACCGGCGGATCGTTAACCGGATTCACCGTGAAGGTGACGGTGGCCACGTTGGAGTCAGCCGTCCCGTCGTTGACGGAAAATGTGAGCGTATCGGTGCCGTTGAAGTTGGCGGACGGGGTATAGGTCAGGTTGGGTTCCGTGCCCGTGAGTAGACCCTGGGTCGGGGCCGTCAGGATGGTGTACGTCAGCGGATCGTTGTTGGGGTCGCTGGCGTTCAGCACAAAGGCGGCGCTTGAATCTTCGTCCAGCGTTACCGTGCCATCGCTGGCTATTGGCGGTTGGGTGGTGGACACCACTGTGATGGTGAACGTGGCCGCGTTAGAGATGAGGGTTCCGTCGCTGGCCTCAAACACAAAACTGTCGGTGCCGCTGAACCCGGCGTTTGGCGTATAGGTGTAGTTGGGGCCCGTGCCGTTGAGCGTACCGCTGGCGGGCGGGGTGGTCACGCTGTAGGTGAGGGTGTCGCCGTCCCCGTCGCTGGCGGAAACGGTCAGATCCAGCGGTTGGTCGAAATCCGTTGTGCCGGATCCGTCGAAGGCGACCGGCGCGTCAGCCACCGGCAGCACTTCCAGCGTAACCACGGCGGGGCTGGACTGATTGGTGCCGTCATCAGCGACAAACACGAAGTTGTCGGTGCCGTTGAAATCCGCGTTCGGCGTGTACGTCAGGTTGGGCGCAGTGCCCGATAGCTGCCCGTACATGGGCGCCACGGAAACAGAAAAACTCAGTGCGCCCTGGCCGCCCGAGCCGGTTAGCGTCACGGTTGCGGAGGTATCCTCATCGAGACTGATCGTCTGCGGATCGGCAAAGGGGCCAACCCCCCCGGTGCCGTCGATAAATCCATTGTCGAGGGTCAGGGTTGCACCCTGGCCGAGCTGAATATCCCGGGCGATCATCGCGCCCTCAAAGCGCGTTGCGTCGCTGCGGATGGTGCCGTTGGGCACGTAGAGGTTGGCGCGGATGTGGCTGTAATTGCCGGAATCCAGTGCGGCCGGTGTATCGGCGATGCCGCCGGCTCCGCCGTTGCTGCCCGCCACGTAGATGATGATTTCTGACGGGTTTCCGTCTGCGGCTTTGGGCTCAAGTCGGGCGTTGTTGGCCACCATCATTCGGTCCGCGATGCGCAGCGTGACTTGACCATCAAACTTGACCCGCGATTGGGGGCCGACGGTGAATGAGTTGAGGTTGTAAATCCCGGGGCCAAATTCCAGCGAAGCTGAATCGCCGACGGTAATGGTGTCAAAGTCGCCGGCGACGATGACCTGGCTGCCGTTGGCGGCGTCCACGTCCACCACCTGGGTGCCCGGTGTTCCCGTCTCAAACGGCGGTAACGTGGCAAACACTGGCCACGGGGCGCCGCGAACACGCAGTCCAGAATGTGTCGATTGGTAGACCTGCCCCTGGCCCGTCAGCGTCCGAGATTCAATATCAGCGTCATACGTCCCGTAAAAGGCGGCGAAGACCCGGTCACCCTTCACTGCGAAGCTGTCCGGAAAGTCAGAGCCGCGGCCCATAAAAAGGTCGAAGCCGTCGATCAGCGATGGTCCGTTGGCTGGCTCATTGACGATGACGTGTCCCGACTTAACGTAAACCTCCCGCTTGAACTCAAGGCTGTTGGTGGCCAAGGCAACGGTTTTTTCAAATTCCATGTCGACGCTCGGCTGCACCCGAATATCCACCTGCGCCGGCAGCGAGGTGGCGCCACCGGCTACCACCTCAAACGCAAAGCTGTCGCTGCCCACATACCCGGGGTCAGGCTGGTAGGTAAACGAGGCCGTGTAGTTATCCAGGGTCTGCACAAAATTGAGCGTTCCGTTGGCCGGCGACGTCGCCACCTGGAACGTGAGCTGGGTACCAGTCGGACCGCTGGCCTCAAGGTCAAACGTGAGGAGCGCGTCTTGGCGGGCCAGGAGGTCGCGGCCGTCGGCAATGGGAACCACGTCGGCTGCGCTGAAGGTGCTGGCCAGCGTTAGACTGGAGTGCGAATCGATGTAGACGTCGCGAGCAATCAGGGCGCCATCGACATTGCCGTCCGAGCTGATCGTGCCATTCGGCGCAAAGATGGTGGCTTCCACGTCGGCCCCGTTACCCAGTTCCACCGCTGCGGGCGTGGAAGTCAGCGCGCCATCGGTGCCGTTTTGGCCTTCGACGTAAATCGTGACGCCCGCGCCGGTCGGGTCGTTTAGTTCAGACCAGTTGCCCATCCACAATCGGCCTTTGACGCGCACCACAGCGGGCCCGGTGAATTTCAGGTTGCCGCTGGACTCAATGGTAATGTCCTGAAAGGTGTAGTTGCCGCCGCGGAGCTCCAGCGTGCCGTCGACAATGGTGAGATCGCCGTAGCGGCCCGGCCATTTGTTCCAACTGCCACCGTCGAGGTAAATATCTTCAGTCCCGGGCGTGGAAGACTGGAACATCGGCAGCGTCGGCAGGACCGGCGCGGTGTAGGGCAGCTGCTGGCCGGTCAGCGTGATATTGGGGTGGGTGGTGAGCGTATTGACGTAGACGTCGCTGCCAATCTCGCTGTAGATATCGATGCCAACGGAGTCCGCGGCTACCCAGTAGCTAGCCGGCGTGTCTGTTTCACGACCCAGCACCATGTCGGCGCCGGGAAACAGCGTGGTGCCGGTGGCTACGCCGTTCACGATCACATGCCCCGAGTTCACCTTGACATTGCGCTCGAACCAGAGACTGTTTTCGGCCACAGCGACCGACTGACTCAGTTCGTCCGGCGCTTGGGCATGGGCAAAGGGGAGAATGAAAAACGTGAGTAGTAGAGCCAGGGAATGGTCGCGCAAGGCAAAAGTCCTCTTCCTATTGGAGCGCTGCGGTCAAACAAATCGGCATATTTTCACAAAAAAATGCCATTTTTATTACAAAAAAATCAGATATTAATCATCGATTTTTTCGAATATTTAGTAAAAACATCTATCTACGTTATCTCGCAGAAGCCGGATGCGTAAGAAATCATGCCGAGCAGACACTCAGATTTCCTACAGCCCCTTTACCATGACTGAAATAAGTTCTGGCACAACCGGAAACCTGGTGATGACAGTCGCAGCGGTGCTCGGCTGACCGGACGGCTTGCCGGGGCGTAGATCTAGTCGCCACCTTCCCCTGTCATCCACTTACCTGGCGCCCCGCAGGTTACGACCTTGGTGCCGCATCTTTGTGCTCGCTTGGCTCCGACGGGTCTGGGCTGCGTCGACGCGCTAGTTCTGTTTTTCTTCCTCTGGCGCAAATTTCTTCGAAGCCCAGCGCCAACATGCGTTCGAGCAGTGCGCTAAACTACGGAGTGGGGAAGGCGGGCCTCGCCCGGCCTTTATCTGCGGGAAACAGGGATATGAACGCAGCAATTCGCACGCTGGCGGGGTTAGCGCTGATGGCCGCCGGTTCGACCCATAGCGCGCCGAACCGCACGGAGCCCGGTTGGCACTGCGAGAATCTGTACCTTTGCCTCAAGGAACTTGGGCTGGAGGAACAGGCTCAGGCAGCCGCGGCGGACCTCCCGGAAAAGCAGCGAACCGAGCTTGCCAAAGGCCTGGCCGAGGCAGACCGACTCACGCCCTCACAAAAGCTCCTGACCAACGATGTGTTTGACCTGCGGGACGGACAACTGGGCACCGCGGTTGCGTTTGGCAACAATCTGGCAGTCGTTTCGGCCCCTTTCTACGGTCAACGCCAGGGCGAAGACT
Organism: Pseudomonadota bacterium; assembly: GCA_039195135.1. GTDB lineage: Bacteria > Pseudomonadota > Gammaproteobacteria > Xanthomonadales > SZUA-38 > JANQOZ01. The sequence continues at coordinate 25,782 of JBCCVP010000051.1, read as the reverse complement.
ACGGTTATCTGTTTATTTTCGAGCGCAATCTGAACGGTCCCGGTGCCTGGGGGCATATCACCAACCTCGACATATTTGGCGGCGATTCGCACCCCGGTGCCAACAATATTCGCAATCAGTCCGGCGCGCTCGGCGGCGTGACGCTGGCCGTCAGCGGTAACACCATTGCCTACGGCGCGCCGCAGTTGGATCTGAACGATCCGATTTTGCCTGATTCGCTGGCGGATCAAGACATCGGGCGGCAGAACGTCGGGTCCGTGTTTATTGTCGAGTTGCTGCTGGACGGTGACCCGAATTGCCCGGCCGAACCTGTTGTGCCGGACGACAGCGCCTACTGTGACGCCCAGCAGACGCACCAGTTACTGGCGGCAGATGCGAATAACGAGACCACCTTTGGCGATTCCGTATCGCTTGCGGGGGATACGCTCGCGGTTGGCGCACCGGGCATTGGCGTACAAACCTCCAATGGCCTCGTCGCGCATTACACTTTCGACGCCGATGCCAACGATGTGCAGGGCGGCGCTAACGGCATCCTCGTTGCACCAGCGAGCATCACGGCGGAAAGTCGAATTGGTGGCGGCGCGCTCGATCTGCGGGGTGTTGAAGGCTACGTCAATCTGCCTAGCTGGCCCCTGGGCGAACGGGCTGATGAATGCACCATCGCATTTTGGATGAGCACCGAGTCTATATCCGGCGATGGTCACAACGCGCTGGTGCAATCGGCCGGATCGGATGTCGATGCGTTTCGGGTCACGACGGAAGCGGCTCGCACCGCCGGCTTTCAGTTTGTTGGCCCGGGCATCACCACTAGCCTGTCCGGCGCCGCACCTAACGACAACGCCTGGACCCACGTCGCCGCCACCTACAGCCGGGTTTTTAACAACGCGTTGATCTACGTCAATGGGGCCCTCGTGGACGAGGTGGAGTTCGGGGCCAGTCCCTTCAACGTGATGAGCGCCGAGGACGGCTTTTGCGGCAACGACCGCCCGGTCGCCATCGGTGCCTGGGATACGGACAACGCCGGCAACATCGGCTACTACCATGATGGCCGCCTGGATGACCTGCGGGTCTACGACCGGCGGCTCAACTCGAGCGAGATTCAAAGCCTGTTTGACGAAACCAATATCGGTTTCCAGTTTGGTGCGTTTTACATCTACGAGCGTGATCTGGGGGGCGCTGGCAACTGGGGCCTGCGGCTGCGCCAGTTCGGGCCGGACGGTTTTGATGGGTATGGCGGCACCGTGCTGCTGGATGGTAACAACCTGGCCATCAAAAACGACGGCTTTACCTTTCGCGCCGCGGTGCACTCGCGGGACACCGGCGGTGCCGATCAGTGGGGCGAAATTGTCTCGGTGACCCCGCCGGGCCTCGGCGAATTCGATCGGTTTCGCCGGCAGCCCCTCGCGCTGACCGGTTCGGACCTTTTTATCCTCGGGGTTGACGACTCCTTTAACTCCACCGTGTGGCGCTATGACGTGCCGGGCGGCTCGCTGCAGCAGACGATAGCGAGCACCTGCGACACCCCGACCGCAATTGCCGCATCGCCGGACTACCTGGCCCTGGGTAGAAACGGAGTGGTGTGCATGCACGGCCGGGACTCGGGCGGTGCTGGCAACTGGGGGGAAATTACTCAAATCAACGGCCCCCCCGGCAATACTGCTTTCGGCACGGCTCTGAATCTGGCGGGGGGTGAGCTGCTGATCGGCGCTCCGGGATTTGACCGACCAAACTCCAATGCCGACGCCGGCCGCGCCTACGTGCATCGGGAAGATCAGGGCGGCGCCGGTCAGTGGGGCGAGGTTGCGGCGCTGGACCTTGTGGACACGGAGTTCTTTAACCGCTTCGGTATTTCCATGGACCAGGACGGCGACGTGCTGGTGGTCGGGGGCAACGGCGAGGCCAACACGCTGGCAATTAACGGCGGCAACGCCTACGTATTTGAGCGCGCAGGGCCCACGGCGCCCTGGCAGTTTGTGACCAAGCTGAACCCGATTTCCGAGCTGGACGGCGTGAGGTACAACGACCGCAGCAACTACGCTTTCGACGTGGCGGTGAGCGGCACTACGATTGCCGTTTCATCGTCGGTCCACTCCACCACCGGATTCACGTCGGACGGGCTGGTGGCGGTGTTTGAGCGTCAGTTTGGATCCTGGAATCTGGTGAAGTACCTGACGCTGCCGGACAGCATTAATTCCCTCAACAATCCGTTCGATGGCGGCTCGGCGCTGCTTTTTGGCTACAACGTCGACGTATCGGGCGACACGATCGCAACGGCGTTGCCATTCAATTTCGACCCGGTAGCCGGCGAGCAGGACGGCCGGCTGTTTGTGTACTACCGCAATGAAGGAGGTGCGAACAACTGGGGCCTGATCGCGGAAACCCGCACCGATCCCTTTTTTGAATTCCTTGGCCGGGACATTCATATCAGCGACGACGAGAGTCTGATCATCGCCGGTGCCGACCAGGCGGCGGATGGGGCGGAAGCCAATACCGGTGCTGCCTACATTTTTGGTCGCGATACCGGGGGTACGGACAACTGGGGGCAGATCATAAAACTCATGCCGGCGCAGCTGCAGGCCGATGATCGCTTCGGCCGGGCGGTGGCCATCAGCAGCACGCACGCTGTAGTTACCGCTCCCAACGCCTCACCCACCGTGGGCGAACAGGAAAACGGCACCGTGTTTGTGTTCGATCGCAACGGCGGCGGTCCCGACACCTGGACGCTGCAAGACATCAGCACACCCTCGGTGGACCTGCAGTTTCAAAGCATGGGCGTGAGCGTGTCGCTGGATGGGGATTATTTCGCGCTGGGCGCGCCGTCCTTCGGTTCCGCTCTTAACTTCCAGGAAGGGTCGGTCTACCTGTTTGAGTTTGATCCAACCGGCGCCGGTGGCGACTTCTGGAAAGAGATTGCCGCAATCCGACCCGACGACGGCTTCCTGGGCAATTTCCTGGGTCGCAGTATCGATCTCAGCGACCGCACCATTTCGGTCGGCGCGTCGTTCGACAACGCGCCGAACGAGGAGAGCGGCTCCCTTTACGTGCTGGCGCTGCCCGATCTTGAGATTTTTGGCGCCACCGCGCCGACCCAGACGGAAACCGGCGCAGCCTTCAACATCAACATCACGCCGGCCAACTCCGGCGACGGCGCCGCGGACGACGCGGTGTTGACGGTGGACGCGCCAAGCATCTGCGTTAGCCTGAGCGCCGCCTCGGCCGGCGCGGGCTGGAGCACCAGCTTTCCTCAGGCCGGCATCAGTCGATTCAGTATCAATCTCGGATCGATTGGCGCTGATGGCAGCCTGCCCACAACGCTAACGCTGGACGCAACCGGCACGGTGCCGGTGCCGGGAGCCTGTGCACCGTTCTCCGTCGATATGGCGGTAGGTAATGCAGGTACCACAGGCACCCCGGACTACTTCAATCGCAATGACACGTTTGCCACCCAGATCACGCTGGTGGAGCCGTCCAACCTGCCGCCGACCGGAACGATCCCGAACCTGGACTTCCCTGCCGGCACCGAGGTCTCCATCGATTTCAACGAATACTTCACCGATCCGAACGGCGACTCGCTGACGTTTTCGGCCAGCGGACTGCCGGCTTCGCTGCAGCTCAACTCGCAGACCGGCATTGCAGCCGGCACCACCACCGTCACGGACTTCAACAACTCGCCGTTCTCCGTCAACGTCACGGCCACCGATGTGCCCGGGGGCTTAAGCAGCACGCCGGTCAACTTCACCCTCACCCTGACCAACGTGTCGCCGACGGAGGTGTTCCCGCTGCCGGATTACACCACGGTGGTCGGGGAGGACCTGCTGATCGACGTGAGTCCGTTCTTCACCGACGGCGACGGCCAGTCGCTCCAGTACTCACTCAGCGGCAGCACGGCCTACACCATCGGCAACTTTGGCCAGCCCGGCCTGATCCGCGGCGTCGCCACCACCACGCAGCTGCAGCAGTCGCCGATTGATCTCAACCTGACGGTGAGTGATGGCTTTGGCCAGCAGGTGGTGCGGCAGCTCACCATCACGGTGGAAGACCAGCTGGCGCCGGAGTTCGACTTTGAGCGGTTCTTCCCGGCGCTCCAGCAGCCGTGGTACTTCTCCGATATCCAGGATGTAGCCACCGCGCCGGACGGCACGGTGTATCTGGCGGACGCGGAGCGCGGCAAGGTGATGCGCTTTTCCAAAGACGGCCTGCTGGTAACCCAGTGGGGACAGCTTGGCGCCGACCCCGGTCAGTTCTCGTTCCTGTCGCTGAAGCTTGGCATCGGACCCGAAGGCCTGGTGTACACCGCCAGTGGTTCACGGCTGCAGATCTTCGGCAAGAACGGTGATTTCCTCACCGAAGTTGATCTGGTCGACGACATCATCGACCTGGCGGTGGACCTCAACGGTCAGCTTTACCTGTTGCTCAGCGACGGGATATCCCAGCGCGTAGAGATCCGGGCCGCCGACCAGCTTGGCCTGATTGTCGACACCATCAGCGTCGCCCGCCCGCCGGCCAGCGTGGCGGTCACCGAGGCCGGCCGGGTATACGTGGCCCTGCGCTCGTCTGGCAGTCCGCAGAACAACGACAACATCATTCCCTACGATCCGCCGGGTTACGCGCCGGGAATTCCGATCGTGACTACCGACGCGGACGACCTGTCGCTGGATTCCAACGGCATCCTGTTTGCCGTCGGGGACGCTGACGCGGTGATTCGCGGGTATGACGCGGCCGGCGCACTTCAGATCAATAACAACGTGGCGTCCGTGGGTGGACCTTCCCTCAGCGCCCTGGACTTTGGTCAGCAGGACCGCAAGTTCATTTCCAACGGCCCAAGCATCTTCGGCGTGGAGGGGAACACGGACACCCGCCTCTTTGCCTGGCAGTCCGCCAGCGATGAGGTGGGGCGCTTCCGCCGGCCCTCCGACGTCAGCCGCGATGGCTCCGACAACCTGTACGTGGTGGAGGCGGAACAGAGCCGGGTGCAGCGCTTTGCCCGCAACGGCGATATTCTGGCCGGCTGGGCGCTCGCGCAGCCCGTCGCTGACCCGGCGAATGCCCGGGTCTATATCCATGCCACGAGTTTCTCGCCGACGCGGGTGGTCGTTTCGACCGGCGCGGCGCTGGAGCTTTACGACGCCGGCGGCAGCCTGATTACGCCCAATCCGTTTGATCCCGGCAGTCTCACGCAGCCGGGCCCGGTGGACGAAACGGCCGCTGGCGACCTGGTGGTCACCGATACCGGCGGGGTGGGTACCCAGGTCTGGGTGATCAACAGCGCCGGCGTGGTTCTTGAGGGGCCGTGGACGGCTCCCAACTGTAATGCCACCAGCATGGCAACGGGTCTGAATAACCTGATCTATCTGCTCTGTGAGCCGGGCGTTCAGCCTCGGGAGATTCAGGCCTTTACGCTCGGCGGTACGCTGATTGCCAACGCGACGATTACCTTGCCTCCGGGCAACCCCCGGGGCCTGGCTATCGACGACAACGGCCGGCTGTTTCTGCTCAATACGGAAAACGAGATCGACCTCGGCTTTGGCATTACGTCTTCCGATTCGCTGATCCGCGTTTATCGCTCCGACGGCGTGGAGCTCGGTCAGCTTGGTGCCTCCGGTTACTCGGCGGGACGGTTCGACTTTGGCGGCGAGGTGGCGGGCATCTCGGTCAGCTCCGCGGGCGATCTGGTCCTTGCCGAACCGGGCAACAACCGGGTGCAGGTGCTCAATCCGAGATTCGCCAGTCCCAACACTAAGGCCATTGTGGTGGCCGGCGGCGGCGACTACCCGGAGAACTTCCTCTGGGAGGCAACCCAGATCAACGCCAACAACGCCTACGACAAGCTGGTCTACCAGGGCTTCACGGCGGACCGGATCCAGTATCTGCACCCCGACCCGAATCTGGACCTGGACGGCAACCCTGCCACCACGGAGGTAGACGGAGACCCGACGCTGGCGAACCTGGAGCAGGCCATTACCAGCTGGGCAGCCGACGCCGACAACCTGGTCGTCTACCTCGCCGATCATGGCGACAAAGAAGTGTTCCGCATGAATCCGGAGGAGATTATCGACTCCACTACGCTTGCCTCGTGGCTTGCCCAGCTGCAGGACAGCGCGTGGCCCAACCGCGCTCAGCCGCCGGTAGGCAACAGCGGCTGGATCACCGTGGTCTACGAAGCCTGCGAGTCAGGCACGTTCCAGGACAATCTGGCACCGCAGAACAGCGTGGCGACCAACAAGCGACTGGTGATCACCACGTCCAGCTCGGACCAGAACGCCAGCTTTATTGCGCAGGGGCTGCTGTCGTTTTCCTACCAGTTCTGGATCAATGTGTTTAACGGCGACAACGTGCGGGACGCGTTTGAACTGGCGTCTGCCACCATCTCCACCGCTTATCCGCAGCAGGCGCCGCTTCTGAGCCTGGTGGACGGGGGCAGTCTGGTGACCAATCTGGACGCCTACTTTGACGACGGCGGAGCCAACGCAGGTTTTGCCGGGCGCTTTATCGGTAACGGCACGGCCAACAGCTTTATCGGTCCGGATCTCATCAATCCGTCCGCCAGCCTGGTTTCCGGAAGCACCGGATTGCTCGAGGTGCAGAGTGTGCTAAGCGCCAACGACGTGTCCCGCGTGTGGGTGATTATCGAGCCGCCGGGCTACCAGGTGCGCGATTCGGAAAACCCGATTCTTGAGCTGCCCACGGTGGACCTGGATACGGATTGCGTCAGCGGCGCTGATTACTGCGGCGAATTTTCCGGCTTTACCACCATCGGTGACTACCGGATTCAATTCCTGGCGCAGGATATCTTCGGCACCGTCTCCCGGCTGGCGGGCAGCGAAGTCACGCTGACCGTTGGCAACCCGCTGCGCAACAAGGCGGCGCTTTTGATCGGCGGCGGCGCGGATGAGGCGGGGCAGGCCCGCCTGTCGAACGGCGACTTTGCCTACCAGGCTCTGCTACGCCAGGATTTTCTCAACGACCTGGACGCCAGCACGCCGGGCGTGACGCCGCAGGAAGACGAGATTCGCTACTTCACCCAGGGCCAGTTTGTCGGCGCTGACATCGGGACTCCCGGGGGCAGCGAGCTGGCTAATCTGGTAAACGGCGGGTTTGTCGACCCCAACACGCAGCATCTGGCGCTGGTGATTATTGCGGACTACGACAGCACTATTGACGCACTGGTATTCCCCGGCCAGGCGCCCCTGCCGGTGCCGGACTTGGATGCGTTCCTGGCGAGCGTGGAGGGGCAGATTCAGGGCAAGATTGCCGTGATCCTGGAGGGGGACGGCACCGGGTCGGTGATTCCCCGGCTGGCTGGATCCAGCGGTCGACGGCTGCTGATTTCCAGCACCTCACCTGGCGAGACCGCCAAGGTGCTGGGAGACGGCGGTATCTCCTTCAGTAAGTTTTTCTGGAACGCGATTCGTGACGGGTTCTCGCTAGGCACAGCATTCCAGCTGGCAAGCCAGGCTATCGCGCAGGGCGTCGGGGTGCAGAACCCCATGCTCGATGACAACGGCAACGGCATCAGCAACGACCCGGCGGACCAGATTGTGTCGCGCAATTTCTTCCTTGGACCTGGACTGGCGCGGGCGGGCAACGGACCGCTGGTGGGGCGTCTGGCGCCGGACGTCACCATCGATGCCGTGAACGTGAACAGCGCGACCATCCTTGCGGAAAACGTCTCGTCGCTCAGTGATGTTTCGGTTTCGGTGATGGGCTCGGTGAGCGTGCCCGGCACGCAGCTGCAGGTCGGCGAATTCACCCTTACGGAAGTCGGCGGTGTGCAGAAGGGCCAGCAGGTGATCAACCTGGGTGACTTCTCGGGCACCTTTGACGGCTTTGTCGCTGCGGGCGACTACGACGTCTCTGTGTTTGCGGTGGATGACAAAGGCAATCCGTCAACGCCGCAGAAATCCCGAGTCCGCAAAACAGCCGGCCCGGACATTTTCGAAGTGGACAACACGCCTTCCGCCAGCACGCCGCTGGTGGCTGACGCGGCGCCGCAGCGCCACACGCTGCACCTGGCCAGCGACGAGGACTGGCTGGTCTTTTTCCTGACCGACTCGCAGACGCGGGTGCTGGATCTGAGCTTCAACCAGCTCGACCCCGGCTTGCGGCTACTGACGGAACTGTATGCCGGCGACCGACTTACGGACGACACGGTGGCGCCCGTACTCAGCCAGGTGGTTGATCCTGGTGTGGCGGGAACAGATGTCACTATCCCGGACACGCTGCCGGCCGGGATGTACTTTGCCCGCATCAGCCGCCAGTCGTTCCAGCCCCAGCCCGACAGCGACGGCAGCCCTGGCTACAACATTGGCCTCAGCTCACCGTTTGGTGACCTGGGTGGTCTGCTGCGCGGTAAGGTGGTGGACGAAAGCACCGGCCAGGCGGTGGGCCTGGCCCGGGTGGCGGCCATCACTGCCGACGGCGCGTTCTGCGGCGCGCCGCCCTGCGAGGCCGGCGTAGTGCCAACCTGTGACCGGGCCTCCTGCGGAGATCAGGGTGGCTTTGTGCTGTTCCTCAACCAGGGCGGCTACGACGTAGAGGTGAGCGCACCAGGCTATGAGACCACCACCGTATCGTCGCTGAACGTTCAGCCCGGCGGCACCACGCTGGTCACGCCGGACCCGATCCTGCTGACGCCCGAAGCCTCCGCGGTCGCGCCCACGGCACTACTGCAGAGCGCCGGCGCTGACGGCGAGGTGCGCGCCAACCTGAGCGGCCTGATCAACGCCAACGGTTCCCAGACCACCGGCCGCTTCCTGATCGGCACCAGCGCACAGAACCTCAGCGAGATCCCGCCCGGATTCTTAGTTGCCGGCAGCATCGATGAGCCAGTGGCCACGGTGGCCACGGGCCTGACCTGCAGCACCAGCTATGTGGTGCGGCTGGCGGCGGAGAATGCCGGTGGCCAGGTGGAGTCGCTGGAGAGTGAGCTAACCACCGCCGACTGCGGGTCAACGGGGCAGGACGTGGTATTCGCCAACGGCTTTGAGTGAAGGCGCCCCCTCTCAATCAGGGGCGGGCCGGTAGGTAAACCAGGCGGCAAACGCGTCACCGCTGTCCAGCACGTCAATCAGTAGGCCTTCGCCGGAACGCGCGGGGCCGCCAAACCAGGAACCGGTTGCCCAGTTCGGGTCGAAGTCGTTCACAAAATCCCGCGCCTCGCAGTCGCGCTGCTGGGCATTCGGGGCGACCCGCTGGAGCTCATAGCTGCCATTGGATGACTTGCTGCCCTGCGTGCTGTTCCAGACCAAGATGGCGCCCGCACACCCGATTACGGTGATCTCGAACTGTCCCCACGGCACATTTTCCACCGCGTCCGGGTCGAAGTTGGCACCAAACACGCCACCGCGGGTGCTGACCGCTTCGGCGACCTGGAGCGTGGTGCCGCTGAAGGAACCTAGTCCAACGATCCAGAACTGGCTGTGGTCGGCCGACTCGCCGTTCACCAGGGGCCGGAGGTCAAAGGTCTGGGCATCCAGGTAAGCCAGCCGGTTCGGGATCGTGTTCTCGATAGTGGATTTCATGCCGGCGGGGATCCGATCCGCGGCATAACGCACGGCGTACCAGGTGAGGAAGGTCTCCGCGATGTCTTCCCGAATGGGATTGTCCCGGGCGTAGGTCGAAATGAACTCTCCATCATCCCGCTGCGCCTGCAGCCAGTTGGGATGCTGGGCGTGGTCCGCATCCAGTGAGGTGTGGGACGCCTCGTGGACAAACGTCTCCGCGAGAATGCCGTCGCGGATGTAGCCTTCGGCGAAGGAACCGGTATGGATCAGGAGGTTGTTGTTGCCACCGCCAAAGGCTTTATTGCCCCGATGTATCCAGATCGTTTCCAGGTCGCGCCGGAGCGACCGAGGGAGTTGGCCGATGGCGGGCAGGTAGACCAGGGCTTCTGCTTCCGCGGTCGCCGGGTCGCCAAACTCGGGGTTCACCTGGACCTCGACAATTTGCCCGCCGGCGAATGTAGCTTCAAACAGCAGCGCATTCACCTGATTGAAGCTTGCCGTACGTCGGTCGTACATCGTGCGCACGCCCTGGCCGGCGGCAACGAGGGAGACAAATTCGGTCGGCTCCGCGGCGGTGATAATGTCCGGATCCAGAAAAATCGTGCCGCTATAGGGCGGCTGCGCCTGCGCTCCAATGGGAGACAGCAGAACGTCGGCCAGGGCCAGGAGAGCCAGGGTTCGCAGCAAGGCGGCGCCTCGTTTCGATGAAACCGAGAGCTAGCATACCCCGCTGCGACTCCAAAAGATGTTTCAAAGCTGCCGAGCTTGTTATCGGCGGCTCAGCTGCAGCGTGTTGTTTCGGTCGTACGGGCTGAACATCACAATTTTCCAACCGTTCTCGGTGCGGTAGAGCAGGTAGAGCGATACGGTTTCGTAAGCCACGGCACCGTCTGCGGTCAGACCAACGCCGATGTTGTTTGCCAGTACCTTGTTGGGCGTCAGGATCTCGAACTCCACGCTCTCCCAGACCAGCCGCTGTACGCTCTTTTTCTCAAGCGAAGAAACGAAACTTTCAAAGCCTCGGGCAAAGGCGTCCAGGTTTTCGGGCACACGAGGTTGACCCACCGGTGGAGCCTGGAGCAGCGGGAAAGTCACCAGCTCACCAATTTCGCGGCGAAACTGCTCGCTGCGCTCTGGTTTTCCGAAGCGTCGGTTGTAGACCGACAGATATTCGTCAAAAAAATCGGAGACCTCACGGTTGATCAGTTGCGGATCGGCGGCGTCAGCCGTAACGCTGTTGGAAAACAGGACAAGCAAACCGGCAAAAAACAGCGGGGCAAATCTCATTGGGTAAATCCTTTGGTTAGTTGGAAACAGGGTGAAGCAACTGGCGCGGCAAGCCCGTTACTGTTCGGAAAGCATCGAGTCCAGCGTGGCCAGCAGCTCCTCCCGGGACTGCGTGAACGGCTGGTGCTGATTAAGTTCCACCACCCGTCGCAGCGCGGAGCGGATCGTGAGCTGGGCTTCCCGAGCGTTTGGGGCGACCAGATAGCGTCGGCGGGGCTGATCGTCGGTGAGGAAACTCAGCGCAGCCTCGGCCACCGGCGTTGGCGCCAGGTGTTGTGATCGATCACTTTTGACAAACGAGGCAAAACGGGTGATTTCTTCTTCAAAGAGTGTCGGGCCCTCACCAGTGTTCAGCGCATCGATGCGGCGCTGCATGTTTTTCATGATGTTCGAACGGAAATTGCCCGGTTCGATAACGCTGACCTGGACGCCAAACCGGGACATTTCGGAAGATAGCGCGTCGGTATAGCTCTCCATGGCCGCCTTGCTCATGCTGTAGGGACCCATGAGGCGGCCAGCAGCAATTCCGGCGATGGAACCGATGGTGGTGATCCGGCCCTTACTTTCCATCAGCAGTGGTGCGAAGGCTTTGGTGACCCGGTAGGGCCCAAAGACGTTGACGTCCATGACGTACTGCATATCCGCCTCCGTGACCTCGATCAGCGCGTCGAACAGGAACACCCCGGCATTGTTCACCAGCCCGTGAAGTCCATAACCCTTCTGCGCAACCGTATTCACTGCTGCATCGATATCAGCCTGAACGGTCACATCGAGGCGAATACCCATCATGTTAGGTAGTTTGCTGAGGGCCTCGATGTCCTCTGCTTTGCGGGCGCCGGCAAATACATAAAAGCCGTTTTGGGCAAGTGTTGTTGCAATTTCTTTTCCGATACCGGAGGTGGCACCGGTTACCAGCACCGCCTTGACGGGTTGGTTGGAGACGGACGCTTCGCTGGCGACATTGGTGGTGGGGATCAAGAACATTAGCGCCAGGAGCAAGAGGTAGATTCGGCCGGACATGGGGTTTCCACAAATGTTTGGAGCGCCCAGGATGGCGAGCCGCCAGGCAGCCGAAAGGCTTAGTCGACGACGGGCCCGATTCGGTAGACGAGTCCGATGCAACGCGGTGTTTGACCAAAAAGGGCCTGGTTGGTCGACAAAATCTAAGGTTTTGTCGACAAACCTGGGGGAACTGTGTGAGCGGGCTGAAACTTCGACCAGTCTGGTGGTTCTAACGCGGGCCTTTTCAGGGGACTAGGATTTCGTGCTCAAGGGTATTTCGCTGCGGTCTGCTTCGCTTATGTTCGGCTTCTGGGCCATTGTTTTTCTGCTTAATGTCGGGCCGAACTGGCATAGCTACTCGTCGCTGCGGGAGGTGATTGACGTTGGCGGTACGATCACCATTCTGCAGGCCCTCGTCGCGGTCATGGCCCTTGCTTATCTTGTGCCGCGCTGGCTGGATCGAGGTCGGGTCTGGCGCTTTGCCACACTTCTGCTCGGCGTGCTGTTTGCCGCAGCGTTGTTGAACGTCCTAATCTGCTACTTTTACCTGGAGCCCACGTACCCCGATACCTACGGCAGCAACTACCAGACGATGAAGGGACTAAACCTGACCGAACGGCTGGGGTACCCGCCGATGATCAGGTACATCATTTTCTCCAAGCTGCCGCTGTTTTTCTTTCCCGCGGCGGTGCTCGTGGCGGTCAACTACTACCGGCGGCAGCAGCAGGTATTGGCTGTCAAAGAAAAAAGGCGTGCGGCGGAACTTGATGCGCTGAAGAATCAGCTCAATCCTCATTTTTTGTTCAACACGCTGAACAATATTTATGCGTTGGCGCTGAAAAGTTCGGACCGAACGCCAGATGCGGTTGCGAAACTGGCCGGCATCCTCGACTACGTCCTTTACCGCTGCAACGGGGAGTTCGTATCGCTCGGGGACGAAATCGAAATGATAAAAGACTACATCACGCTGGAACGGCTGCGCTTCGGTGAGCGACTAGAGGTTTCTTTTGTTAATCAGGCTGAGGACAGCGTCAAGATAGCGCCGCTGCTTATCCTGACGCTCATCGAAAACGCGTTTAAGCACGGTGCCAGTCAGGAACTCAACAAAGCCACCATCCACCTGTGCCTTAATGCCGATGAATCGGAGATTACTTTTGAGGTGAGTAACAGCAAGCCGGGATCCGAGGCCCCAGAAGAAAAGCCAAAATCCAGAATTGGCCTGGCCAACCTTCGTCGCCAGCTGGACCTGATCTATCCCAATGCCCACCGGCTTGCTATCGATGAATCGCCGCGGCGATACACCGCTCGCCTCACGCTGGCTCACGTGGCGTCGTGACTTCGCACTACCGTTGTCTCATCGTGGATGATGAAGCGCTGGGTCGGGAGCTGATTCAGGCCCACCTGAGTCAGCTCGGCCAATTTGAGGTGGCAGCGTCCTGCGCGAGTGCGATCGAAGCCAGTCGCGTCCTTGCGACAGAACCGATCGATCTTCTGCTTTTGGATATTGAAATGCCGGTGCTCAAAGGCACCGAGTTTTATCGGGGCCTCAGCCGCCGCCCAAGCGTCATCTTTACCACCGCTTATCGAGACTACGCGCTTGATGGTTTTGAGCTGGAGGCTGTCGACTATCTGCTAAAGCCAATTACGTTTTCTAGGTTTTTCAGGGCAATAGAGCGGTTTCTTGCGGCGGACCGAAGGAACTCAGCAGGTGCGCCTGGGCCCGCGCCGCGCCCGACAGATTGGATCTTTGTACGGGCAAACCGCAAGGACATTCGGTTACTGCTCGCCGATATCGAGTACGTTCAGGGGCTGAAAGACTATGTCCGGATTCACACCCGCGGGGGCGTCTATCTGGTGAAAGAAACGATGAACTCGCTGGCGGGCCGGCTGGGCGAGAACTTCGTTCGTGTGCACCGCTCCTACCTGGTCAACCGCACCTGCGTGACGGCGTTGACCAGCCATGATGTGGAGATTGGTGGCGCCGAGATTCCTATCGGTGAGACCTATCGCAAAGTGGTTGTGGACTCACTCAAGGTGCATTAACGGGTCGCGCCCCGCAGCTCTAGAGCACAACCGGCAACTGGGAGAAACGGCGGAACCGCGCCCGCCGTTCCCGTGTGGGCGGGTCGCCGAGCCTTAGGTGCGGAAACCGATCCAGCAGCCGGCCAAGCGCAACGGCGGTCTCCATACGGGAGAGCGTATTCCCTGGGCAGGTATGAATGCCGGCGACAAACGCGAGGTGGCGATTGGACCGGCGGCCGACATCAAAACGGTCTGGATCGGGAAACTGATTTGGGTCGCGGTTGGCGGCGCCGATACATAGCCAGACCTGGGCTCCCGCGGGCAGGGTGGTGCCATCCAGTTCGATCCGTTCGGTGAGTTCACGATTTCCCATCTGCACCGGACTTTGAAACCGGAGCATTTCTTCAATTGCGCTGCCCAGCAACGAAGGGTCGGACCGCAGTCGGGTCAGCTGGTCCGGGTGTTCAAGAAGGCTGTGCACACCGGTGCCGATCAGGCTGGCGGTGGTTTCGTGCCCGGCGTTCAGAATGAAGATCAGGTTATGCAGCAGCTCATGTTCTGACAGCCGGTCGCCGTCCTGGCCCACGATCAGACGGGTGAGAAGATCGACTTCGGGGTCCAGGGGATGGCGTCGCCGGTCTGTAACAAGATTCCGCAGGTACTCCAGGAAATCTTCAACGGCCCCGTTGGCGCGGTCCGATTCCTCCTGCGTCAGCGTGGCCTCAAGCGCCCCAAGAATGGCTACGGACCAGTCCAGCAGCTGATCCCGGTCCGGCCGCGGTACGCCAAACAGATTGCCGATTACCTCGAGCGGAATCGGGGCCGCGTACTGGGCCATCAGATCGATCTGGGTGCCTGGCTCGAAGCGATCCAGGAGGTGGTCCACGGCGGTGATCAGATCCGATTCCAGCGCCCGGATCGCGCGCTGCGACAATGCGCCGGCGATCTGTTTACGCACCCTCGTGTGATAGGGCGGATCGTTGAAGACGAGCGAGGTGGTGTGGTGCTCGTAGATCGGCGTGTCGCCAAATTTGGGCTTAAACAGAGCCCGTTTGTCGGAGCTGGCGCGAGGATGTCGATACAGCGCCAGCAGGTCGGCGTAGTGGGTCAAAAACCATGAGCCGTCCGGGTTGACGTGGTAACGATCGCTATCGCGCAGGCGCTGGTAGGTGGGGAACGGGTCTGCAAAAAAGGCGTCGCCCGGGGCGGTGGGATCAAAATCGACCATGGCGCTGCTGATCGTACCAGCGACGGCGCAGGCGCTACGAACAAGGGGGCGAATGGCCTGCAACAAAGCCAGGGCGGTCTGCTATCTTTAGCGTTCTTTGCCGCAAGCAGCCGGTAACGCAGGGACAGTTGAACGTATGAGATCAAGCGGAGAACGGCAGTCGGCCCGGCACAGCCACTTCTCCGACGCCGCGTATGACGACGCCTTCCGGTCTGAACTGCGCTCCGATGTCGGCTTCATCATCGCCCGCGCCGTTATGGTGCTGGTGGTGCTGTTTTTCTCGGCCCGGGCGATCGTGACCTACGATCTTTCACCCGGATTTCTGCTGCTGCCGGTGGCGTTTGAGCTGTTGTGCCTGGTTTGGGTCGGTCTGGCGCTTTACCCCATCGTTTCCTGTTCCGCCTTCCGCAAGACGTATGGGAATCCGCTCTGGCCGATAGGCGTCACGCTGCTTATGGCCCTGGTTATTTCTTTTGTTCTTGCGACGAGTCCCGACACAGACATGCTGCAGTATGGACAGGTTGTGCCGGGCTGGATCAACGGTTGGAACCGAGTGGTGGAGACCGGCCTGCACTATGCGCTGGCAATGGAGCTCGCGACGCTGTTGTTTGCGTCAGGCCTCGAAATTTTCCGCTGGCGAAAAAGCGGCGGACAGTTTGTCTGGGCATCGGCGATTCACATCGGCCTGCGGCTGGCGGCTTTTCTTCTGGCCGGCATTGCCGCGGTATTTGTGTTTCCGCCCATCACGGCCCTGCTGGGGGCGTTTGACGTAGAAAAAGCCAGCGCCTGGACCATGCTGGCTTTCCTCATTGTGGTGGAACTCGTCGCGCTTTGGATTGGTGTCAAAGTCCACCGCAAGGTGCAGACAGAAAAGGTTGACGTGCTATGAAAGCGAAACAGGTATGGACCCACTGCCGCAGGCTCGCCGGAAGCACCGACCAGATCCAGTGGGAGAAAGATCTGGTGTTTAAGGTGGGCGGAAAGATGTACGTCTGCAGCGGTATGGAAACCGACAGCCGCTACTCTTTCAAGGTGGATGACCATCGGTTTCTGGAGCTGACCGACCTGCCGGGGATCGAACCCGCGCCATACCTCGCGCGCCACCATTGGGTACAGATCAATCCCGCGGCCTGTCCGCTGGGCGCGGCTGAGCTGAAGGAACTCATCAGCCGATCTCACGCGCTGGTGCTCGGAAAGCTCAGCAAAAAAAAGCAGAGGGAAATTTTGGGGGAGTGAGCCCCGCCGCGCTGCATCTTCCCCTCGCATGAAGCCGGCAAGCCTGTTGAAATTGGCTCATGGCTGATGTGTTTATCTCTTACGCCCGCAAAGACCGGGGCCTCGTGGAGCCCCTGGCGAGGGCACTCGCAACCCGCGGCTATTCGGTTTGGTGGGACCGAGACCTGAAGGCTGGCAATCCCTTTTCGGAAGAGATCGAGCGGGAATTGCGCGCGGCGAAGCACGTGGTGGTGTGCTGGTCTGAGAATGCCCGGCGGTCCAACTGGGTCAAAGACGAAGCCACCATCGCCGCCCGGGCCGAAACGCTCAAAGCCATTTCGCTGGACGGCGCAGAACCGCCGATGGGCTACATGCAGTTTCACACGGTGGATTTCGCCAGCTGGAAAGGCGGCGAAAACGAGGTACCGCTGGAGGGGTTGTTGGCGGCATTCGCCGGCAATCCGGTGGAAGCGGGGGCGGAGGTTTCCGCGAAAGGTGTCGGCAAACCGGCCCGGTCGCGACTGGTACCAGTCGGACTTTTTCTGCTGTTGCTGCTGGGTATGGGCGCCGCCTGGTGGGCGGGACGCACGGAACGGGCCGCCGGCGAAAGGGAAAGCGCCGCCGCGGTCCCGGCCGCTGCCGCCCGGGCGTATCAATCCATTGCCGTGCTCGCCTTTGAGGATCTGTCGCCGGCCGGCGATCAGGGCTACTTTTCAGACGGTATCGCCGCGGAACTCCTCAACCTGCTGGCCCGGGAAACCGATCTGCGCGTTGCCTCGCGGACATCCTCCTTTTACTTCAAGGACAAAGATGCGCAGCTCTCGGAGATCGCCACCGCGCTTAACGTGGAGACGGTTCTTGAAGGTTCGGTAAGAAGAGCCGGCGACCAGGTTCGGATTCAGGCTCAGCTCGTGGACGCGACGACGGGCAAAAGCCTCTGGGGCGCCCAGTTTGACCGAGAGCTTGCGAATATTTTCGCGGTGCAGGATGAGGTTGCGCAGGCCATCAGCCGGGCCCTGACAGCAGACGCGGGGGTGAATGCAACATTCCGGTCTGCCACCACCGATGCGGAAACCTACGACCTGTATCTCCGGGCGCAGTACCAGTTCCAGCAGCGGGGGCGGGGGGTCGCCACCGCCCAGAGTCTTGTGGAGCAGGCCACCGAGCGAGATCCCGCGTTCGCGCCGGCCTGGGCGCTGCTGGCGATGACAAAGATGTTTCAGTACCGCAGGGCTTCCCGTGTAACGCAGGCGGAGTTCGTCATGAGCGCAAAGCCGCACATCGATCTAGCGCTTGACCTCGATCCTCAGCTGGCGGAGGCGCACGTGGCGGAAGCCTACTTTCAGCGGGCCCAGGGGGATACGCTGGCCTCGATCAGCGCTTACCGGCGGGCCCTGGAGATTAATCCAAACGTACCCGATGCCCGACACCTCCTCTACATCGTTCTGGTCAATGCCGGCGCCTGGCGCGAGTCTTTCGATGTGATTGATGAGGCGGCCGTCGTTGATCCGCTGTCGCCGAGCATGGGCAGTAACTACGTGTATTCGCTGATGCGCCGGGGGCGCGGGGTCGATGCTCTGGCCGAAGCCCAGCGTCGGGCGACGAAATTCCCCGACTATGCGCATGGCCAGACCGTACTGAGCCGGGCATACCAGTACAACGGAGAACTAGCCGAGGCGGCGCGGGTTCAGGTAGAAAACTGGGAGACCACCCGTCAGCCTCGATTTCAGATGCAGAGCGCCATCTTTCTTTCCGACCTGAAGCTGCTCGACTTTGAACTGCCCGAGCAGGCACCGGTCAGCGGCCGGGCCTTTCGGGAACTTCTGCGGGGTAACCCGGGTAGAGCCGCAGCGTTGTTGCTGGCCGAACAGAACGCCAATCCGGAGGGTTTTCAGGTGGACCCTTGGTCGGGTGAGGTGCTGTGGTGGGCTGGCGAAGAAGCAGCAGCGCATGAATTTTTCTCTGAAGCCTTGGAAAGTGGTCAGATCGATCAGCAGCTAGCCCGAGAAAACACCTGCGATTTTTCCCTGACGGCCGCGGCGCTGTTTCTGCGCGCGGGTGAAAAGGAAAAGGCCGAGCCGCTCCTTGTGGTCTGCGGCGGCAGACAGGTAAACCGGCGGACTCAGGGTGTGGAACTGATCGAAGATCCGGACGAGTACGTGCAGTTTCTGGTGTTAACCGGTCAGATTGATGAAGCCTTCGAGGAGCTGGACCGGCTGGTCGACAAAAACCGCCTGTATCACTGGTGGTTTCACCTAAACCCGGTTTATGACCCGGTGCGGGAGGATCCGAGGTTTACCGCAGCGGTACAAAGGCTTGCGCAGCGCGCGGAGGATGAACGAGAAAAATATCTCGCTCGACGACTGAAGCAATAGCAATCCGCCTATAATCTGTGCGCCGCAACCTGTCCGGATGTGTCGTGTCTGATCTTTTTATCTCCTACGCTCGCGGTGACCATGAGAGGGCCCGGCGACTGGCCGTGGCCATGGAAGATGCGGGGTACTCGGTCTGGTGGGATCGCGAACTCCTGAGCGGAGACGATTTTTCGGCGCAGATTGAGCAGGCGCTGAATGCGGCCGACGCGGTGATCGTCTGCTGGTCCGTCGAGGCGGCCCAGTCTCGCTGGGTTCGGGACGAGGCTTCCGTGGCGGCGGATAGCGGCAAACTGATCTCCGTGAGCCTCGACGCTAGCGAACCGCCGATGGGTTTTCGTCAGTTCCATTGTGATGATCTCTCGGGTTGGCGGAGCGAAGCGGATCACGCGGCGCTGGCGCGCGTGCTGCAGGCCGTACGCGGCCGGCTGCAGCGCGACGCGCCGGCCCCGACGACCGTTTCGGGTGCCTCCACGCCGGTGTCCCGGCAGCGTACCTGGTGGTGGGCCGCGGGCGTGGCCGCGCTGGTCGCCACAGGATGGGTCGCCCTGCGGGGTAACGAGGACTCCAAGCCTGCAACCATAAACGCGCGGCCGCCAGATAGCTCCGAGGTGCGGCGCTACGGGATTTTGCTCCCCGAAGAGGCGCCGGTTACTTTTATCGGATCGTCGCCGCTGCGCACGCCGCTGCGGGCGCTGTCCATCACGCCGGACGGGCAGCGGCTGATCTACACCGGGCCTTCGGCCACCGATACGTCTCAGCTGTTTGTCCGTGATCTGGGTGATTTCGAAGTGCAGGCGATTCCCGGCACCGGCGGCGCTTACGAGCCCTTCGTTTCGCCAGACGGCAACCGGGTAGCGTTTTTTGCCGAGGACGAGCTTCGGATTGCGCCGCTGGACGGAGGCGCGGTGCGCACCGTACTCGCCACCCCCAATCCCCAGGGTGGCGCGTGGTGGGGCAACGACCGGATCATTTATTCTGACCGCGAGGGGGAGTTCACCTGGTGGGTGACCATCAATTCCGGCGCGACCCCCGAGCCGCTGCAGCTCGCTGAACCGGCGATGCCAGACGGCAGCCCGATCCGGCTCAGCACCTATCTGCGCCCCATGCCGGGGGGTGAGACGGTGCTCACCGTCGCCTATCCCGGCTTCGAATCCTACGGCCGGCTCACCGCCCTGGATCCGGCGCAGGGAACGCTTGAGACCATCATTGATCTTGCGGTGACGGGCTGGGCGCGTAACGGAGCATTGGTTTACGTGATCGGCAACGAACTGTTTGCCGTCGACTTTGACAACGCCAGCAATCAGGTGACCAGCGAGCCCCGCCTGGTGGGCGATGAGCTGCGGCGGGACGCCACCGTCCCCCAGTTTGTGGCTTCAGATCAGACGCTGATCTACGCGACCGGCGGCCCTTATCTTGAGCTGCAGATTGCCCGGGCGCGACTGGATGGCGGTATCGACGAAACGTCAATCGACAACGCGAGATTCGGATCGCTTGCCGTGTCGCCGGATGGCCAGCAACTTGCCGCGTCCATCTACGGCAACCGGACCGACATCCATTTGTACGACCTTGCCAGCGGCGCTTCCCGCCGGCTGACCCGCGGCGGCGACAACAACAATCCTTTTTGGTCAGCAGACGGCCAGGTCCTCTATTTCTCGCACGAAAACGGCGAGCAGCCGGCGGGCATCTACAAAACCGAGGCATCTTCAGCCAGCTTCCAGAAATTGTTGGTGTACGAGTCGCGACCGCACCTGAATCAGGTGACGGCCGATAACCTGGGCGCGTTGATCGTTGCCACAGAAACCGGGCCGGATTATGGCCTGGTTGATCTCGAAACGGGTGAGCTGACCATGGTGGCCGAGCAGCCCGGCGTGACCGAAGACCTGGGCCACGTCTCGCCGGACGGGCGCTGGCTGGCTTTGACGGTGGATGCTTCCGGTCGCTACGAAGTGGTAGTCATGCCCCTGTTTAACGAGGGACCCACGCTGCCCGTTTCCACCACCGGCGGCGAGGAGCCGAGCTGGTCGGAGGATATGTCCAGCCTCTTTTACCGCTATGGAACGCGACTGTTTCGCGTACCCATCGGGCAGGTAGAGGACTCATTGGCATTCGGCGAAGCCGAAGTGGTGCTCGACGATCCCATGTGGGTGAACGTCGGCGGCTATTCCTACTGGGCGGACGAGCAAAACACCGGCTTCTTCATTCTGCGAGATAACCAACCGCCAACCGCGCGGGAACTGCGCGTTGTGGAAGGTTGGCGCAGTATCCGATGAAATCCCTGTAACCAAAACCGGTTGCAGCCGTAGTAGTCCCAGCAATCGATATAGGCAAAAGGGGACTACGACTATGGCATTAGGGACTGCGCTGATTGCAACTCCCAGCTTCAGATCCGCTGCCGCGTCTGCGCTACTCACAATTTTTTTGGCGATACCGCTGCGACCGGTTCAGGCAGCTGAAGGCTGCAGCGTGTGTCCGGAGATGGTAGCGGTGGAGGCCGGATCGTTTCTGCTGGGATCACCCCCGGATGAGGCGGGCCGGGTAGACGACGAGGGGCCCCAGCAACTGATCGCTGTCGGTGCCTTAGCGGTTTCCCGCTTTGAGATCACGGTGGGGGCGTTTAGTGCGTTTGCCGAGACCACGGGTTACGAAGATAACGCTGGCTGCTACACGATGTCCGAGGATGGCACGTGGCGCTTTGATTCCGCCGCGTCCTGGCAAAACCCCGGCTTTCCCCAGGAAGACAACCATCCGGTTGTCTGCGTGACCTGGAACGCCGCCAACGCCTACGTTGCATGGCTGAACCAAACGGCGGGGGTTGATCAGTACCGGCTGCTGTCGGAGAGCGAGTGGGAATACAGCGCGCGCGGCAGTTCTACAACGACCTACTGGTGGGGAGTTCGCGAAGATGATTTCTGTCAGTACACCAACGGGGTTGATCAGACCGCCCGGTCTGCGTATCCCGGCTGGCAGCGGTCCGGCGGCTGTGATGACGGACATCTCTACACGGCGCCGGTGGGCAGCTACGGTCGCCCAAACGGTTTTGGCCTTGAGGACATGGTGGGCAACGTCTGGGAATGGGTAGCGGACTGCTACGTTGACCACTTTCGCGATCACCCGGGTGACGGATCGCCGGTGCAGCATTCACCGTGCGAAAAACGCGTGATGCGGGGCGGCGCCTGGGGCGACTACGGCTCGTTTTACCTCCGCAGCGCCTATCGGGGCACGTGGAAAGGATCGGAGGCTTTCGGCAACATCGGATTTCGGGTGGCCCGAACGCTGGACGACTGAGCCGCCGTCTTCCGCGGGGCTGGCGCTCTCAGGCGTCGAGATTGCTCCGCCGGGCCAGTTCCCGCTTATAGCGGCCAAGGTTGATCGCCGGAGGTAGCACCGCAAGGCTGATCATCACTACGGGAACGACCGCCAGCAGATGGCGATCCAGGTCAAACCCGCCCGTGGCAATCAGGTAGGCAATGTAGGCGAGAAACAGAGCCTCAAGAATGGACAGCACGATGATCAGGGTAAGAAAGGTCTTCTGGCCTCCCTTGAGCTGCTCAACGGTGTAACCCGACAGGGAATTTTCGGAATTCATGGCAAAGACCTCGACACGCCGGCCGGCATTATGGCGCGACTCGTTTTTTCGGGAAAGGCGAGGGTGGTAGCACCTGCTTAAACCCAACAGCTCATATCGCGGTACTCCGCCGGCATTTGAGCACACCGCGGAGCGCAGCGGGCAGGCTGGCCCTCAGCAAATCTGCCAGCCACCTGTCACGAGGGATCGCCATGAAGTCGACCCAATTCCCGTTTTTACGCAAAGCCGCCTGCGCAGCGCTAATGCTTGCCGCGACCGCCATGTCGACGATGTCGGTCGCCCAAAGCACCATCGGGCGGGTCAGCGAAGCGAGCGGTATGTCGGTTGCGTTGCCCATTTCAGTAGCCGGCGTTGCGACGGCTTCCGTCCTGGCCGCGGCGAGCACGATGACGGTCACAGCGGTCGAGGCCAGTGCCGCCGGTGCAGAGATTGTGATCGAGGTGCTTGTGGACGGCGCCCTTAAAACGTTGAGTTTCACCGTCGATGCCGCTTCGGGTTTCGCGGTGGGTGTTGGAACGGTGCTCAGCAGTACCGTGGTAGCCGGCGGCATCATTCTCCATGAGGGCAGCCGCGCGGTCTGGTTTCTCCCCGACCGGGCCGGACTCAGGCTGATCTACCATGAGCGGCTGACCGAGTGAGCGGGTCCCGGTCCGAGTCCGCAACCACCAACCACACCATGGCAGCGTTGCCAGCATCCCCGAGAAATCTGGGCCTGGCCCTGGCGTGGCTGCTGGTCGGCGTGATGCTGATGTCAGGAACGGCGTTCGCCGGGCGGCCCTGCGAACAGCGCCGCTTATCCATTGAGGAGATGAGCAACGGGATCAATCTTGCGGCGCAAACAGCCGCTGCACTGAAAGACCACAATGTGCAGGTGGGCGTCATTGCTCGCGCCGGCCAGGATCTCAGCAAGTGGGGCCAGCGCTACTCCCACCTTGGCATCGTCTACCTCGAGGACCTTTCTGGCGGAGAGCCGGTGTGGCGCGTGGTTCACAAGCTCAACGAATGTGGTTCGGACGGCGCTGACGTCTACCGTCAGGGACTGGCGGAGTTTTTTATGGAAGCCCCGCATGAGTGGAAGGCCGCGGTTGTGCCACTGGCGCCCGCTGTGGCCGAGGAGGTGTTGCCGTCGCTGTCGTCCAGGCAACGGTTAACCCGGCTCCACGAGCCTCGCTACAGCATGGTGGCTTATGCCTGGGGCACCCGCTATCAGCAGTCGAATCAGTGGGCGATTGAGACCCTGGCGATGCTACTGGAGCCCCGGGTTCAAACCCGCGGCCAGGCGCAACGCTGGCTGCGGGAGATGGCCTATCAGCCGGACCGGCTGCGGCTGGGCACCTTTACCCGGCTTGGGGCCCGCATGACCAAAGCCAACGTGGCCTTTGACGATCATCCCGCTGGACTCCGGTTTTCCGGGCGCATCGATACCACTACGGCGGACTCGGTGCTGCGCTGGCTCGAACGCTCCTCGCTGGGGGAAGCGCGGTTTGTGGTGCGACTTGATCTGCAGCGCGCGTATGGCGGGGGTGTGACCGCGCCAACCCGTGATCACCGACCAGTCGGGTCAAGTGCGGACAGGAACGCCGAAATGGAGCTGTAGAAGCCCGGACAGACCTCGCCGGTATCCGTTCGGCGGACCTTTTCCAGCTGGTCTCCATAACCGCAGTCCTCACAGATCAGCATGAAGTGGTTACAGTCTTTCAGGGTGTGAACGGTCAAAGCGGCATTGACGCCCATCGTCTCTTTGTAGAGGGCTGCACTGGCGCGCCAGTCAACCTGGGTGTCCTTCTCACCAAAGATCGCGAGCACCGGTATTCGGACGGCCTGAAGTCTGGCTTCGAGGTCTTGAACAAACACCATCAGCCCCGTGGCTTTGTCGATGATCGGCGGGTTGTCTTTGAGAAACTGCTGGTAGCTCTGAAAACGCGCTTTGGTGTATTCACCGCGAAGCTTGAGCACCAGCGGATCCTCCAGGAGGCTGGGGGTGGCAGCCACGTAGTCCGCATAGCTGCCACCGCTGCGCTGAATCTCAAAGCCCCGTTTCCACTCGGTCAGCAGCGTGGCGATCTGGGCCGGTGCATAGCCGCGCAGCTGCCAGTTGGATGCCAGCAGATACTCCATGTTGCTGAGGGGCCCGGGACCACTCACGGAGATCCAGAACGCAAGAGATGGATCTTGGCTCAGCATGAGTGGAACAATCCAGCCAGCACGGCTGATGCCCCAAAGGCCCAGATAATCGGCGCCGGCAACATCCTGCCGGCGGAGTTCCGAAACTGCGGCCAGGGCTTCTTCTGCGCTGTTCTGAACCGGCTGCTCCGAGTTGTACTCGCCTTCGCTGTTGCCATTGCCTGCCTTATCGTAGGCGTAAACGGCGAAACCCAGCCCGGTCAGCCGCGTCCGCAGCGTTTTGTAGGCGCTGCCGGAGGCAACGTCGGTGCGTCCGCTCCCATGAACCAGCAAAACCAGTCCCTTGGCGGTGTCACCGCCCGGCAGGTCAAGCAATCCTGCGTACCTGCGGCCCTCGAATTCGAAGCCAAATGGTTTAGTGAGCATGGCCGCGCCTTCGTGCGCGGGGTCTGCTTGAGTTGCCTGCGACGGTAAGGCGCCAGAAAGTAGGGTGCAGGCTGCGGCTGCGGAAACCGAAGCAACGAGTCGGGGGCTTTTCATGAGTTGGATCATCCTTTGGATTCAGGACCGGCAAAGT
Organism: Pseudomonadota bacterium; assembly: GCA_039195135.1. Taxonomy (GTDB): domain Bacteria; phylum Pseudomonadota; class Gammaproteobacteria; order Xanthomonadales; family SZUA-38; genus JANQOZ01. The sequence continues at coordinate 863 of JBCCVP010000051.1, read as the reverse complement.
GTTTTGACGATGTGACGGTGAAATCGGTTGGCACAGGCACCTGATGCTCAGTCCAAAGTTCCATAAGTGTCTGATTTAAATGGCTCAATTGCGCATGGCAGCGTTTTGTCGCTGAGAGGTTTTCGAATCTGTGAACTGGGTCACGTAAGGCCTGACCCCGTTTTTTGGCGCACGACGCCTCAACTCACAAGCCCCCATGAATGGTGGCGCAAACGGTGAGGAAGAGGACAGCAGTAATGAAAAGCCTGATGACCCTGGCCTGGGTGGCGGCCTTAACCCTGACGCTGATCAGCTGCGGCAGCAGCCACGCGGGCATGGGCCCGCTGGACGGCATCATCACCGAGGAGCAGGGCCAGAGCTGGAAGGTAGCTCCAGCCGGCGAAGGCTGGCGGCTGAGCAATACGCAGGATCCGGGTGCAATCCGCTACTACTACGCCAGCGAGCAGGCGGGGCAGGGCGGTCGCCGCAGCATCAGCGTGGAGGTGCGGGTGAACGGCGGGCCGGACTCGCTGGCAGGAATTCTGTATGCCTTTCAGGATCAGCCCCGCAGCTACTATCTGTTTACTCTGGCCGGCGACAGCTCGGTGCATCTGCATCACTTCAACCAAGGCAACTTTGAGCAAAAAATGCAGCTGGGCCTGGATGGGCTAGGCAACACCGCTACGCTCACCGTGCACGAATATGGCTCGGAGATTGCGCTTCTGGTGAATGGCGAGGAGAAATCCCGCATCGGCAACAGCGACATGGGTCGGGGCGCCGTGGGTGTGGTGGCGGTCCACACCGGGGATTTTCTGATGCAGAACTTTGACGTCTCGCTGGGCGACCAGAGCTTCGCTCCTCGGGTCAGCGCCGCCGAGGCGCCG
>JBCCVP010000050.1:0-30709 GCA_039195135.1 Pseudomonadota bacterium | reverse complement strand
GTTGTCTGACCCCTTTTTGCTTTTTGATCTTCTTTGCTGCTCGATGTGACGCCGTTGGCAGTTTTTTCATCAAGCCCAATCCGGGGATTAAAGCTTTTTTCCCCCGCGCCGTTAACCAAGTCAGACCGCGAGCCTTAAGGTCGTAGGTTGAACGCCCCTTAGGGCTCTTGATTGGAAAAATCGGAGAAAATCGATGCCCCAGATTATTAACACGAACGTTGCGTCGCTGAATGCTCAGCGCAACCTCAACGGATCCCAGGATGTGTTGAACCGTTCGCTGCAGCGCTTGTCTACGGGCTTGCGCATCAACAGCGCCCGGGACGACGCGGCTGGCCTCGCAATTTCTGAGCGGTTTACCAGCCAGATCCGCGGCCTGACCCAGGCGATCCGAAACGCCAATGACGGAATTTCTCTGGCCCAGACCGCTGAAGGCGCCCTGAGCCAGACCACAGAAAACCTCCAGCGGATTCGGGAACTTGCGCTGCAGTCCAGCAACGCGACGAACTCTGCCGAAGACCGCGCAGCGCTGCAGCAGGAAGTGAACGCGCTGCAGTCGGAAATCACCCGGGTTGCGGATACCACCCGCTTCAACGGTCAGGTGATTCTGGACGGCAACTTCAACCAGCAGTTCTTCCAGGTTGGTGCCAACCTGAACGAAGTGATCGGCTTTACGATTCGCGCTACCGGCGCCACGGCTCTGTCGAACAATGCCGTCAGCGCGGCAAGTTCCACGACCACCAGTCAGGGTACGGGAAGTTCGACGGCCGCCGCGACCACGCTGCCGACCGCGAACACCATCGCTGCCCAGACGCTGACCTTCAACACCGACGCCGGCGCCCAGACGCTTACCGTGGGTGCGGGTCAAAGCGCGGCGGACATCGCCTCGGCGGTGAACGGCACCAACGGCCCGACCGGCGTGACCGCTTCGGCTACCAACTCGCTGACGATTGGTTCGCTGAGCCAGACCGGCGTGGTGACCCTGTCGCTGGGTTCCAGCGGTGATTCGACCTCGACCATCTCGGCCAACATCACCAACACCTCGGACCTGAGCTCGCTGGCTGATGCCATCAACGACGCCAGCGGCACCACCGGTGTGACCGCGTCGCTGGCCACCAACGGTGCTTCCATTACGCTGGAAGATGCCACCGGTGATGACATCAACATCGAGAACTTCCAGTCCACCAACACCACGGCAGCCACGCTGGCCATCACCGCTCCGGGCGATGCGGCCAACATCACGCTGACCAGCGGTGGTTCGGACAGCGCTGTGATCGCCGGAACGGTAACGTTCAACTCGGCCAACAGCTTCTCGGTCCAGTCGAGCGTGGCGGAAACCGCCGGCAGCATCCTGGAAGCTGGCGCCGCCACGCCGGTAGGCTCCACCTCGACCACGGTTGCGGACGTTGATATCAGCACCGTAGCCGGCGCCCAGAACGCGCTGGCGGTGATCGACTCGGCCCTGCAGACCGTCTCTTCCGAGCGGGCCTCCCTGGGTGCGGTGCAGAACCGCTTCGAGTCGGCGATCTCCAACCTCTCGGTGACGGTGGAAAACGCCAGCGCCGCGAGAAGCCGAATCCGCGACGCGGACTTCGCTGCCGAAACAGCGGAGCTGACGCGGGCGCAGATTCTGCAGCAGGCTGGCTTGTCCATCCTCAGTCAGGCGAACGCCAACCCGCAGAGTGTCCTGGCGCTCCTGCAGTAAGTCCTTAACACGTCATCCCGGGTTCGCCCGGGATTGACCTTTAAATGGGTCGCATACCGGTGCAAGTACTAAAAGACGAATTGACCACGCTCATGGCGCGTACCGCGGCTAACGCCGCTCGCCCGCCCGCGTCGGCCAACGTGGAAAAGACCCCACCCCAGAAGCCGCAAGCCGAAACGCCCGTGCGGGAGCCCGCTCCCGAGCAGGTTATAAAAGCGGTCGACCAGGTCAACGCGATGCTGGAACAGAGTGAGACCAGCGTTCGCATCAAAGCTGCCGATCTGGAGAGTCCTCCGGTAATCCAGATCGTCGACCAGGAAAATGACGAGGTGATTCGGCAGATCCCTGCGGAGTCCGTCGTAAAGCTGGCCGAGTACTGGTCGGAGAACGGATTGCTCGCCGACGGCGCCGTGGTGGCGCTGGCCGTCGACGAAACGGCATGACCTTTGCTTAAGCCTTTACGGACTCGAAGTACGGAAGGTTAACCACCATGATCTCATCTCTCGGCGTTGGCTCCGGTCTTGATCTGAACGGCCTGCTCGACCAGCTGGTGGCGGCCGAACGGGCCCCCACGGAGCAGCGGCTGGCCATTCGGGAAGCCGGCCTGCAGGCGCAGTTTTCCGCCTTCGGATCGCTCAGCGCCGCGGTGCAGTCGATTCGCGACGCGGCGAGTAAGCTTGCCGAACTGTCCGCCTCGCGCTCCGCTACTGTATCCGGCGCCGTTGAGACGGTGACCGTCAGCGCAGCGGCCAACGCCGCCCTCGGCGACTACGCGGTGCGCGTCGATCAGCTGGCCTCCTCACAAACCCTGGCCAGCGATGCCTTTTCCGCCAGCGACGCCCTTGTCGGGGCCGGCACTCTGACCATCAGTTTTGGAGCGACGGACTACGATCCCGACTCTGACATCTATACGTCCTTCACGGCCGACTCGTCCCGCCCGCCGGTCACGATCGAGATCGGACCGGGCGACCAGACCCTGTCCAGCGTGCGGGACGCCATCAACGAAGCCAATGCCGGGGTCACCGCCTCCATCGTGACGGACTCCACCGGGCCGCGCCTGGTGCTCTCCTCCGGCAGCAGCGGCGCTGAGGGAACCCTTGAAATCACGGTGGACGACGACGACGGCAACGACACCGACACCAGCGGTTTGTCAGCGCTCGCCTTCAGCGCCGCCGCCACCAACCTGACCCAGACGGTTGCCGGCCAGGACGCCGCCTTCACCGTCAACGGTCTGTCACTCACCAGCGCAAACAACAGCGGTATTACCGCCGTGGAAGGTCTCACCATCGATCTCACCGCGGTCAGCGCTGACGAAGCGGTGATCCGGGTGCGAAACCGGGAGAGTGACATCACCGGTGCGCTGAACGAATTTGCCGACGCCTATAACGCCCTGCTGGAACTCAACGGGCAGCTGGCGGCCTACGACCCCGACAGTGGCCAGTCCACGGCGCTGTTCGGCGATACCACGCTGCGCGGCTTGATGAATTCGCTGCGCAGCGAGCTGAGCAACAACGTGCTGCAAACGGCCGGTCAGCCTGCTTCGCTGATCGATATGGCCTTTGACAGCGGCGAAGGCGGCCGGCTGAGTGTGAATTCAGAACGCCTGAACAGCTTTCTTGACGAAGACTTCTCCACCGCTGTGGACTCGCTCAATGCGCTTGCCGAGTCCTACGTGGAGCGGACCGACACCTACCTCGAAAGCGGCGGCCTGCTGGCCGTGCGCACCGAGGGCATTCAAACCCGGCTGGACGAGATCAGCGATGAACGGCTCGATCTCAACGTGCGGATCGACAATCTTCAGCAGCGGTTAACGCGGCAGTTCGCCAGCCTCGACACGCTGCTGGCCAACCTGCGATCCACCAGCGATTTCATCACCAACCAGCTGAGCAACCTATCTAACCTGCGGACCAATCAGAGCTAGCTATGAACCTGCAATTTGCCCTTGATTCCTACCGAAGCGCTGGACCTGCCAGTGAAGTCGACAGCGCCAGCCGTTTCCGTCTGATCCAGATCCTGATGGAACATGGCCTGAAAAGCCTGTCCGCCGCGGCTTCGGCAGACGGCGATCAACAGCAGGTGGCCCGCCGGGCCGCCATCGGCAAAGCCATCGACGCCATCGAAACGCTGCGCCAGTCGCTGCACGAGGCGCCGGCGGATGCCAGCTTGATTGAACAGCTGAACGCCCTATACGGCCATATGATCGAAGAACTGCTCAAGGCCGTGGCGGAGACCGGCGCCAACCGTGTGCGCCACGTCGGCAAGCTGCTGGCCACGCTGAAATCGGCCTGGGATGAGTTGCCCAAGCGGGCCAGCACCGAGCCGGGGCTGAAAGGGTACTTCTCGTGACCGCCGCAGCCGCGCGACAGCGCTTTGATCAGCTTGCCCTCGCGCTCCAAGGAGCCGCTATTTTGGAAGACTGGCCCAAGGTGGCGGCCCTCCACGATACGTTTCAGAGTGAGCTGAAGGCCCTGTTTAACGCCGACCAGCCGGCAGACCCAGACCAGACCTACGACCTGCTCGTGGACCTGCAGCGCCTGGCGGAAGATCTTTCCGACCGGGTGGCCCAGGCCCGCCAGCACTGCGCAGAACAGCTTGATCCCATTCAGAAAACCCAGCGCGGTCTGCGCCAATATGCGTCGCTGGCGCCGGAGCCGATCGGCTAAGGGTTTTCCCACCCCGTTTTTCCGCCGGGGCCTAGTGTGCTGTCCCGGCGATGTCGTAATTTTGACCCCCCTCGCCGGAATTCTGACGCACCGCAATTCCGGAAAATCCGCTTAACCACGCCGTTTCGGCCAATTTCCTGACCCCCTTCGATTGGGCACGCTTTTTGCTGCATAGCTATGGCAGTTAAACGTGAGGACATCCCGAGTGGTGCAACCGGTCAACAATCAGGCAATCCACGGCGTACTGGCGCAGATGCGCGCGGCCGCCCAGGAAGGCGTGATCAAAGCACCCGGAATCAAGGCGCCGGAGGTTGCCCCGACCGAGAAGACGCAGGCCCCGGACTTTGCCCAGATGGTGGCCGGGGCGCTGGAAAACGTCTCCCGGACCCAGGCCGCCGCCTCCCAGCAAGCCGCGGCGTTTGAGCGAGGCGATCCCTCCGTTTCTCTCCCCCAGGTCATGGTGGCGCTGGAGAAAGCCAGCGTTTCCTTTGAAGGGGTGAAGCAGGTGCGCAACCGCATGGTCGCGGCCTACCAGGAAATTATGAATATGCCAGTCTAAGGCATAGGGCAAGGAAGCAGACATGGCAGAAGAAGCACTGGCAGTAACCAACCCCGCGCCCTCCGGGCTGGGCGCCGCGCTGCGCGGCTTCGACCGGCTGCCGGGGGCGCGCCAGGCGGGGCTGGTGGTTTTGCTGGCGGCAAGCCTGGGGCTTGCCGGGGCTGCCCTGCTCTGGACCCAGAAGCCGGACATGACCATGCTTTTCGGCCGGCTCCCCGAATCTCAGACCGCCGAGGTGATCGATGCCCTGAACCGCTATGGTTTCGATCATCACATCGATACCCGCACCGGCGCGGTCCTCGTCAATCAGGCGGACGTCCACAAGGCCCGCTTTGAGCTGGCGCGGGACAATCTGCCCAGCGCCGGCGCCAGCGCGGCCGGCTACGAACTGCTCGATAAGGAAGTGGGCTTCACCGTCACGCAGCGCAGCGAAGATTCCCGCCACCAGCGGGCGCTGGAAGGTGAGCTGGCCCGCTCCATCAGCTCTTTAAGCCTGGTGCAGACCGCCCGGGTGCACATGGCCCTCGCGCGGCCGTCGGCGTTTCTGCGCGACCGCCGCCGCTCCTCGGCATCGGTCATCGTCCATCTGCTTAACGGCAACGCCCTCAGCGAACGCGATGTGCGCGGCATTGTTCATCTGGTTGCCTCCAGCGTATCCGACCTGGAGCCGGAGCGGGTCACGGTGGTTGATCAGAACGGCCGGCTGCTAACCCAGAACGGGGAAGAAGACCGCTTTGCTTCGGACGACGAGCGACTGGAGTACAGCCATCAGCTGGAGCAGCGCTACGTCGACCGCATTCTGGACATCATTATTCCGGTGATCGGCAGCAACGGCGTGCACGCCCAGGTGGTGGCCGATATCGACTTCACCCGCACCGAGCAGGCGGAGGAGCGCTTCGACCCGCAAACCGCGCTGCGCAGCGAACAGGTGAGCGAGCGCCAGAGCACCGAAATGGCAGCCCAGGGAATACCCGGGGCCCTCAGCAATCAGCCGCCGCCGGCGGCCGAGGTAGCTGACGGCGAAGCGACCGAAAGTGAACCGGCCTCGCCGGTGCAGACCCAGAGCAGCGCGACGCGAAACTTCGAGGTGGATCGCCAGGTGAGCCATACGCGCTACGCTCCGGGTGGCCTGCGGCGCCTGTCCGTCGCCGTGGTGGTGGACCATGTCCGGTCTATCGACGAGGAAGGCGCGGTCACGCTGACGCCCCGATCTGAAGAAGAAATGAACCGGATCCAGGCGCTGGTGGAAAAAGCCGTGGGCTTTGATCAGGAGCGCGGCGATACGGTCGAAGTGGCCAATGTGGCCTTCTACCAGGCCCCCGCGACGGAGCCGCCGGAGGCCGCGCCGATCTGGCAGCAGCCCTGGCTTTGGCAGGCCGGTCGCCAGATTATTGCGCCGCTGGGCGTGGTGGCGCTGCTGCTGCTGATCTTCCGTCCCACGCTTAGGAATCTCTCCGAGGCACCGGCGCTGCCCGAGCCCCAGCCGCTGGCGGAGGAAGAGCAAGATGCCCTCGCCCACCTCGACTCGGGCCAGATGAAGCAGGTGGTCGGACAAACCCAGGGTCTGGTTGCTGACGACCCGGCTCGGGCCGCCCAGGTGGTCTCCGAATGGCTGTCGGATCCAGCATGAGCGAAGGCCTGACAGGTGCCAAGCGAGCCGCGGTGCTCCTGATGTCCATCGGCGAAGATGCGGCGGCGCAGATTCTGCGCCACGTGGACAGCAAAGAAGTGCAGCTGGTGAGCCAGGCCATCGGCGAGCTGGAGAAGGTCTCCTGGCAGGAAGTGCAGGAAGTGATCTCCAGCTTTCAGGATGACGTGAAGGAAGAAACCGCCTTCCGCATCAAGGCGCCGGACTTTACCCGTCGCATGCTTACCAATTCGCTTGGCGAGGATCAGGCCAACGTGGTGCTGGACCGGATCGGCACCAGCGGTCGCTCCGCCCGCATCGAAGCGCTGCGCTGGATCGACCCCAAGGACCTGGCCGAAATGATCAAGGCCGAGCATCCCCAGGTCATCGCCACGGTGCTTGCGCTGATCGATCCGGAGGACTGCAGCGAAGTGCTTTCGGTGCTGGATCCGGAGCTGGCCAAAAACGCCGTCGGCCGCGTGGCCCGTATCAGCGAAGTGCCCCCCAGCGCCCTCAATTACCTGAAGGACCTGCTTGATGAGCAGGGTGTCAGCCTCTCCGGCGGCATGGGTTCGTCGCTAGAACTCAAGGGCGTCAGCCACGCCGCGGACATCATCAACGCGGTGGATTCGGAGCTCGAGGAAGTGCTCATCGAATCTCTGCGGGAAGACGATCCGGATCTGGCGCAGGAAGTGGAAGACCTGCTGTTTATCTTCGACAACCTGATGACCCTGGACGACCGCGGCTTCCAGAAGCTGCTGCGGGAAGTGCCCCAGGATCTGATGATTCCGGCCCTCAAGGGCGCCACGCCGGCACTGCGCGATCGGTTCTTCAACAACATGTCCCGGCGCGCCTCGGAGATGCTCCGGGACGACCTGGAAGTGGCCGGCCCCATGAAGATCACGGAAGTGGAAGCGGCCCAGAAAGAAATCTTAACCGTCGCCATGCGTTTGGCCGACGAAGGCACCATCAACCTCGGTGGTAAAGGAGCAGAGGAATATGTTTAGGGAAATCCGCATCGGTCAGGTGATGCCGGTAGGTGAATACGACGCGGCCAACTCAGCGCCGGTGCCCCTGGCCCGCCTGAGCGGCGAGCCGCGCTTTGAGCAGGTGCCTTTAGGCCGCACCCCCTGGCCCTCCGCGGAAGACCTTAAACAGCTGATGGAAAAAGCCCAGGAAGAAGGGCTGGCCCAGGGCACGGCCCTCGCGGAGGAAAAAGCCGCAGCCGAGCGGCAGCGAGAATCCCTGGCGGTGCGTCATCTGCTGGAAGGACTGACGCAACCCCTGGATGATCTGAATGAAGAGCTCCTGCGGGAGCTGGCGCTGCTGGCCCTGCGCACCGGCGCGATGCTTGCGCGACGGGAACTGACCTGCGATCCGGAAGCCCTCATTGGCGTCATCAGCGAGGCCCTGGCACAGCTGCCGCCGGAGCGCCCGGCTCAGCTGGCGCTGCACCCGGCAGACGCGGAGCTGCTGACGGAGCGCCTCGCCATCGAGCTGCCGCAGCTGACCGTCACCACCGATGACAAGCTCCAGCGCGGCGACTGCCGCATCAGCGCTGACGCCACGGTGGTGGACGGCAGCATCGACACCCAGCTGGCCCGCCTGATCGCGGCCCTGCCAGGCGGACAGTAATGCTGCAGACCCGCCCCGCTAAAGATTGGATCAGCCAGCTGGACGGCTACGGCCAGGCTATGGCCGGCGCCCAGCCGCTGATCGCCACAGGTCGGCTGCGCCGGTCGGTGGGCATGACCCTCGAGGCAGAAGGCCTCTATGTCCCCATCGGGGTGCGCTGTCGTATCGACGCGCCGGGCCAGATGGTGGAGGCCGAGGTGGTGGGTTTTGAACAGCAGCGCACCTTTCTGATTCCCCTGAGCGACAGCCAGGGCCTCACGCCGGGCGCCCGTGTGGTGCCGCTGGCCGGCGTGCCTCAGACCGCCGTAGGTGACGCCCTGCTCGGCCGGGTGATCGACGGCCTCGGCAATCCCCTGGACGGCCGCGGCGAGGTGGAAACCGACACCTGGGCTGGGGCGAGCGACGGTAAGTCCAACCCCCTTACCCGCAAGCCGGTCGACGAGCCGCTGGACGTGGGCGTGCGAGCGATTAACGCGTTTGCCACCATCGGTCAGGGCCAACGCATGGGCCTGTTTGCCGGCAGCGGCGTCGGCAAAAGCGTCCTGCTGGGCATGATCACCCGGTTCACCGAAGCCGACATCGTGGTGGTGGGCCTCATCGGTGAACGGGGCCGGGAGGTGGGCGAATTTATCCGCGACTCCCTCGGCAGTGAGGCCCTGCGCCGCGCTGTCGTGGTGGCCAGCCCCGCTGATACCAGCCCGGTGCACCGTATTCACGCGTCCCAGCGGGCCACGACGATCGCCCGCCATTTCCGGGATCAGGGCCACAAGGTGCTCCTGCTGATGGATTCGCTCACACGATATGCCCAGGCGCACCGAGAGATTGCGCTGGCCGTAGGAGAACCGCCGGCCACCCGGGGCTATACCGCATCGGTCTTTGCGCGCCTGTCGGAACTGGTGGAGGCTAGCGGCAACGGCGCCGGCGACGGCAGCCTGACCAGCGTGTACACGGTGCTGGTGGAAGGGGACGATCACAACGACCCGGTGGCCGACTGTGCCCGGTCGTTCCTGGACGGGCACATCGTGCTGAGCCGGTCCCTGGCCGAATCCGGGATATACCCGGCCCTCGATGTGGAACGCTCGATCAGTCGCGTCATGCCCGCCGTCACCAGCGAACTCCATCGCCAGGACGCATCACAGTTTTTAAGGCTCTACGCTGCCTACGAGCAAAACCGGGACCTGATCACCGTCGGCGCTTACGCCGCGGGCAGCGACCCGGTGGTGGACGAGGCGATTGCCCGGCGCCCCGCCATGCTGGAGTTCATCAAGCAGCACTTTGAGCAGCGCGATCCCCTTAACCAGTCCCTCGCCCGCCTCGGCGGCCTGTTCCGGGAGCAGGCGGGATGAAGCGAACGGACCGCCTGCGGCGCATTGTGGACCTGCGCCGGATCGAAGAAGAGACGGCGGCCCGCCAGCTCCGGGAAGCCCGCGCGCGCCGGGACCACTGGCAGCAGATCCAGGACAACCTGCGCAGCTACGGTGAGCACTACCGCAAGCGCGTCAGCCCGACGCGTAAGTCCGCCGCCGACCTGCACCGGGAGCGGCGCTTTGTCGATCGGCTGGACGAAGCCCAGGCGGAGCAGGCGCGGGTGATCGAACAGGTGACCGGCGAGGTGGACCTGAGCGAGAAGGCCTGGCGCAAGCACCGGGCCCAGCTGCGGGCCACGGAAAATCTTGTCGATCGCCTGCACCAGCGGGACCGGGAACGCACCCGGCGGCGCGAGGATCGGGAAGGTGACGAGCTGGCCAGCCGCATGCGGCGTTCAGGAGTAAACAAATGAGCGAACAGCCGTTTGCCTTCCTGACCGATAGCGCGCTCCTGGCGGGAGCGGGTACCGGCGAATTCGGCACCGCTCCGGGCGGATCTGCCCCGGATGCCAGCGGCATCGCGGCCGGCTCGTCGGAATTTGCCCAGGTATTGTCGGCGCTGGAACCGACGCAGGCCCAGGGGCAGGCGTTGCCGGTCACGCCTAACCTGGATCCGCTTGCGAATCCGGCGGCGGCAGGCACGGCCGAAACTGCTGAACCGTTAGCGCTGGCGCCACTGCTACATCAAGATCCAGCCACGGTGGCCGACATAACTAACAGGTCGGCTCCGCAGGAGGTGAGGAAGCCAGTACCCGCTGAAGTGGCACTCGGCGATTTACATGGAAGGGGGACACACGGCCCACGGACGGGCCATCTTTCCACCGCGACGCCTTTGCCGCCGTCGGGGTCCACCGAGCTGACCCTGCCGGAAGCAGATACAGCGACGGAGCTGCTTCGACCCACCCTGGCATCGACCCTGGCATCGACCCTGGCACCGAACCTGGCACCGACCCTGGCACCGACCCAACCCGATGCTCCAGCGATCACGCTGGCAGCCGCAAACAGCCATCCCCAGGCTCAACCAGCGGCAGCGGCCAACGCTTCGCTGGCCGGGGCGCAGGATCTGAAAGCGGTGGCCGCCGATGAGCTGCGCAGCCCCCGCCCGCCCCTCGTGCTTGCCCGGACCACACCCCAGGACCCGGTCGCCGCAAACGCCGACCTGCAGATCTCCGACACCGCCGCCCGTTCCGTCAACCCCGCGACCGCCCTGACGGCGCTGGACGCGCTGCGGCGCTGGGCGCCGGACCAGACGGCCCCGGCTCGCATGTCCGCCGCCGCGGCCGTCGGCGCCCCGGCGGCAGCATCCGGGGCGGACCTGTCGCCACTGCTGAGTCCGTCGGAGGCGATTAGCGGCGTGACCACCCCGGCCCCGGCCACCGGCCCGCTGGCCACTCTGCCGCAGCTGTCCGGCCCCGCGGGGACAGCGCTGGCGCAGATCACCGATCAGATTCAGGTGATGGTGCAGAACGATCAGCGGGAAGCGCGGCTCCAGCTGCATCCGCGAGAACTCGGCGTGGTCAACATCCGCATCAGTCTCCACGCCGACCAGGCGTCGCTGGTGCTCGAGGCCAGCAACCCGGAGCTGCAGCGGGAGCTGAGCCAGCACCTGCCCCGGCTGCGGGAAGCCTTCGGCCAGGAAGGGTTGGACCTGAGCCAGTTTTCCCTGGAGCAGCAGACCCAGCAGCAGGAGGAGCGCTCATCGCAGCAGTCGGCTCCGCGGCGAGCGCTGATGGGTGAGTCGCCGCCGCTGGAACTGGCCGCCACCGCGCCGTCACCTCGCCCCACAGCGGGCACGCGGTTGCTGGACGTTTTCGCCTGAAATCCGTCGCCGAGGGCGCACAGAACCGCATACCACCGTCACTTCCTTGACTCGAGCCGTCATTTTCCCGACGAGAGCCGTTTTTTCCTCTTTTTTTTCAGTGACTTACATTTTGGCACCAGTTTTGCTGAAAGACGACCAGGACCGTTAGGAATTTACGACCATGCCCGACTCGGCAATCGAACTTGATGATGCCGGCCCCGCGGAGGCGGGACCGGGAAAAATGCTCACCATGCTGGTGGCCGCCAACCTGCTCGTCACCGTCGTGCTGGTGGCCGGTCTGGCGCTCAAGATTGGGCCCTTCAACCTGATGCCCCCCTCCACCGAGGAGGAGATGGAAATGGAAGAAGAGGCGGAGCTGATGCCCGCCATCTACGAGTCCATGGACAAACCCATCGTGGCCAACTTCCGCACCGGCAGCCGCGAGCGCTATCTGCAGCTGGTCGCCCAGTTCATGACCAGGAACGAGCAGACCGTGCTCGACATCCGGGCCCACATGCCGGCGATCATCGACGCCACTTACGGGGAACTGGGCCAGGTGCGCTTCAGCGAGCTGCAGACCAACGAAGGGCGGGAAGCCCTGCGCCAGAGCGTACTCGCCCTGACCCGGGAGATCCTGGAGAAGCACACCGGCGATCCGGGCGTGGAAGAAGTGTTCTTTACCACCTTTGTATTCCAGTAAGCCGCCGTGTCCACCGAAAGCATTCTCAGCCAGGAAGAGATCGACGCGCTGCTCGACAAGGCCGACAGCGTGGCGCAGAAGCGCGTCCACGACGGGCTGAAGGACGAAGTGTCGAGCTACGACATTTTCAATCCACCGGTCCCCAAAGCGTCCGCCCTGCCCAACGTCGAGCCGCTGATGGATCGGCTGACCGAGCGGCTGGCGGGCTGCTTTGAGGGCCCGCTGGCAAAGCTGTTCACCCTGGCCGACAGCCCCGACCCGGAACTGATTCCGTTTGCCGAGTTTCGTCAGACCCTCGAATCACCCACCGCTATGCTCACCGCCGACTTCTCCAAGTCTGAGCGGGGCCTGCTGTGCACGCTCAATCAGCCCGCCATCCAGTGCATGGTGGGAGCCCTGTTCGGCGGGCTGGCCCGGCCTACCGGCAGCGAGTGGCTGTCCCAGACCGAGGCCAAGGTGGCCGAGTCGGCGCTTAAGCGGGTGCTCAACCTGCTGGGGCGATCGCCGCAGGACGCCAGCTTTGACTTTCAGCTCAACCCGGCCGCCCTGCTCGGCCCCGCCGATGACGTGAGCCTCGTGGTGCTGCGGGTTAATTTTGCCCTCGGCGAAGGCGGCGGCGAACTTGTCATCGCGTCCAGCCCTGAGGTGATGACCGAACTCAACGGACGCCCGGCGGTGCCCACGCAAAGTAACGCCGAGTGGCACGAGCAGCTGACCGGTATCACCACCCGGGCCACCGTTCGCGTGGTGGCCCGGGCGGCGGAATTTTCCCTCGGCATCGGGGACCTGCTGCGCATCGCGCCCGGCGACTTCATTCCCGTTGACATCGATCGCCATGTAACCCTTTGCGCCAACAACCATCCGCTGCTGCGCGGCGTACTAGGGGTATCCGGCGCGCACAACGCGATCCATATTCTGGGCCCGGTGAATGGACCGGAACCCGCCCAGCTGACTCACCAGAAGGCACCATCATGACCGACGAAACGCAGACGCCTGAGCAACCTCAGGATCCCCAGGACGGACAGCCCACGGCGGCGACCGTTGACCCGGCGGCGGAGCTGCCGGACCTGGAGCCCACCCGTGACGCGGTGGCGCTGGACAATCTGGAACTGATTCTGGACGTCACCGTCACGGTGTCGGTCCAGGTCGGCAGCACTCATATTCCAATTCGCGAGCTGCTGCAGATGAATCAGGGATCGGTGCTGGAGCTGGATCAGCCCGCCGGCATGCCGATGGACGTGCTGGTCAACGGCACGCCGATTGCCCACGGCGAGGTGGTGATGGTCAACGACCGGGTCGGCATTCGCCTGACCGACGTAATCAGCCCCCGGGACCGCATCCGGAGCATTAACTGACGTGGACTCCGGCGCCCTCATTACCCAACTGGTGGTTGCCCTCGCCGCGGTCCTTGCCGTGATGGGCGCGCTGGCCTGGTTGGCCCGGCGGCTGCGCCTGCCGCAGACCCAGGGATCGCAGCTGGCGGTGAAAGCCTCCCTGAATCTCGGACAGCGGGAAAAGCTGGTGCTGATTCAGTTTGGCGAGGAGCAGCTCCTGCTGGGCGTCACCGCCGGTTCGATCCAGGCGCTGGCAACTCGCGACGTCCCGGCCGAATGGGCCGCCGCCGAAGCGCAGGAAGCCGCCTGATGCGCGCACTTATTGTCCTCGCGTTTTTCCTGCTCTGCGGCTCCGCCGGAGCCCAGACGGATGCGGGCCTGCCGGCGTTGATCGCCACCCCGGGGGAAGGCGGCACGGAGTACTCCGTCACGCTGCAGCTGCTGCTGATGATGACGGCCCTCACGCTGCTGCCGTCCGGGCTGATCATGCTGACCCCGTTTACCCGCATCATCATCATCCTGGCGATCCTGCGCCAGGGGATCGGCCTTGCGCAGACCCCCAACAACCAGATTCTGATCGGCCTGGCGCTGTTTATCACCGTGTTCGTGATGGCGCCGGTGCTCGGCCAGGTGCACCAGAATGCGCTGCAGCCCTACATGGATCAGGAGATCGGGTTTACCGAAGCGCTGTCCATCGGCCGCGAACCGGTGCGCTTGTTCATGCAGGACCAGGTGCGGGATGCGGATCTGGATATGTTTACCCGCATGCGCGGACCGGTGCCGCCAAGCGCCGACAGCGAAATCCCCATGAGCGTCCTGATTCCGGCGTTCATCACCAGCGAGCTGAAAACCGCGTTTCAGATCGGTTTTCTGCTGCTGCTGCCGTTTCTGGTGATCGATCTGGTGGTGGCGAGCGTTCTCATGTCCATGGGCATGGTCATGCTGTCACCGCTGGTGATCTCCCTGCCCTTCAAGCTGATGCTGTTTGTCATGGTGGACGGCTGGACGCTTATCCTGGGAACGTTGGCCTCCAGCTTTTTCCTGGGAGGCTCGCCGTGACCCCGGAAACCCTGGTCGACGTCGGCCGGCAGGCCCTGACGACCACCATCTTAGTGGCCTCTCCGATTCTGCTTGTGGCGCTAGGCGTGGGCCTGGTGATCGGCGTGCTGCAGGCGGCGACGCAGATTCAGGAAATGACCCTGAGCTTTATCCCCAAGCTGCTGGCGGTGCTGGTCACCACGGCGGTGATGGGCCACTGGATGCTGACGGTGCTGGTGGAATACACGCGCCAGCTCGTCACCGACATACCGGCGCTGCTTGGATGAGCAGCGCGGCACCGCTCGTTTTGGAGTTTGCCGCTTTGGAACAGTGGGCAGTGGCGTTCGTCCTGGTATTTACCCGCATCGGCGCCCTGCTGATGGCCACCCCAGTATTTCGGTCCACCGGCGTTTCTACGCGGATCCGGCTGGTGCTAGGCCTGGCGCTGGCGGCATTGGCCGTAACCACCCTGCCCTCGGGTTACCAGCCGCCACCCTTTGGCGCGGCGCTGATTCCCGCGGTGCTCTGGGAGATGGCGCTGGGCCTGGGAATGGGCCTGGCCATTCAAATGGTATTCGCGGCCCTGACGATCGCCGGGGAAGCGGTCGCCGTCGGCATGGGCCTTGGCTTTTCCACCATCGTTGACCCGCAGAACGGTGCTTCGGTACCGACCATGAGTCAGCAGTTTGTCCTGCTGGCCACCATGCTGTTTATCGCCCTGAACGGCCATCTGCTCGCCCTCGACATGGTGCACGACAGCTTTCGTCTGCTCCCGCCCGGTGATGGTGGTGAGCTGAGTCGCGGCGCCTCGGCGCTGCTCGACTGGGCCATGAGCATGTACGCCAACGCGCTGATGCTCGCCCTGCCGGTGATTGCGGCCATGCTGCTGACCAACCTCGCTTTTGGCGTGGTCACCCGGGCAGCGCCCCAGCTGAACGTTTTCGCCGTCGGCTTCCCCCTGATGCTGCTGATGGGGATGGCGGTGGTACTGGTCAATATTCCTAATCTGCTGAACGCCACCCAGGGCCTGTTTGATGAGGCCTTCCGCGCCAGTGAGTCCATCATCCTGGAGTCGCAGCGATGAGCCAGGGACAGGACAGCGCGCAGGAAAAGCACCTACCACCCACACCTAAACGGCTGGCCGATGCGAAGAAAAAAGGCCAGGTCGCCCGCTCCCGGGAGCTGGCCACGCTGCTCGTGACGCTCGGCGGCGGCGCGGTCGTCTGGCTGTTCGGCGGCCGCGCCGTGCGCGACATCCGCGACTATGCCCGGGGGGCGTTCGAATTTGCCAGCGAGGGCGGCCTGCCGCACCTGAACCCGACCCAGGTGGTGGAAAGTGGATTAACCACCGCCGGTACTGCCGCCCTAGGCGCCATCGCACCGATCCTGGTGTGCCTGGTGGTGCTGGCCGTTGCCGGACCCTTAATGACCGGTGGCGTGATCTTTCGCCTGGAATCGGCGGCGCCCAAACCGTCCAACATCAATCCGCTCTCCGGCATCAAACGCATGTTCAGCGTCAAGGCGCTGGTGGAGCTGGCCAAGGCGATCTTGAAGTTTGCCCTGGTCATCACTGTGGCAGCGATTGGTTTCATGGCGCTGACGCCGGAGCTGATGGCGTTGGGGCGCCAGTCTGCCTTGATGGGCCTGCAGCAGATCGGCGGCATGATGCTGGGCTTTTTTCTTCTGGTTTCCGCCTCGCTGCTGGTGATCGCCGGCATCGACGTGCCGTTTCAGCTGTTTCAGCATCGCAAAAAGCTCCGCATGAGCCACCAGGAATTGCGGGACGAGCAGAAAGAAGTTGAGGGCCGGCCCGAGGTGAAGCAGAAGATCCGTTCGCTGCAGATGCAGGCGGCGCGGCGGGAGCTGAAAGAAGCGGTGGCCAGCGCCACGGTTGTCATTACCAACCCCACCCACTACGCCGTAGCACTGCGCTACGACCCGACGCTGGCAGCGCCGGCGGTGGTGGCCCGCGGTGCCGGGGTAGTGGCGGAGGAGATCCGCCGCCTCGCGGCCGAGCACAAGCTGCCGCTCGTATCCGCGCCGCCGCTGGCCCGCTCCCTGTTCTTTGAATTGAAAGAAGGGGAAATGGTGCCGGGGGCGCTCTACGCGGTGGTGGCCCGGGTGATCATCTACGTGATGCAGCTGGCGGAAACGCCAGGCCTGCGCCCACCGGTGATCCGGGACGCCGAAATTCCTGCTGAGCTGAGGCACGACCCGCAATGAACGCCGGCGAACAGCTGAGGTCGTTTTTATCCCAGGGCATCGCGATTCCCATCGCCCTGCTGCTGATCATGACGCTGATGGTGGTGCCGGTACCGCCGGTGGCGCTGGACCTGCTGTTTACCTTCAACATCGCCCTCGGCCTGCTGGTGCTGATGATCACCGTTTACTCGCCCCGGCCGCTCGATTTTGGTGTGTTTCCCTCGCTGCTGCTGATCGCCACCCTGCTGCGCCTCAGCCTGAACATTGCCTCCACCCGCATCGTGCTGATGCACGGCCACAACGGCGGCGACGCCGCGGGCCAGGTGATCGAAGCGTTCGGTAATTTTGTCGCCGGCGGCAACTACACCGTGGGTTTTGTGGTGTTTGTCATCCTGGTGCTGATCAACTTTGTGGTCGTCACCAAAGGTGCCGGCCGGGTCTCCGAGGTGAGTGCCCGCTTCACCCTCGACGCCATGCCCGGCAAACAGATGGCCATCGATGCGGACCTGAACGCCGGCATCTTGGATCACGAGCAGGCGCATCAGCGGCGGGAAGAGATTGCCCGGGAGGCGGACTTCTACGGCTCCATGGACGGCGCCAGCAAGTTTGTCCGCGGTGACGCGGTGGCCGGCGTGTTCATCCTGCTCATCAACCTGATCGGCGGCATGATCATCGGCGCCACGAACCACGGGCTGGATATCGGCACGGCGCTGGAGCGCTACGGCCTGATGACCATCGGTGACGGTCTGGCCGCGCAGCTGCCTTCGCTCCTCCTGTCCACCGCCACGGCCATTCTGGTGACCCGCGTTTCCCATCCCACGTCCATGGGAGACCAGTTCTCAAGCCAGGTGCTGGGCAGCACCCAGTCGCTGCTCATCGTGGCCGCCATGCTGACGGTGCTGGGCATGATTCCGGGTATGCCCCAGTCGGTTTTCCTGCCGCTGGCGGCAGCGGTCGGCTTTCTCGCCTGGCGCACCCATCACCGGCAACGCCAGGAGGCCTCCGAGGCCGAAGCGGAACAAGAAGCTGAACCGCTGGCTCCGCCGGAGCTGGGGTGGGACGACATCGAGCGGCCCGACGTGCTCGCTATCGAGGTGGGCTACAAGCTGATCCCGCTGCTGGACGCCGGCAAAGGCGGCCCGTTGCTGGCCCGCATCAAAGGTATCCGCAAGAAGCTGTCCAGGGAGCTGGGGTTTCTGGTGCAGCCGGTGCACATCCGGGACAACCTCGAACTCCCGCCCACCGGCTACCGGGTGCGGGTGCTTGGCGTTCCCGTGGCGCAGGCGGAGATCTTCCCGGAGCGTCATTTTGCCATCGAATCGGCAGACAACCTGCCACCGCTGGACGGCATCGCGGCCCGGGATCCGGCCTTTGACCTGGACGGCAAATGGATCGACCCCAGCCTGGTCGCCCACGCCCAGACCATGGGCTACACGGTCGTCGACGCTCCCACAGTGATCGCGACCCACCTGAGCCGCATCATCTTCGATAACGCGCCGGAGCTGCTTGGCTTCGATGAAGCACAGATGCTCCTGGATCGGCTTGCGGAGAAAACGCCAAAACTGGTGGAAGACCTGGTGCCCAATGCTGTGCCCATGTTTGCCCTCGTCAAGGTGCTGAAAAACCTGCTGCGGGAGCGGGTGCCGATCCGGGATATGCGCACGATCGCCGAAACGCTGACGGAAAACAGCGGGGGGAGTCAAGATCCTGGCGCTCTCACCGAATCCGTGCGCTGTGCCCTTGGCAGAGCCATTATCAGCAAAATCAACGGTCTGGATAAAGAACTTGATCTGATTACTCTCGAATCAGATTTGGAACGGATATTGCTTGAATCCCTCACAGGTGGCGCAACCGGGCCAGGTATCCCGGAGCCGGAATTGACGGAGAAACTGCAGCAGATGATACGCAACGCGGCTATGGATCAGGAACGGCGGGGCCAGCCCGCGGTACTGGCGGTCTCGCCAGCGCTCCGACAGTGGATGTCGCGCCTGCTGCGGCCGGTGATGCCCACCCTGCACGTCCTTTCGTTCCAGGAGATCCCGGACGAAAAACGAATCCGAATTGTGACCAACATCGGCAGCGCCCAGGGCCTCCTGGGGGCCCGCGCGTGAGTACTGAACCATGAGAGTGAAACGTTACTTTGGCCCGGATGCGCGATCGGTCATGCGCCAGATCCGCCGCGAACAGGGACCGGAAGCGGTCATCCTGTCCTGCAACGCCGCCGGCGATGGGACAGAAATTGTCACCGCCCTCCCGGAACCGGAAGCGCGGCCGCAGCCGGTGGCAAACGCCGCCGCGGCCCAGCAGGCAGCAGCGGTTGCCTCTGCCGCGGCCAGCGGGGCCAACGATCTGGATCAGCTGCGGGAGGAAGTGCGCGCGATGCACGGGCTGCTCGACCAGGGCCTGGCCCGGCTTGGCCAGCCCACATCCCAGCGCGAACCGATCGCCGCCGCCTGCGAGCGCTATCTTGAGCAGTGCGGCATTTCCTCTCCGGTGGCCGTCGGACTGCTCAAAAATCTGCCGGAAGCGCCGATCCGCCGGTCCTGGCACGAGATTTTGGTCCGCCTGGCGCAGCGCATACAGGTCACCAACAACAACATTCTGATTCATGGCGGCCGGGTGCTGCTGGCCGGCCCGCCGGGCGCCGGCAAAACCTCCACCCTGGCCAAGCTCGCCACCCGCTACGTGCTCCAGCACGGCGCCGACAGCGTGGCGCTCATCGGCACCGATACGCACAAGATCGGCGCCCAGTCGCAGCTCCAGCGCATCGCGGAGCTGCTGGGCGTGCCCCTGGGCGTCGCCCGCAGCACGCGGCAGCTGCGCGAGCAGCTTAGCGCCTTCGGCGACCGACCGCTGGTGCTGGTGGACACCCCCGGAATCTCTATCCACGGTCCGCGGGCGATTGATCAGCTGAAGGCGTTCGCCCAGATCGACGGGCTGGAAAGCCACCTGGTCCTGTCCAGCGAACTGTCGCGGCGGGTGATCAGCCAGGTGCTGACCCGCTTTGGGCTGCTCGGCCTGAAGGGCGTCATCCTCACCCACTGTGAGCAGCTGGAAGACATCGGACCGCTGCTGTGCTCGCTGATCGAGCGCCAGCTCAGTGTGTCCTACCTGTCCACCGGTGCGCGGATACCAGAAGATCTGCGCCCGGCCCGGGCCGCCCAGCTGGCCGCCGGCGCCCTGTCGCCGGCCACCCGCAAACTCATCAACACCGAACCCAGGCAGAAAGCCAATGCTTAGTCGTCAGTCCGCCCCCAGCCACAGCGGTCAGCTGGAGCGTTTTATGAGCGCCCGTCCCACGCGGGTGATCGGTATTGCCAGCGGCAAAGGGGGCGTGGGCAAAACACATACCTGCGTCAATCTGGCGCTGGATCTTGCCCGCCGGGGCCAGCGCGTGGTCATTCTCGACGCAGACCTTGGGCTCGCCAACGTGGACGTGCTGCTCGGCCTGCAGCCGACCTTCGATCTCAGCCATGTGCTTAATCAGCAGCGGACGCTGGAAGAGGTGATGGTAGAAGGGCCGCTGGGCATACGGATTGTGCCCGCGGCCAGCGGCGTGCGCCAGATGACCCAGCTTGACCAGGCCCAGCATGAAGCACTGAGCCGCGGTTTTTCGGCCCTCGCCGGAGACATCGACTATCTGCTGGTGGACATGGCTGCCGGCATCAGCGACACGGTCATGTTTATGGCCGGCGGCTGCGAGGAGCTGATTGTGGTGGGCTGCAATGAACCCGCTTCCATTACCGACGCCTACGCGTTGATCAAGGTGCTGCAGCGCGATCACCAGGTCGACCGCATTCATATTTTGAGCAACCGCAACGAGTCCAGCCAGGATGGCCTGACCATGTACAGCAAGCTCGTGGTGGCCTGCGAGCGGTTTCTCGACGTTTCACCCCGATACCTTGGCGGCGTGCCGGAAGACCCGATGGTGCGTCGTGCCGTAGAACAACAGCGTGCCGTGGTTGACCGGTATCCCGGCAGCCCGTCGGCTAACGCACTGCGCCGGATTGGCGACGCCATCTGCCGCTGGCCGGAGCCGGAGCTTAAGTCAGACCGGTGTCCGTTTTTCCAGCAACTGCTGCGGGCGGAGCCAAAAGGCGCGCAAAACCAGGGAGGATCCAGCCATTAACGGAGTAGCCGCATACGCGCAGCCCGACTGCGCCACCAATCCCCAGGAGCTGATCGAACAGCATACGGGGCTGATTAAACGCATCGCCCAGCATCTGGCCGCGCGGCTGCCGCCGACGGTGGAAATGGACGATCTGATCCAGGCCGGCGCCATCGGCCTGCTGGAGTCGGCGCAGCGTTTTGACGCAAGCCACGGCGCGAGCTTCGCCACCTACGCCAGCATCCGTATCCGCGGCGCCATGCTCGACGAGCTGCGGCGCTACGACTGGTCGCCCCGCTCCACTCGGCGAAAGATTCGGGAAATGTCCGAGGCAATCCGGCACATCGAGTCGGAAACCGGCCGCGAAGCCGGCGAAGCCGAAGTGGCGGCCCGGCTGGGCATCTCGCCGGCGGAGTATCGCAGCCTGCTGCAGGATTCGGTCTCCTTCTCCGTATTCAGCTGGGATGCGCTGCAGGAAAGCCGCGGCGATACCTTTTCCGGCCACGATGCGGAGCACGAGGACCCACAGGCGTTTGTCGAATCGGAGATGTTCACCGAATACCTGGCGGGGGTCATCGAAACCCTCCCGCCGCGGGAACAGCTGGTGCTGGCGCTTTACTACGACCGGGAATGTAACCTGAAGGAAATTGGTGAAATTCTCGGCGTGAGCGAATCCCGGGTCTGCCAGATCCACGGCCAGATTCTGGCGCGCATGCGCGCGCGGCTCGACCGAAGCCAGATGCCGGCGGCGCTGGAACAAGCATGTTAGAGGCGCTTGTGTTGCTGGCGGTGGCGGTCACCACCGGTCTGCTGTGGCTGGGCAATCAGCTGAAGCTGCAGGCGCGGGACGCCGGACAGCTGCGCCTGCAGGTGGCACAGGCGGAACAGCGGCTCGCACACATGTCGCAACTGGTCCGCGATCAGGCCACCCAGGGCTCCCAACAGCTCAAAAATCAGCAGCAGCTCAACGCCCGGCTGATTGAAATCGAAAGCCGCGGCGACACGGCGCAGGGTGTGCGAGCGGCCCGGGACCGCCTGAAGCAGGGGCAAAACCTCCGCTCGCTGGTTCAACAGGGCACGCTCAACCAGTCCGAAGCCCACCTGATCTCGCTGCTGCACCGGGGCCGCAAGCGATCGTCTCACTGAGACGCTGAACAACCTGCCAACGGTGGCACTGCCCCAGGGTCAGATGTCGAATTTTGATTAACGCCGAAAAACGGCAAGATCAACGCTGATCGAGTCATGAAACCGAATTTTAGCGACTCTTTATTCAGCCACACATAGCTGAAACCCGATCGGGCAGATCCACCCGGACCTGCTCCGGAGCGCCCTCCCCGCCGCGCTCGTTTTCTCTCCCCTCAGGACTAAATTTTTCCCGCCGACGGCCGATCTTTGTACATGCCTGCGGCCAGACTGCCTGAACCCAAAGAAAACGAATGGATATTGCGACTCTACTGGGACTCCTTGGAGCCTTCGGAATTATCACCGGCGCGGTGCTGATCGGCGGCAACGCCCTGGGTTTCCTTAACGCTCCGTCATTGCTGATTGTGATCGGTGGCACGTTGATGGTGGTGTTGTCCCGCATCACCCTGGCTCAGTTTCTGGGCTCGTTCAAAGTGGCGATCGGCGCTTTCCTGAACAAAGGGCAGCCGCCGGAGGAGCTGATTCACGAAGCCGTGGAGCTGGCCACCATCGTGCGCAAGGACGGCATTCTGGCCATCGAAGACAAGCCGATTTCCCATCCGTTTTTTGCCAAAGGCATCAACATGTGCATCGACGGGCAGGATACGGACGTGATCAAACACTGCCTGTCGAACGACATCAGCCTGACCATTCAGCATCAGACCACCGGCGCCAATACCTTTTCCGCCGCCGGCGAAGTGGCGCCGGCCATGGGCATGATCGGAACTCTGATTGGTCTGGTTCAGATGCTGAGCAGCATGGAGGACCCGAAGACGATTGGACCCTCCATGGCCGTGGCGCTGCTCACGACCCTCTACGGCGCGGTGATCGCCAACGCATTCGCCATTCCGCTGGCGGAAAAACTCAAGCTGCGCAGCCGGGAAGAGTCACTCAACAAGAAGCTCATCCTGGAATCGATTCAGGGCATCCAGAGCGGCACCCACCCCAAGGTGCTGGAACAGCTGCTGATCAACTATCTGCCGCAGGATAAGCGTGATGCTTACGCGAGCGTGGATTGATGGATGACGTCAATGACACACCCGAAGAGGACGGCGGTGATGGTGGAGGTTGGCTTGCAACCTTCGCAGACCTCATGGCGCTGCTTATGTGTTTCTTCGTGCTGCTGCTGTCGTTTTCGGAAATCGAAGCAAAAAAATACAAGCAGGTGGCCGGTTCCATGAGCAATGCCTTCGGCGTACAGCGGGAGATCCCCACCAAAGAAATCCCCAAGGGAACCAGCATCATCGCCCAGGAATTTTCCCCCGGGAAACCGACCCAGACCTTTGTGGTGGTAATGAAGCAGGAATCCACCAACGAGTACAAGCAGAACCTGGATTTTTCCGACTCGGACTACAAGGGCAAGGCGAACCAGACGCTGGAAAACCCCGAAGACGTGGAGGAGATCAACGAGAATCCGCCACAGGAGATGCAGGAGTCCCAGCAGTCCGAGGAGTCTAAGGAGACGGACGAGCCGCCAACGATTGATCCGGCCATCCTGGAGGCGGCGAAAATGATCGCCAAGGCCCTCAACGAAGAGATCGAAATGGGCATGATCGAGGTGGTCGCGACCCCGGAGCGGGTGGCCATCCGGGTGCGGGAAAAAGGCTCCTTTGAATCCGGCAGCGCGGCGCTGGCGCAGAGTTTCCGCCCCGTGCTCGGCAGAATCTCCGAAACGCTGAAGCAGACTTCGGGTGACGTGGTGGTTGCCGGCCACACCGACAACGTGCCGATACGCACCGCGCGCTTCCCGTCCAACTGGGAGCTGTCGTCCGCCCGGGCGGCGGCCTTTGTGCATTTTATGACGGACGAATCGGCGTTTGAGCCGGAGCGGCTGCAGATTCGCGCCTTTGGCGAAACCCGTCCCCTCGCGCCGAACGACAGCCGCGAAAACCGGGCCCAGAACCGGCGCGTGGAAATTTCGCTGGTTATGAAAACCGCCCAGCTGGCTGCTGCCAGCAAGCTGCCGCCTCCAGCGGAGGAGCTGGACGGCGTAGGTCGGCGCCCCGACGCGCCGCTGCAACAAGATCCATCTGTCGATTCACCGCCTGCTCCCGACGAGCCGGCGCCTGACCTGAGCCACAGCGTTCAATGAGGCTAGCATGAGTACTCCCGGAACCACCCAATCTCCCGCCGCCCGTCACCGTGTAGCCAACGGATCCGCGGAGGCGGCCAGCGAACAGCTGGTGGACCAGCTGCGCAACGGCATTGTCCGCATGAGCCACGCTGCGTCCGGACTGGATGAGGAGCTGGATGCAAAGCTTGGCGCGCTGCGCAAGAAGATTCGCAGCACCTCCAGCGCACCGGTGGTGGAAGCCCTGGTGGCGGAAGTGTCCAAAGCCATTCTCGCGGTAGACGCCAAGTCCCGGCGCACCAAAGAACAGAACGCGGCGCTGGGCACGCGCCTGCTGGCGGCGCTGGACCCGCTGAAGCCAGGCTGGCAGCTGCGCCGCAAGCGCAAAACGCTGGCCAACGGCCTGCGCAGCAAAAACAGTGACCTGCAGAAGTTCCTCAAAGAGTATGGCGAACTCCTCACCGCGAGCATTCGCAGTGCGGGGCTGGGGGTGGACGAAAAGGCGGCCCCAGCCAAGGGCGGCACGGCCCGCGCGGCCGCGGCGGCGGACCCCGCCACTGACGTCCTGGAGCACTGCCGCAATACGCTGCTGGTGATCGCCAACCATCTGGAATCGGACCTGACGGACATGGAGGTTCTGAACGGCCTGCGCAAAGATCTGGCGCAGGTGCTGGAGCTCGATGCCCTGCCGGATCTGCTCGACACGCTGGCAGAGCTGGCGGGCACCGCCCGGGAAGAGGAACAGAAGCGCTTCGAAGAATTTGTCCAGCACATGGCGGAGCAGTTCCAGGAGCTGGAAGGCGTGATCAACGCCAACGTGGAGTCGGAGCAGGAAGCGTTTGAGGGACGCGAGCAGTTCCGGTCCGCTATGGAAGCGTCGACGCAGTCCGTCACCACCGCCATCGCCCGCTCGACCAATTTGAAACAGCTGCAGACCGCCGTCAGCCGCGAGGTGGAGGAGATCTCGGGCAACCTCACCCGGTTTGCCGAGGCCGATTCTATCCGCCAGAAGAAATTTGAAGCCAGCATCAGCCTGCTGCAGGAAAAACTGGGCGAGGCGCACACCGAGTGTAATGAGCTGTACAGCGAAATCAGCCATCTCCGGGTGAAGACGCAGCTTGACCCGCTCACCGGGCTGCCCAACCGGGCCGGCTTTATGGAACGGGCGCAGCATGAATTTGAGCGCGCCACCCGCTACGGCAACCGGCTGTCGCTGGCGGTGGCCGACATCGACCGCTTCAAGCTCGTCAACGACCGCTACGGCCACAAGGCCGGCGACACGGTGATCACCGAGGTGGGCTCGATCATCGCCGCCAGCCTGCGCAAATCAGATTTTGTCTGCCGCTACGGCGGCGAAGAATTTGTTGTGCTGCTGCCGGAGACCACCGGCGAACAGGCCCAGGCGGTGGCAGAGAAGATCCGTGAAGCGGTGAGCGAGTGCCCCTTTGCCTTCCGCGATCGCCGGGTCCAGATCACCATTTCTGTGGGGGTGGCGGAACTGGAGGCCACCCAGTCGATCTCCGATCTGGTGGAAAAAGCCGACGTGGCGCTCTACGCCGCCAAAGCCGCCGGCCGTAACCGAACCATGAACAGTTTTGCCCATTAAGCGTGGGCAGTGCGAACCAAACAGGCTAAGCCATGAGTGATCTTCGACCGAAACTTTCAGAAATTCTGGGACGCAAAAAGACCCGGGATGTGCTGATACCGACCAACTTCGGCACCGGAAGCAAGAAGCAGGCGATCGATATTGCGCGCCGCCACAGCCGCAGTGTTGCCGCCAACGACGGCGCCCCGGAAGTGACCGGGTTTTCCCGCCAGGCCGCCAATCAGGATTTTTCTCACAACCCCCAGGATTTCGGCACCATGACCTGGGATTCGCTGCGCAACGAGGTCACCCTGGACCCGGTCCTGTGCGAAATTGCCGGCGTCTCATCGCCGATTATCGGCGGGCGCCTCAAAGACTTCCTGGAACTCGTGGATCAGGCCTCGCGGAGCCAACTCACCCAGGGGCTGCGGGAAAGCCTGAGCACCGGCAAAGACCTCTACGTCGAGTGCCGCATCGGCCAGAACCCCGGTGACGCGCGGGAGGTCCGGGTGCTGGGCAAAACGCTCGAAGATCACAGCGGCCGGCCCACCCGCATCGTTTGCGCGGTGCAGCCCAAAACCAGCCCTCCCGCGGCGCCGCCGGTGCGGGAACAAACGCCGCTGGCGAAAGCGGCACATGATCTGCGCACGCCGATCAACGCCATTTCCGGGTACGCCCAGCTGATGCGGGCAGACCCGCTGACCGACCGCCAGCGCGACTGTCTCGAGCGGGTCGAGACCAGCTGCGAAACCATGCTGAGCACCATCTCCTCGGAGCTCGACAGCCCCACGACGGAAACGCGGCGCGAGTCGCCGGGTATCTCGCTGCGCAGCCTGATCAGCGACGTCGGTGAGATGTTTGCGGCTATGACGCCAGCCCGGGCGGTGACGCTGGAGTGGCACGTGGAGGGGGATGACGCGGTAATCAACATCGATCAGGTCAAGCTGCGGCGCATCCTGATCAACCTGACCGAAAACGCCCTGAAACACACCGAACAGGGCCACGTCACCATCACCGCGGCGGTGGCGAAGGAGCACTTGAAAATCTGCGTGACGGACTCGGGCTGCGGTATTCCGAAGGAAGTGCTGTCGCGGATTTTTGAGCCGTTCTTCCGCTTCGAACAGGTTGGCGGGCCGGTGGGCGCTGGCCTGGGCCTGGCCATCTGCCGGGACCTGGTGCACCAGCTGCGGGGCACCGTGGAGGTGGACAGCACGCCCGGCGAAGGCAGCTGCTTCACGGTAGAGGTTCCGGTGGAGCAGGTGAAAGAATCTGGCCTGCCGCTTGAGACGCTGGAAGACCTCACCTCGGCGCAGGTGGCGCTTGTCGGCGACAACAGCTTTCACAACCGCTGCATCGCCGAGGCACTGACGGCCCGTGGTATGCGGGTAGGCCACGGTTCTTCCGCCGCCGACGGTGGCGACAGTGATCTGGTGGTGGTGGACGTGAGCGGCCAGTCCGGCGATGCCGCCAAGGTGTCGCGAATGCGGTCAGCCAATCCCGACACGGCGCTCATCGCCGTGTGTGATGCCCTGCCCGGCGGCGAAGCGGATGACCTGCTCACCGCCGGCGCCGACACGTTGCTCATCAAGCCATTCCTGGAGCGTGAGCTGATGGCGACGGTGGAGTCGGCGCTGAGCCGGACCACCCTCCGCAGCGGCGTGACCTCATCGGACCATCCCCGGGCGAGCGCCAGTGGCGGCAGCCGGGACCTGATGGACCGGCTCGACCGCATCGACGTGGCGTTGGCGGGGGATCCGGAGCAGTCGGCGGATAACGATGAGCCGCTGCCAGAGGGTGACGCCCGGCGCGAACAACAGGACTGATCCTCCCGGGATCGTCGAGTTTCCCGCTCGGGCCGAACGCCGCCCGACCGGAGGGTGGACAACACCTGAAGTTCTCTCCTACCCTCCCCGCTGGGTACGAGCTGAGGGGTAGAAGCATCAGACTCTCTCTCCGGATTATCCCGCATGAATGAATTTAAGCGCCTGGCCCAGGCCACGCGAAATTCGCTGGCGGGGATAGCCTTTGCCTGGCGGGACGAGCAGGCGTTTCGCAGCCAGGTGCTGGCGCTGCTGGTGCTGGTCCCCGTTGCCGTATGGCTGGCGCGGTCGCCGACCCAGCTGGCGCTCCTGGTCAGCGCCTGCCTGCTGGTGCTGACCTGCGAGCTGCTCAACACGGGGATCGAGGCCATCGTGGATCGGGCCAGCCCGGAGATTCATCCGCTGGCAAAAAAGGCCAAAGACTGCGGCTCCGCAGGCGTGATGATGTCCATGGTGATCTGGTTTCTGATCTGGGGCGGCGTGCTGCTGGAAAATTTTCGCCCGTCTTAGCCCTGATTCTTTACTCCGTTCCGTGGTTACTGTATAAATAACCAGTGTCTGCGAAACTCACCAAACGTCAGCAGGAAATTCTCGATTTCATTTCCCTGGCCCAGCGCCGTAAAGGTTATCCCCCCACCCGGGCAGAAATTGCCGGCCACTTCGGCTTTAACTCGCCGAACGCTGCCGAATCCCACCTCCGGGCGCTGGAAAAAAAAGGTGCCATCCGGCTGAAAAGCGGCGTCTCCCGCGGCATCCACGTGGTGGAAGCCAGCTCGCAAAACCGGCGGCACTCGCTGCAGCTGCCGCTGGTGGGACGGGTTGCCGCGGGGCAGCCGGTACTGGCCGCAGAACATATCGAACAGCACTACGCCCTGGACCCTCAGTTCTTTCGTCCCCGGCCCCACTATCTGCTGCGGGTCACCGGCCTGAGCATGCGTGATGCCGGCATCCTGGACGGCGACCTGCTGGCGGTGCATCGCACCCCCGAAGCCAGCAATGGACAGATTGTGGTCGCCCGGATCGACGACGAGGTCACCGTAAAGCGGTTCTATCGCCGCGGGCTGAAAGTGCGACTTGAGGCGGAAAACCCGGACTACGACCCGATTGAAGTGGATCTGCGACAACAGGACCTGGCCATCGAAGGCCGGGGCGTTGGCGTGATCCGCCCCACCGCCTGACCCCGGGCCGGTGAACGTGATGTGGACCACGTAAAGTGGCTGGCCCCGCTTCCCCTGCTGAAACTGTCGCTGAGCTGAAAAAAAAACTGCGCGCGCAGGCCCGGCCGGCGGCGCTGTCGGGCATGGCCTGTCATCATCCGGTGCTGGACGCCCATCTGCCCGGCGGCTGGCCGCGGGGTGAGCTGACGGAAATTCTGCTGCCGTTTATGGGCCTGAGCGAGATGCGGCTGCTGGCGCCGGCGCTTAAGGAGCTGACCCGGCAGCAGCAGTGGATCGCGCTGGTCGGACCACCCCATCCGGTGCACGCCGCGGCGCTCAGCCAGTGGGACTGGCACCTGTCCCAGGTACTGATTGTGAACACCGCCAGCGCCGACGACAGCCTGTGGGCCATGGAGCAGGGTCTGCGCTCCGGTGTGCTGAGCGCCGTGCTGTGCTGGCTGGCCGAACCCACCGATCGTCAGCTCCGGCGCTTGCAGCTGGCGGCGGAACGGGGCGGATGCGCCGGCATTGTGTTTCGCCCGCTGCGCTGCCGCCAGCAACGCTCCCCCGCTGCGCTGCGCATGGCGCTGGAGCCCAATCCGGACGGACGGCTACGCTGCACCCTTTTAAAACACCGGGGCGCGGACCCCCGCCTCGGCACCCCCTTTTCGCTTTAGCACCCGGGCGCCGGCACATGCGTTCTTCCCCCACCGCCTCACCCATCTGGCTGTGCATTCATCTGCACCGGCTGGCGCTGGACGTCGTTCAGCGGAGTCTGGGCACCGATGCCGACGGCCCGCTGGCGGTGATCGATCAGCGGGGCAGCCAGCGCTGGCTGGTGGACTTCAGTCAGGTGCTGCGCAGCAGCGGCCTGAAGCCCGGCCTGGGGTTGTCCGCCGCCTACGCGCTGGTCCCCGATCTTCAGGTTCTACCCCGGCAGCGCCGGGCGGAACGGCAGGCGCTGGAGCAGGTGGCCGGCTGGGCTTTTGCGCTGAGCAGCCAGGTTCATCTATATCCGCCGGATATGGTGCTGGTGGAGCTTGGCGGCAGCCGGCGCCTGCTGGGCGAACGCTGGCAGCAGGCGCTGCGGGAAACCACCCAAAGCTGGGCTTACCGCAACCAGCTGGCGCTGGCCCCTACCCCCACAGCGGCCCGGCTGCTGGCCCGGGCCCGGCGCTATGGCCAGCTTGCTTCGCTCTCGCCACCGCCTGCGGGTTTTCTCAAGCTGCCTGTCGGCGCCTGCGAACTGGACGAGGAAACCCAACGGCAGCTGACGAGCATGGGCTGCGGCAGCCTGGGCGAGCTGCTGAAGCTGCCGCGGGAAGGATTGCTGCGGCGATTTGGCCAGCCGCTGCTGGACTACCTCGATCAGCTGCTGGGGCGGCGGCCGGAAACGCTCCCGGCCTACGAGCCCGCCAGTACTTTTGCCTCGCAGCTGGAACTGTCCAGCGAGGTGGGGGACGCCGAGGCGCTGCTGTTCAGCGTGCAGCGACTGCTCGGTGAGCTGGCGCAGTTTCTCAGGGCCCGGGACCAGGCCGTCTCAGAATTTGAGCTCGAACTGATCCACAGCCACGGGGAGCACACCCCCCTGAAGTTTGGGCTGCTGGAACTGGACCGGGACAGCCAACGGCTGTTTGATCTGACCCGGGAACGGCTGCAGCAGCTGACCCTGCGGGCACCGGTGCGGCAGCTGGTGCTGCGGGCATCGCGCTTATTTGCCTTTGATGCGGTGGCGGAAGACCTGTTCCAGGCCCGGGCACCTTTAAGCGAGCTGGCCCGGCTGCTGGAGCGGCTGCGCGCCCGGCTGGGGGCGGATGGGGTGCACAGCCTCGGGCTCCACGCCGACCATCGCCCGGAACGCGGCAGTCGACCCTGGCCGGTTAACGAACCTTCTCCTCAGGTGGCCAGCCCGGCCAATCCCCGCCCGCTGTGGCTGCTGCCCCGCCCGCGCCCGCTGCCCGGGTGCTCGGGGCAGATTCTGTCCGGCCCGGAGCGGATTGAATCCGGCTGGTGGGATGGGGTGGATATCCGGCGGGACTACTACGTGGTTGAGCAGCGCCGAGGCGAGCGCTGGTGGATCTATCAGGACTGTCGCACCCGTGGCTGGTATCTGCACGGGTTGTTTTGAGGGAGGGGACAGGACCAGGTGCCAGGTCCG
>JBCCVP010000049.1:0-31028 GCA_039195135.1 Pseudomonadota bacterium | reverse complement strand
GACTTGTCTTCCTTGTGGCCCTCACAAACGCCCAGAACCCGGCGATAGCCATCTTGATCGACGCCAATGGCTGCCAGCACGGAGACATTCTTAATCTCGCCGCCCCAGCTGCGCTTGAGCACGATGCCATCAAGGTAAACGTACGGGAACGTGCCGGTCAGTGGCGCCTGACGCCAGCGCTCAATGTGCTTATAAACCTTCTTGTTGAGATTGCTGACGGTTCCTGAGGACACTCGCGTGCCCCAAAGGGCTTCGGTGATGTCTTCGACCCGGCGAACCGAGACGCCGGCCAAGTACATCTGCACAATCGCTTCTTCAACCGAGATATCTCGCCGCCGATAGCGTTCGATAATGGCGGTCTCAAAAGTCTGGCGACGAAGCTTCGGCACTTTGACCTTTACTTCTCCAGCCTTGGTGTGGATCTTCCGGTCGTAGCTGCCGGCTCGGGTATCAATCCGGTCTGGTGATCGCTCATAGCGCTGTGCGCCGCACATGGCGTCCGCTTCAGCGTCGAGCATGCTGTTGAGGGTCTCTTCAACGGTCTCTCTAACCATCTCGTCCAGGTGGCCGCGAATCTCGCCTTCGTCGATCCGGATCACCCGCCCGAGGGGCTTCGCGGTATCTTTTTCCATGGTGGTCTCATTCTGTTTGATGGTTGTTATGTCGCAATTTCAATTTATCAAACAGAGACCACCGTCTCCTCAAATGTGCGAAACAAAATTTACGTTATCCGGCTTTTGGATCTGATGGCGAACCAGCTCCATGAGTTGGGCTATCGGCGAATGCGGGCTAGTTCCCTCAGGCCAAAACATGTCCGGGCGCTGGTATCTCTATGGAAAACGCAGGACGTCAGCATTGGGACCACCAAGAACCGTCTGTCTGCGCTGCGTTGGTGGGCGGAGAAGGTGAACAAGCGGAGCGTGGTCGCTAGGTCGAATGACGCCTACGGCATTGGATCGAGGCAATTCGTCTCCAACGAGTCGAAGGCCAAAACTCTGAGTCCGGAGCGGCTGGCGAAGATCACTGACCCTTACGTCCGGATGAGCGTTCGCTTGCAGGAAGCCTTAGGGCTCAGGCGAGAGGAATCCATCAAGTTTCGGCCCGACTATGCCATTCGGGAGAGTGAGATTGTTCTCAAGGGTAGCTGGACGAAGGGCGGACGGCCTCGGGCGATTCCGATCACCAGCGACGCTGAGCGCGGATTGCTTCGGGAGGCAAAAGCTCTTGCCGGATCTGGGGCCATGATCCCGGCAGACCGCAGTTACGTTGACCAGCTTCACCGCTACGAGCGGCAGACCGCCAAGGCTGGTCTCACGAAACTCCATGGTCTGCGGCACGGCTATGCGCAACGCCGCTACCGGGAACTGACCGGACGGAATGCGCCTGCAGCAGGCGGCAAATCGTCGAGGGAACTCACCGCTCAGGAAAAGGCTGCTGACCAGGCAGCTCGCCTTCAGATCAGCACCGAACTTGGTCATTCCCGCGAACAGATCACGGCGACCTACCTTGGCCGATAACAAGCCTCTCGACGACACCCCAACAATCGGCACGACCGAAGCTGCCCGCTTGCTCCACTGCTGCGCTGAAACGGTCAAACGCCGAGCGCGCGCCGGCGAACTTCCAGGCCGCCGCGTCGGCCGATCCTGGGTATTCCTTCGAACCGACGTCCTCAACTACGTGCGGGGCTATACTGGTCCTGAGCGGTCGCCGCACCGATCAACAAGGAGATCACTATGCGACTTTATCGCAGATCGAAACGCGGCAACTGGCACCTCGCCTTCACGGCGCCTGACGGCCGTCGAGTACGACAAAGCACTGGGACTTCCAAGAGAAAAGAGGCCCAGGAATACGCGGACCGACTAAAGGCAGAAACCTGGCGGGTGCACCAACTCGGGGATCGTCCCCGACGCTCTTGGCAGGAAGCAACGGTTCGTTTTCTCGCCGAGACCAATCACAAGCGGACCCATGACGATGACGTGGCGAAGCTGCGATGGCTACATCCCTACCTGGGTCACCTGATGCTCGATCAGGTCAGCGCTCAAGTGGTAGCCGAAATCCGTGACGCCGTATTGGCCGGCAAAGGGCCCGGCGGTGGGACCTCTCCCGGGACCGCAGCCAAGTACCTGGCTTTAATTCGCTCCATTCTTCGCAAGGCTGTAGCCGAGTGGGAATGGCTGGATCGAGCGCCGGCGGTCAAGCTTCCAAAGTCGCGGTACAGCAATGAAGGTTTTCGCTGGCTGCGGCGCGAGCAGGCCGATCAACTCTTGCGAGCTCTCCATGATGCGAGTCTGGAGCACACCGCGGATATGATGCGGCTGACTTTGGCAACAGGCATGCGCGAGTCCAACGTAACAAGGCTGAGATGGGATCACGTCGATCTTAGCCGTCGCCTGATCTGGATCGACCCAGACCAATCCAAGTCTGGCCGAGCCACGCAGGTGCCGTTGAACAAGACGGCGCTTGCGGTGCTTCGGGAACGGCGTTTCCAGGACCGAGACCGGGTGTTTATGTATTGCGGGAAACCGATCCGCAAAGCGAGCACCCGGGCCTGGCGGGAAGTACTCCAGAAGCAGGGTCTTCGACCGAAGCCCAGGCAGCATCCGGAGAACTTTCGCTGGCACGACCTGCGTCATACGTGGGCAAGCTGGCACGTCATGAGCGGCACGCCGCTCGAGGTGCTTCAACGCCTCGGCGGATGGCGTTCGTTGGACATGGTGTTGAGGTATGCGCACTTGGCCCCCAGCCACGTGGCCAGGTATGCGGAAAACATCGAAAATGACACAAAACTGGCACAATCCCAGGATGAGAATTTTGGAGGCCTCAGCCTGAAGCACGTGTAAGCAGTTGAAATCTAGCGGGATTTTGGTGGCTATGGGTGGACTTGAACCACCGACCCCCGCATTATGAGTGCGGTGCTCTAACCAGCTGAGCTACATAGCCACGGAAGGGGCGCAGATTGTCCGCAGCGCCCCGCGGGTTGTCAAGACTTTCAGGCCGGCAGCTTCGCGCCGAAACTCTTCTCGAAGCGCTCGCCAAATTCTTCCATCGTGAACTGGTGACCCTGGGGGCTCTCCGTTTCCACTTTGATTGCGCCCATCAGCGAAGCAATGCGACCCGTCGTCTGCCAGTCGTAACCTTTTTCCAGGCCGTAAAGCAGCCCGGCCCGGTAGGCGTCGCCGCAGCCGGTTGGGTTGGCGATGTTGGAGACTGGGGCCGACTCAATCTTAATGGTCTCGCCGCCCGTCATGATGTCGGAGCCTTCCGCGCCGCGGGTGATGATCAGCGCTTCCACCTGCTCGGCAATCTCCGCCTCGCTCCACCCGATGCGCTCTTTCACCAGCTCCATCTCGTAGTCGTTCACCGTGACCCAGGTGGCCTGGTCGATAAACCGGCGCAGGTCCTGGCCGTCGAACAGCGGCATGGCCTGGCCGGGGTCAAAAAAGAACGGGATGCTGGCGCCGTTAAAATCCGCCGCGTGCTGCATCATCGCGTCCCGGCCGTCCGGGGCCACGATGCCGATGGTGATGTCATTAGCCTCTTTCACCTTATTAAGGTGCGAAACGGACATGGCGCCAGGATGAAACGCGGTGATCTGGTTGTCGTCCAGATCCGTGGTGATAAACGCCTGGGCGGTGAAGTGGTCCTCCCGCTCCAGCACGTGGTCCCGGGGAATGCCCAGCGCGTCCAGGTGATCCCGGTAAGCACCGAAGTCTTTGCCCACCGCCGCCATCGGCACCGGCTCGCCGCCGAGCAGCTTCAGGTTATAGGCGATGTTGCCGGCGCAGCCGCCGAAGTCCCGCCGCATCTGGGGCACCAGAAACGACACGCTGATCATGTGCACCTTCTCGGGCAGGATGTGATTTTTGAAATGGTCTTCGAACACCATGATGGAGTCGTAAGCCAATGAGCCGCAGATCAGTGCTGCCATGAGCGTTTCCTTTTTGCTACGTCCGTGTGGAATTGGCGGCGGCGGGATGTGTCCCTAACCGTCGAGTTTCTGGCGCAGAATCGTCTGCACCTGGCCGGGATTGGCCTGGCCCCGGGTGGCCTTCATCACCTGGCCGACAAAATAGTTAAACACCTTGGCTTCGCCGCCCTGGTACTGGGCCACCTGGTCCGGCGAGGCGGCGATTACCTCATCGATCACCGACTCAAGCTCGCTCGAATCGCTGATCTGCTTGAGGCCCCGCTGCTCGATAATGTCATCAACGCTGCCTTCGCCGCTCAGCAGGCCTTCAAACACCTGCTTGCCCAGCTTACCCGACAGGGTGCCGTCCTCAATGCGGACCAGCAGCGCCGCAAGCTGTCCCGGCGCGACGGGGCTGTCGCCAATTTCGAGGTTTTCCCGATTCAGCGCCCCGAGCAGTTCGCCCAGAATCCAGTTGGCGGTGCGCTTCGGCGGCAGCGACTTCCCTTCGGAAAGCGTGGCCTCAAAGTAGGCCGCCAGGTCCGGATCGTCCCCCAGCAGCAGCGCCTCATCGGCGCCAAGGCCGAGATCTGACTGATAACGGGCCCGCCGCGCGGCCGGCAGTTCCGGCAGCTGGCCGGCAATCTCGTTGATCAGCGCCTGGTCCACGAGTACCGGGAGCAAATCGGGGTCGGGGAAATACCGGTAGTCCTCCGCCTCTTCTTTTCCGCGCATGGAACGGGTTTCGTTTTTATCTGCGTCGTACAGGCGGGTTTCCTGCACAATCTCCTGACCGGATTCCAGCCGATGCACCTGCCGATGAATCTCATAGTCAATCGCCCGCTCCACAAAGCGGAACGAGTTGATGTTTTTGATCTCCGCCCGGGTGCCCAGCGTTTCGCTGCCTTTGCGCCGCACAGAAACGTTGGCGTCGCAGCGAAACGAGCCCTCCTGCAGGTTGCCGTCGCAGATGCCGAGGCTGCGCACCAGCGTGTGCATGGCTCTCATGTACTCGGCAGCCTCCGCCGGCGACCGCAGATCCGGCTCCGACACCACCTCCAGCAGGGGCGTGCCGGCCCGGTTGAGATCCACCCCGGTGGCGCCGCGAAACTGATCGTGCACCGATTTGCCCGCGTCTTCCTCGAGATGGGCGCGGGTTACCCGGATGGTTTTGGTGCCTTCCGGGGTCACGATATCCAGATGACCACCGGCCACGATGGGCTGCTCGTACTGGCTGATCTGGTAACCCTTGGGAAGGTCCGGGTAAAAGTAGTTCTTGCGCGCGAACACACACTCCGGGGCAATCTCGGCGTCAATCGCCAGCCCGAAGGCCACCGCCATGCGCACCGCTGCCTCGTTCAGCACCGGCAGGGTGCCGGGCATGCCGAGATCAATAGCGCTCGCCTGCCGGTTGGGCTCGGCCCCGTAGGCCGTAGCGCTGCCGGAAAAGATTTTGCTCTCGGCGCTCAGCTGCACGTGCAGCTCAAGGCCGATCACCGGTTCCCACTGTTCCAGACTCATTGGGGCCTCGCCAGGTGCCAGTCGGTGCCGCGCTGCAGCTGGTGAGCCACCGCCAGCAGCCGGGACTCACTGAAGTACGGTCCAATCAGCTGCCCACCTACCGGCAGCCCGTCTACCTGGGG
Source organism: Pseudomonadota bacterium (assembly GCA_039195135.1). Taxonomy (GTDB): domain Bacteria; phylum Pseudomonadota; class Gammaproteobacteria; order Xanthomonadales; family SZUA-38; genus JANQOZ01. Next base: position 25,478 of record JBCCVP010000049.1, on the reverse strand, counting down.
TCCCGGCATCGACAGGGCGGGCAGGCCGGCCAGGTTCACCGCCACCGTATTCACGTCCGCCAGATACATGGCGATTGGGTCGGTCTCTTTTTCTTGCAGCTTGAAGGCCGTGGTCGGCGCCGTCGGCGACAGCAGCACGTCGCACTGTTCAAAGGCGGCCTGAAAGTCATCGCTGATCAGGCGCCGGGCGCGCATGGCTTTGCCGTAGTAGGCGTCGTAGTAGCCCGAGGAAAGCGCAAAGGTGCCAACCAGAATGCGTCGGCGGGTTTCTTCGCCGAAGCCTTCGGCCCGGGAGCGCTCGTACAGGTCGGTAAGGTCCTTAGGAGCGTCGCAGGAATAGCCGAACCGCACTCCGTCGTAGCGGGACAGATTCGACGAGCACTCCGCCTGAGCGATCAGATAATAGGTAGACACGGCCAGCGCAGCGTTGGGCATTTCCACGTCCACCCGGGTTGCGCCCTGCGCCAGCAGCGCCTCAAGCTGCGCGCTGACAGACGCCACCACGTTGTCATCGATACCTTCCCAGTAGGGCTTCGGGATACCCACCCGCAGGCCGGTCAGGTCCTGATCCAGACCGGCCACCAGGTCTTCCATCGGCCGATCGATGGACGTCGAATCCAGCGGATCAAACCCGCTGATGGCCTGCAGCAGCCAGGCGCAGTCCTCGGCGCTGCGGCCCAGCACGCCGGCCTGATCCAGGCTGGACGCGTAGGCCACCAGCCCGTAGCGGGAGACGCGCCCGTAGCTCGGCTTGATGCCGGTGATGCCGCAGAACGCCGCCGGCTGGCGAATTGACCCGCCGGTATCGCTGCCCGTCGCCAGCGGCACCAGGCCGCCGGCCACCGCCGCGGCGGAGCCGCCGGACGACCCGCCGGGAACACGGGTTGTATCCCAGGGATTACTCACGGCCCCAAAGTGGCCGTGCTCCGAGGACGACCCCATGGCGAACTCGTCCATGTTGGCTTTGCCCACGGTCACCGCGCCGGCCTGCGCCGCGCGCTCCACCACCGTGGCGCTGTAGGCCGGCACAAAGTCGGCCAGCATCTTGGAACCGCAGGTGGTGGCCAGCCCTTCGGTGCAGAAATTGTCCTTATGCACCAGCGGGATGCCGCAGAGATCTGGCGCATCGCCGTCGGCCAGCTGTGCATCCGCCGCGTCGGCCGCCGCCAGCGCCTGCTCCGCCGCCACGCCGATCAGGCTGTTGAGCGCCGGATCCCGGCCCTCAATTTCCTTAAGGCAGGCCTGCACCAGCTCCCGGGCGGAGAACTCTCGGGAGCGCAAAGCGGCACGCAGTTGGGTGATTGACTGATCCAGCATAGGGACAACGCTTGCGCGATTACTCGATGACTCGCGGCACCAGGTAGTAGCCGTCTTCGGCCCGGGGCGCGCTGCTCTGCAGCGCTTCCCGGCGATCCGCTTCGGTGACCGCGTCGGGCCGCAAACGCTGGGTCATGTCGAGCGGATGGGCCAGCGGTTTGACGTCCTCAATGGGCGCCTCGGTCACGTCTTCCACAAACGCGAGCAGACGCTCAAAGTGCGCCTGATACGCATTGAGGTCTTCTTCGTTCACGGCCAGCCTCGCGAGGCGGGCGGTGCGCCGCACATCTTCCAGGGAAATACGTGACACGGTTGGGCCCGGCAAAACGCCCGAATGTAGCAGGATTGGGGATACTGTCTAGTGCTGCGTGACTTGGGTGTCGCCGGAGGGCAGCCGGACCTGAGACCCAGATTGCGAACCACTGCCCGAAAATTGCCCGAATCGTCGGGCGTATGTGTGCTCAAATAGCGGGTTTGAGACGGCTTGCCGGCCGCGCAGCGCAATTGCTAGAGTAGCGCGCTTTATTAAAGGCCGGCGGCACCAAAACACCGGCGGACCAGACCATGTTTCTTAAACGCCTGCGAGGCGTGTTTTCCAACGATCTGTCCATTGATCTTGGCACGGCCAACACGCTCATCTATGTCCAGGATCAGGGCATTGTTCTGAACGAGCCCTCCGTGGTTGCCATCCGCCAGGACCGCAGCCGCGGCGGCGCAAAATCGGTTGCCTCGGTGGGCGGTGAAGCCAAGCTGATGCTGGGGCGTACGCCGGGCAACATTGTCACGATCCGGCCCCTGAAGGACGGCGTGATCGCCGACTTCACCATGACCGAGGAGATGCTCCAGCATTTCATTCGCAAGGTGCACCGCAACCGCATGCTGCATCCCAGCCCGCGGGTGCTGATCTGCGTGCCCTGCGGCTCGACCCAGGTAGAGCGGCGGGCGATTCGCGAATCCGCCGAGGGCGCCGGCGCCCGTGAGGTGTTTTTGATCGAAGAGCCGATGGCCGCGGCTATCGGTGCCGGCATTCCCATCCATGAGGCCCGGGGGTCCATGGTGCTGGATATCGGCGGCGGCACCTCCGAGGTAGCGGTGCTGTCCCTCAACGGCATCGTTTACTCCGCGTCGGTACGCATCGGCGGTGACCGGTTTGATGAGTCCATCATCAACTACGTGCGCCGCAACTACGGCACGCTGATCGGCGAGGCCACAGCGGAAAAGATCAAGGTGGAGATCGGCTGCGCCTACTCCTCATCGGAGGTGCGGGAGCTGGAAGTTTCCGGGCGCAACCTCGCGGAAGGCGTGCCGCGGGTGTTCACCATCAACAGCAACGAGATCCTGGAAGCGCTGCACGAGCCGCTCATGGGGATTGCCGGGGCGCTGAAAACCGCGCTGGAGCAGACCCCGCCAGAGCTGTGCGCCGACGTGGCAGAACGCGGCATTGTGCTCACCGGCGGCGGCGCCCTGCTGCGGGATCTCGACCGGCTGCTGATGGAAGAAACGGGCCTGCCCGTCATCATCGCTGAGGATCCGCTCACCTGCGTCGCCCGCGGCGGCGGCCGGGCGCTGGAGCTGATGGACGAGCACGGCAGCGACTTTTTCGCCTTCGATTAGGAAGCCGCTCCGCAAGGCACTGGCCGAAAAGATACCTCCGGCGCGTGGTATCATCCTGATCTGTCGATAGTTTTCCCGAACACGAGCCACCGTGGTCGAAAACAGTCACCAGACCGAAGCCAGCCCGGTATCGTCTTCCGCGGCAGCCCTGCGCCTCGCCCTCTACGCGGCCCTTGCCGTCGTGCTGATGGTGACGGACCACCACAGCGAATATCTGCGCAAAATCCGCGGCACGCTGAGCGCCGTCACCTACCCGATGCTCGCCCTCGTTACCCTGCCCGGCGAAGCCGGCCGCTGGCTCGGCAGCGAGATTGCCGATCGTAAGGTGCGCAACCAGCGGCTTCAGGAACTCGAAGAACGCTGGCTCACCAGCCAGAGCCGCCTGAATCGGATCGCCGCGCTGGAAGAAGAAAACGCCCGCCTGCGGCGTCTGCTGGAGTCCTCTCCAAGGCTCGGAGATCGGGTTCTGGTGGCTGAACTGCTGGACGTCGACCTGGATCCGTTCACCCATCTTGTGGCCCTCGACCGGGGCACCCGGGACGGCGTGTACAGCGGCCAGCCGATCGCGGACGCCCGCGGCATCATGGGGCAGATCGAGCTGGTGAGCCCTATCAGTGCCCAGGCCGTACTCATTTCCGATCCCAACCACGCGCTGCCCGTCACGCTCAACCGCACCGGGATTCGCACCGTTGCCTACGGCACCGGTCAGCTTGACCGCATCGAACTGCGGGACGTGGCGATGAGCGCCGACGTGCAGACCGGTGACCTGGTCGTCACTTCCGGCCTTGGCGGCCGGTTTCCGGTCGGTTTTCCCGTCGGTGAGGTCACCACCATCGAGTCGGACCCCGGCGCGCCGTTTCGCACCGTTGCCATCACGCCGCTGGCGGCGCTGGACCGGGCACGGCAGGTACTGCTGGTCTGGCCCGGTGCGGCGGAGCCCGCGCCGAACGATCCGGATACCCCGGTGGACGACGCAGCAGGCGGCGCCGAAGCCCCCGGCGCAGGCGTCGGCGCACCATGACCCGTCGCCGCCATCGCCCGGCCATTGTGGTGGTCAGCTTTCTCATCGCCATGGCGCTTACCGTTATGCCGCTGCCGGACAGCCTCACCTGGTTCCGGCCTTACTGGGTGGGGCTGGTCGTTATCTACTGGACCATCGAAAGCACCCAGGTGATGAATCTCGGCCGGGCTTTTGCCGTCGGCCTGCTGCTGGACCTGCTCACCGGCACCATGGCCGGGCTGCACGCGCTCAGCCTGGTGGTCATCGTCTACATCGTGCAGCGCTTCCGCCTGCGCATCCGGTTTTTCCCGCTGTGGCAGCAGGCGCTGGCGGTCGGCGCGATCCTGCTCAACGACCGGGTGATCTACGCGTGGATCCAGAGCCTGTCGGGCTCAGGATTTACCGGCGGCGAGATCCTCCTGGCCCCGCCGGTGGGCGTGCTGGTCTGGCCTTGGATGTTCCTGCTGCTTGACCGCATCAGCCAGCGCTACCGGCTCCGATGAAAAACAGTTACCGCAAGCCGCTGCGCGATTCGGCCCGGGAAGGCTCCATCTTTCGGACCCGGGCGCAGGTATCGTTTCTCCTGGTTTGCCTGACGTTTGCAGTGCTCGGGTTGCGCTACGGCTACCTGCAAGTCATCAAGCACGAAGAGTTCACCACCCGTGCGGAAAACAACCGGGTGAAGTATCGGGCATTGGCCCCCAACCGGGGTCTGATCCTCGACCGAAACGGCATCATCCTGGCCGACAACCGGCCGGCCTACCGGCTGGAGCTGATTCCGGAACAGGTGAAGAACCTCGATGAGACGCTGGACCGGCTGCGCGAGCTGATTGATCTAAGCGATCGGGAGCTTGAGCGTTTTCACAAGCTGCGCAAGGCCCGGCGCTCCTTTCAGGCCGTCCCCCTGCGCCTGCGCATGGACGAAACCGCCGTCGCCCGATTTGCCGTCGACCGCCACCGCTTTCCTGGCGTGGACATCGTGCCCTACCAGACGCGCCACTATCCGCGAGGGCCCGATTTTGTGCACGTGGTGGGCTACGTGGGCCAGCTCGACGCGGAAGACCTGAGCAATGTCGACGCCAGCCGCTACGCCGCCACCTCCTATATCGGCAAAACCGGCCTGGAGCTCGCTTACGAAAGCGTGCTCCACGGCGAGGTGGGGCGGGAAAAGGTGGAGACCAACGTGCAGGGCCGTATCCTGCGGTCCCTCGACGCGGTGCCCCCGGACGCCGGCTACAACCTGCATCTGACCCTGGACGCCCGGCTGCAGGAGCTTGCGGTGAAGTCGCTGGGGGACTTTACCGGCGCCATCGTCGCCGTGGAGCCCGGCACCGGCGAGGTGCTGGCGATGGTCAGCCGGCCGGGTTTTGATCCCAATGCGTTTGTCGGCGGCCTGACCGTTGCTCAGTACCAGGCGCTGCTTGACTCAAGCACCCGGCCGCTGTTCGACCGGGCCCTGCGCGGCGGCTACGAGCCGGGATCCACCATCAAGCCTTACATCGCCCTGGCGGGGCTGGAAAACGGTTATCTGGATCTGTCCACGCAGATGTTCTCCAACGGTTATTTCCAGCTACCCGGCCAGTCCCGGCGCTACCGCGACTGGAAACCCGGCGGCCACGGTCTGGTGGACGTGGTAAGCGCCATCGAGGAGTCGGTGAACGTCTTTTTCTACGACCTCGCGTCCAAAATGGGCATCGACACCATTCACGAATACGTCAGTCAGTTCGGTTTCGGTGCGGCTACCGGCATCGACCTGCGGGGCGAGGCGATCGGCATCTTGCCGTCCAGCGCCTGGAAGCGGGCCAACGTGGGTGAGCCCTGGTACCGGGGCGAGACGGTGATCGCGGGCATCGGCCAGGGGTTTACCGTTACCACCCCCCTGCAGCTGGCCCACGCCGCGGCGGTGCTCGCGGCCCGCGGTGAGAGCCGCAAGCCACACCTGGTGCTGCGCGCCGGCGCCAGCGCGCCGGAGCAGGTAACCCGGCCCGCCACCCGGGTCACGGTCGGCAAACGTGAACACTGGGAGGCGGTGATCGAAGGCATGGTGCGGGTGGTGCACGGCGCCAACGGCACCGCCCAGGTCATCAGTGCCGATAATCCGCCCTACACCATCGCCGGCAAGTCGGGAACGGCACAGGTCTATGGACTCGCTGAAGGCGAAGAATACGTCGAAGACGAAGTTCCGTTTCACCTGCGGGATCACGCCCTGTTTATCGCCTTCGCCCCGGCGGAGGCGCCCACCATCGCGCTGGTGGTGGTGGTCGAGCACGGCGGCGGCGGCTCAACGGTAGCCGGCCCCATCGCCCGGCAGATCATCGACGCTCATCTACTGGGGTTTGAAAACAATCCGGTGGCGCTGACCCCAGCGGGGGTGGCGCCGTGAATAACGTGGCCAGCGCCCTGCCCCGAGTCATGCGCTTCGCCCTGACCCGGCCCCGGCTTGATCTGCCGCTGCTGGCGGCGCTGCTGCTCGCCGCGCTGTTTGGCCTGGTGGTGCTCTACAGCGCCGCCGAGGGGGACACGGGCACCGTGGTGCGTCAGGCGGTGCGACTGGGGATAGGCCTACTGGCGATGGTGGCGCTGGCCAGCATCTCGCCCCATCAGGTGCGGCTCTGGTCGCCCGTTTTCTACACCCTGGGCGTGGTGCTGCTGGTGCTGGTGGCGTTTCTGGGCGAGGGACGCGGCGCCCAGCGCTGGCTGGACCTGGGTTTCCTCCGCTTCCAGCCGTCGGAGATTATGAAACTGGCGCTGCCGATGATGCTGGCCTGGTACCTGCACCAGGCCAACCTGCCGCCAAGCTGGAAAAACCTGGCGATCTGCGCCCTCCTGGTGGCGATTCCTGCTTTTCTGATCTACCTGCAGCCGGATCTGGGCACCGCCCTACTGGTGGCCGCCGCCGGCATTTTTGTGCTGTTTCTGGCGGGTTTAAGTTGGCGCCTCATCGCGAGCCTCGCGGTGCTCGCCGGCGCGCTGGCGCCGGTGCTCTGGCACTTTCTCCACGACTACCAGCGCAGCCGGGTGCTGACCTTTCTCAACCCGGAAAGTGATCCGCTGGGGGACGGCTGGAATATCATCCAGTCGAAGATTGCAGTGGGCTCCGGCGGCTTTGCCGGCAAAGGCTGGATGAACAGCACCCAGGCTCACCTGGAGTTCCTGCCGGAGCGATCCACCGACTTTATCCTGGCGGTGCTGGCGGAAGAATTCGGCCTGGTGGGTATCGTGGCCTTGTTTGCCCTATACCTTTACATCATCGGCCGCTGCCTGTGGCTCGCCAGCCAGGCCAAAGACAGCTTCGGCCGGTTACTGGCCGGCGCCCTCACCTTGACCTTTTTTGTCTACGTGGTGGTGAACGCGGCGATGATCAGCGGGCTGCTGCCGGTGGTGGGGGTACCGCTGCCGCTGGTCAGCTACGGGGGCACCTCCCTTGTCAGCCTGCTGGCCTCGTTTGGCCTCATTATGTCGGTTTACAGCCATCGCCGGCTGCTGAGATGATATTTCTAATCGGAACGAGACGAACGGACGCATGACCTTCCCCGCATTGATTCTGACCGCCGCGTTGGCGGTTGATGCCTCCACCCTGGACCTGGACGTCACTCATCCCGGCGCGGAAGAGTTTGTCGCCGAGGTCTCCGAGCGCCACGGCTGGCCCGCCGAGCGCATCCGCTCACTGCTGGCCGGCGCGGAGCGCAGTCAGACCATCATCGACGCCATCAGTCGGCCGGCGGAGGCCAAACCCTGGTCCGACTACCGCCCGATCTTCATGACCGACAAGCGCATCAAAGACGGCGTGAAATTCTGGCGCAGCAACCAGGACCTGCTGATCGAAGTATCGGAAACCTACGGCGTACCGCCGGGCCTGATCGTTGCTATCGCCGGGGTCGAGACCAGCTACGGCAACATTCTGGGCCGGTTTCGGGTGCTCGATGCGCTCGCTACGCTGGCGTTTCACTACCCGCCCCGGTCCCGCTTCTTCCGGTCCGAGCTGGAGCACTTTCTGCTGCTTGGGCGGGAAGAAACGCTGCCGCTGACGGAGCTCAAGGGCTCCTACGCCGGCGCCATGGGTATGGGGCAGTTTATTTCCTCCAGCTACCGCAGCTATGCGGTAGACCACGACGAGGATGGCCGCCGGGACCTGTGGGGGTCGCGGCCGGACGCGCTGGCGAGCATCGCCAACTATTTCCGGCGCCACGGCTGGCGCGAGGGCGAACCCATCGCCCATCGCGCGACAGCAGCTCCGAATGCCCGGGAGCTGAAGAAACTCAGCCTGAAGCCGGCCTACCCGCTGCAGCAGATGCACGACTGGGGCTACGCGGTGGATGCGCCCGGTGTGGATCCCAATACGCCGGTTTCCCTGGTGACCCTGGAGGGCAAGGATGGGCCCGAGCACTGGGTCACTTATCAAAATTTTTACGTGATCAGCCGTTACAATCACAGCGCTCTGTACTCCATGGCGGTGTATCAGCTTGCGCAGGCCATTGAACAACAGCTCAACTAGTGGGCCCGCGCGGGTAGCGGCCGCGCTGGCGATTCTGACGCTCGGCGCCTGCGCCGGGCCAAAACCCACGCCCATACCGCCGCCGGCGCCGGGAGCCCCGGCCGTGGAGCCCACGCCCCGTTTTGAACCGCTGAGCGAATACGGCAACCACTCGCCCTACCGAGTGCTGGGGAAAACCTACCGGGTGCTGGCCAGCGCCAACAATTACAAAGAACGCGGTATTGCCTCCTGGTACGGGCCCAACTTCCACGGCAAGCCCACCTCCAATCAGGAAACCTTTGACATGTACGCCTTCACGGCGGCACACCGGACCCTGCCTCGGCCCAGCTACGCCCGGGTAACGCGGCTGGACAACGGGGCGAGCGTGGTGGTGCGCATCAACGACCGGGGACCGTTCAAATCCGGCCGAATCATCGATCTGTCCTACGCGGCGGCGAAAAAGCTGGACATGATTCGCGAGGGCACCACGCGGGTGGAGGTGGAAGCGATCCATCCGGAAAACGGCGACGGGCGGCCGGAAGTTGCCACCGCTAACCATATTTTTCTGCAGCTTGGCGCCTTCGCCAGCCGCGACAATGCCCTGAAGCTGCTGAATCGCCTGCGCCGGCGAGAGGTGGCCCAGGCGCAGCTTCAGTCCACCCAGGATTCCGGCGGCCAGCCGCTGCATCGGGTGCGGGTGGGTCCGCTGACGGACGAGGCCGCCGCCGAATCGCTGGCGGGACGGCTGGCCGGCTGGGGTTTTGGCCAAGCCCGGCTGATTTTTGAATAGACCGCCGCCTTGTGGGCAGCCCCTGGAAAGTCGCCACATTTTGCCATTTGAATGCCCGATCCGGGCGTGGATTGGCCGTATAATGGCCGGCTTGCCAGCTACCCCGACCACCATGTCCGAGAATCTGAAATTTTGGAGCCTTGCCGGCCTGGCCCTGGTGCTGACCACCCTGAGCGTGCAGGTGGCCGCAGCCCCCAGCATCCCGGTCCCCGCTCCGCCGCAGCTTGGCGCCAGCGCCTATATCCTGATGGACCACCGCAGCGGCGAAATCCTGGCGGAGCAGAACGCGGATCTTCAGATCGAGCCCGCCAGCATCACCAAGCTGATGACCTCCTACATCGTGTTTACGGAGCTCAAATCCGGCGGCCTGGCGCTGGAGGAGCTGGTGCCCATCAGCGAAAAAGCCTGGCGCACCGAGGGATCCAAGATGTTCATCGAGGTGAACACCCAGGTGAGCGTGGCGGACCTGCTGCGGGGCATGATCGTGCAGTCCGGCAACGACGCCAGCGTGGCCCTGGCGGAGCACGTGGCCGGCAGCGAAGAAACCTTCGCCGCGCTGATGAACCAGTACGCCAAAAGCCTGGGCATGGAAAACTCCTACTTTGCCAACGCCACCGGGCTGCCCGCGCCGGACCACCTGACCACCGCCCGGGATATCGCCCTGCTGTCGTCAGCGCTAATCCGGGACTTTCCCGACTACTACCGCTGGTACTCGGAAAAGGAGTTCACCTACAACGACATCCGCCAGCACAACCGCAACAACCTGCTGTGGCGGGACCCGGCCGTGGACGGCCTGAAGACCGGCCACACCAGCTCCGCCGGCTATTGCCTCGCCGCCTCGGCTCGCCGGGGCAACATGCGGCTGGTGAGCGTGGTGATGGGCGCGGCGTCGGAAAATTCCCGGGCCGACGAGTCGCAGAAGCTGCTCAACTACGGCTTCCGCTTCTTCGAGACGCACCTGCTCTACAGCGCCGGCGAGGCCCTGAGCCAGGCGCGGGTCTGGAAAGGCCAGGACGAGCAGGTCAACCTGGGCATTGAGCAGGATCTGTACGTGACCATTCCGAGCGGGCAGTACGACAACCTGCGCGCCGAGACCGAGGTGATGTCGGTGCTTACCGCGCCGCTCACCTCCGGCATGGAGGTGGGCCAGCTGCGCGTGTCTCTCAACGGCGAGGTGGAGGCCAGCGCGCCCCTGCTGGCGCTGGCCGGCGTCGACCGGGGCGGCTTCTGGCGCCGCATGAGTCACACCGTATCCCTGTGGTTTCACGACTTCGATGAGTGAAAACCCGACCGTTGACGGGAACGACGACCGCGCCCAGGGCCTTGAGTTTCCCTGCCGCTACCCCATCAAAGCTATGGGACGCACCGGCGAGGGCCTGAGCGAGGCGGTGGTCGGCATCATTGCGGACCACGTGACGGTGGACGAATCCGACGTGCGCAGCCGGCCCTCGAGCGCGGGCCGCTTTGAGTCCATCACTGTGACCGTGGACGTTCAGACGCGGGAACAGCTGGAAGCGATCTACGCTGACCTCGGCAGGCATGAGCAGGTGCTGTGGACGCTGTAGCGGTCAAAATCCAGCACCTGGGACGCATGGACTATGAGCTTTGCTGGCGGCAGATGCAGGCTTTCACCGACCAGCGGGACGCGGCCACCACCGATGAGATCTGGCTGGTGGAACACCCGCCGGTCTACACGCTGGGGCAGGCCGGCAGCCGCGACCATATCCTGGCGCCGGGGGACATCCCGGTGATCCACGTGGACCGGGGCGGCCAGGTCACGTACCACGGCCCCGGTCAGGCCGTGATCTACCCCCTGTGGGACCTGCGGCGCCGCAAGATCGGCATCCGGCAGCTGGTGACCATGCTGGAACAGACGGTGATCGACTGGCTGGCCGGGCAGAGCATCGAGGGCGAGCGCCGGGACGGCGCGCCGGGCATTTTTGTCGCCGGCCGAAAGGTTGCCTCGCTGGGGCTGCGGGTGCGGCGAGGATGTTCTTTTCACGGTCTGGCGGTTAACGTAGCCATGGACCTTGAGCCATTTGCCCGCATCAATCCCTGCGGTTTTGCCGGCCTTGAAATGACCCAGACGAGCGCGCTGGGCGGCCGGGACAGCTGGCAGACCGCTGGCGAAGAACTGATTCAACACCTGGTGGGCTTAAGCGGCCATCAGCCGATCGATCCCGCGATCGATCAGAACACCGAGCAAACACGCTATGCATGAAGTCAAAGTTTCCTTAACGCCCGGACGCAAACAGACCGGCGAGGATAAGATCAACCGCAACCCGGTCACCTTCGACGCGGATCGGCCGGCGCTGCGCAAGCCCGACTGGATCCGGGTGCGGATTCCGGCTGGCAACGCCGTGGGCAAACTCAAATCCAACCTGCGGGCCAATGCGCTCGTTACCGTGTGTGAGGAAGCTTCCTGCCCAAACATCCATGAGTGCTTTTCTAAGGGCACCGCCACCTTCATGATCCTGGGCGAAATCTGCACCCGCCGCTGCGCCTTTTGCGATGTGGCCCACGGCCGGCCGAAGCCGCCGGATGCGGACGAGCCGCGGCGCCTGGCGGAAACCATCGCCGCCATGAAGCTCAAATACGTGGTGATCACCTCCGTCGACCGGGATGACCTGCGGGACGGTGGTGCGGGCCACTTCGCCGAGTGCATGCGGGCCATTCGCGCCGCGGCGCCGAATATCACCATCGAAATCCTGACGCCGGATTTCCGCGGTCGCGGCCGCATGGACCGCGCTCTGGAAATTCTCGCGGCGGACCCGCCGGATGTGTTCAACCACAATGTCGAGACGGTGCCGGACCTCTACCGGCAGGTGCGTCCGGGGGCGGACTACCAGTGGTCCCTGGATCTGCTGGCCCGATTTAAGGCGGAGCATCCGGAGCTTCCCACCAAATCCGGCATCATGCTCGGCCTCGGGGAAACCATGGACCAGGTCAAACTTTGCCTGGCGGACCTGCGCCGCCACGACGTGGACATGGTCACCATCGGCCAGTACCTGCAGCCCACCGCCCACCACCATCCGGTGCTGCGCTACTGGGCGCCGGATGAGTTCGCTGAGCTTGAGAAAATTGGCCAGGAACTGGGCTTCCGCCACGTGGCCAGCGGCCCGCTGGTGCGTTCCTCTTATCACGCAGACGAGATGGCCAGCCAGCTGGCCCACGCCTAGCCTGGAATATTCATGAACGCCGGCTTGTCGCTCGCTGTGGTGAGTGCAGATCGGTAGATCGTGGACCAGACCCTAGCGCCGCTAGGGTTGGGCCAGGATCTAGCGAGCTGCGCCACCACGGCGGGCGACAAGTCGGCAGCGATACACTCGGTACTCAGCCGATTGGTCAAAACTCGCTCTTGCTCATTGCCTGGATCGGAGAGTCCCAATTTCGGTCGCGGGTTCATGAATAATCCAGGCTAGTCATCCTGACAAACGGGCAATTTGAGCGCCGGCCGGCTCCTGATTGCGACTTTTGGCGGATGTAACAAGCGTTTTGCCCACCTACGCTTGACAAAGTTTATGGCATCGTCCTAACTGCCGATAATGGTTTTGTTCGGTGCTGAATATGTTCAGCGCCGTCGACGGCCACCCCGACCGGCCCCTATTTGGTCCAGATGTTGGTCCAGACCGCCTAATTCGGCATGGGCGCGGTGAAACCCTTTCGGGGGTTTTGCGGTCGTAGTTGAGGTGAAGCCGTCCTGAGGGACGCAAGAGTGCAGCGCACTCAGCGAGCAACAAGGAGACATTAATGCCGCGGATTTTCAGCCTGACACCTTTTAACACGCTTTCGCGGGTTGCCGCCCTGGCCGTGCTTGCGCTTGCAAGCAGCGCCCACGCCAAAGCGCCGGATCGTCCGCTCACGCTGCAACCCGATCCCAATCAGCTGGAAGCCAGCCGCTGGGCCACCACGTTTCTGACGCGGGCCCACTATAAGAAAACGCGCCTTGACGATTCCCTCTCGTCGGCCATTCTGGATCGCTACCTGGAGTCCCTTGACCCCAATCGCGTCTTTTTCCTCGACACCGACATCACCCAGTTTGAGGCGTTTCGCACCGTATTGGACGACGCGCTGAAAAAGCAGGATCTGAGCGCCGCTTTCGTGATCTTTAATGTGTACGCGCAGCGCGTGAACGAGCGCGTCGCGTTTGCGGACAGCCTGCTGAACCAGGCTTTTGACTTCGAGGTGGACGAGACCCTGGAGCTCGACCGCTCCGAGTCCCCCTGGGCCAAAAGCGACGCAGAGCTGGACGACATCTGGCGACGCCGGGTGAAGAACGACATGCTGCGGCTGCGGCTGGCGGAAAAGGAGCAGGATGCTGCCGTAGAGGTGCTGCGGCAGCGCTATACCAACCTTAACCGCCGCGTGTCGGAGCTGGACTCGGAGGACGTATTCCAGTTCTACATGAATGCGTTTGCCCTCTCTATTGAACCCCACACGGGCTATCTGGCACCGCGCAGCTCCGAGAACTTCTCCATCTCCATGCGCCTGTCGCTGGAGGGTATCGGCGCCGTGCTGCAGCGGGAGAACGAATACACCACCATCCGCCGCGTAGTGCCCGGCGGACCGGCGTTCCGCGACGGGCGGCTGAAAGTGGGTGACCGGATCATCGCTGTCACCGAGGCCCCGGGCGAAGAAGCCATCGACGTGGTCGGCTGGCGGCTGGACGACGTGGTGGACCTGATTCGAGGCACCGCCGGCACCGAGGTCAACCTGTCGGTGATCCCCGCCGAGGCCGGCATCGACGGCGCACCGGAGCAGATCAAGCTGGTGCGGGACAAGGTCAAGCTCGAAGAGCAGGCGGCCCAGAGCAGCACCTTTGAGATTGATTGGCAGGGGGAGGAGCGCCGCATCGGTGTGATCGACCTGCCCGCGTTTTATCTGGACTTTGCCGCCCGCGCACGGCGCGACGAAGACTACCGCAGCTCCACCCGCGACGTGCGGGACCTGATCAAGCAGCTCAAAGCCGATGGCGTTGACGGCATCGTGATGGACCTGCGCAACAACGGCGGCGGCTCCCTGTCGGAAGCTACCGACCTCACGGGCCTGTTTATCGACAAGGGTCCGGTGGTGCAGGTGCGCGATTCCCGGGGCCAGATCGAAGTGGAGAAAGACGGTGATCGCGGCGCCATCTGGGAAGGCCCGCTGGTTGTCCTGGTGAATCGCCACAGCGCGTCCGCCTCGGAGATCTTTGCCGCCGCCATTCAGGATTACGGTCGCGGCGTGGTGATCGGTGAGCCCACCTTCGGTAAAGGCACGGTGCAGAACCTGATCAACCTCGACCGCTACGGCAAAGGGGACGACCCCAAGTTTGGCCAGCTGAAGCTGACCATCGCCCAGTTCTTCCGGGTAAACGGCGGCAGCACGCAGCATCGCGGCGTGATCCCCGACATTATTTTCCCCACCTCCGACATCGCCGATAAGTACGGCGAGAGCTCGCTGGAAAATGCCCTGCCCTGGACGTCGATCGCTCCGGCGCGGTACCAGGTTTATGACGATCTGACGCCGATCCTCCCGGCGGTAGAGCAGCGCTCGCAGGAACGGCTTAAGGAAAACCGGGAGTTCAAGTATCTGCTGGACGACATTCAGTCCATGCGCGACGCGCGGGAAGAAACCACGGTGTCCCTGCTAGAGAGCACCCGGCGGGATGAGCTGGCCAAAGAAAAGGAGCTGCGCGATCTGCGGCGGGCCGCCCGCAAAGCGTTTGAAAGCGACAACGATGTGCGTCTGATCGCTACCACCAGCCCGGACGTCCCGCCGGAGGCGCTGGACCTTGAGCCCGAGCTGGCCACGGAAAACAGCGAGGAAGAGCAAGAGGAAAAAACGCCGGAGATTCCGGACGTACTCCTTGAGGAGACGGTGCGCATTCTGGGTGACATCATCACCCTGACCGACCCGGAGGCCCGCACGGCTTCGCTGAATCCGAAACCGGTAAACGCAGCGGCTAACTGAGCCAGCAGCTCGAAACACTCAAAAGGCCGCCAACTGGCGGCCTTTTTTTTGGGGGACGGCCCGCGTCAGACCCCAAGCAGGTCTGACCCGGCCAATGGTTAGCTGTAGCGCGCGCGCAGCAGCTCGAACATGGCGCGCAGGCCAAGCGCCTCCCCGCCTTTCGGCCGGCCCGGGCGATCTGAGGCATTCCACGCGTAGGTATCCACGTGAATCCAGGGCGTGGAGGGTTCTACAAAGTGCTCGAGAAACAGTGCCGCGGTGATGCACCCACCCATGCCGGTATTGCCGATATTGTTCAGATCAGCAATCGGCGATTTGAGCATATCGCGGTAGGGAGCATAGAGAGGCAACCGCCACAGCGGGTCCGAGGCCGCCTCGGAGGCCAGCATCAGGTCCTCCGCCAGCGCCTCGTCGTTGCAGAAAAACGGCGGCACGTCCGGCCCCATCGCTACTCGCGCAGCCCCCGTGAGGGTGGCAAAGTCGATCACAATGTCCGGCTCGTTCTCACACGCGAGCACCAGGGCGTCGGACATCACCAGGCGGCCCTCGGCGTCGGTATTGCCGATCTCCACCGACAGGCCTTTGCGGGTGGCGATCACGTCCCCGGGCCGGTAGGCGTTGCCGGCAACCGAGTTCTCCACCGCCGGGATCAGCACCTTCAGCCGCACCGGCAGTTCCGCGGCCATCACCAGCTGGGCCAGTCCCAGCACGTGGGCGGCGCCACCCATGTCTTTTTTCATCAGGCCCATGCCGGCGGCATTTTTGAGATCCAGCCCGCCGGTATCGAAACACACCCCTTTGCCGATCAGCGCCACCAGCGGATGATCCTCCTCACCCCAGTCCATTTCGATCAGCCGCGGGGCCACCGCCGCGGCGCGGCCAACCACGTGCACCGCCGGGAAGTTCTGCTCCAGCAGCGCTTCGCCCTCCACCACGCGCACCTGTGCCTGGCCCGCCTCAGCCACCGCGGTGGTGGCCTGGGCGAGTTCCAGCGGCCCCATGTGTTCTGCCGGCGTGGTGACCAGGTCCCGCACCAGTTCGGTGGCGACCACCAGGCGATCAATCTCCTCGCCGTGGGGCTCGGGGACAACCAGGGTGAAGGTGGATTCCTGATGGTCAACATAGCGGTCAAAACGATAGGCGCCCAGGCGCAGGCCCAGCGCCAGGAGCGGCGTGGCGGGATCCTCCCAGTCCGCCTCCAGCTGATATTCCCCCGGCGGCAGGTCCCGGCTCAGGCCTCCCAAAGACCACAGCGAGTATTCGTCGCCAACACCGCAGACAACGCGAGCCAGCGAGCCGTCGGGCTCGGGCATAAAACAGATCTGGCCAGCCCGGGCCTCAAATCCGGTTTGCCGGACCCAGTTGGCCTCCGCGCCCTCCAGGCGGTCCAGCCAGCCGGCGAGTTCTCCCCGGGTAATTGGTATCAGTGCGGTCATGGGTGTTCGATCCTTAAACGATGGTCAGTCATTGTAGCGACCGGGAGGGCCGCAAAGGTGTTCAGCGGGCCGTCAGCAGATCCGGTAGCTCGGCGAGGGTGCGCACCACCGGCACAGGCTGCTGTCCGCCCTGGGCCGTGTCGCGGTTGACCCACACCGCTGCCAACCCGGCCCGCAGAGCGCCGGCCACGTCGGACTCCAGATCATCGCCCACGTGCAGCACCTCGTGCGGCGCGAGATCCAGCTCGGCCACCGCATGTTCGAAGATGGCCGGGGCCGGTTTGGCCACGCCCACATCCCGGGCGGCGATGCTGGCTTCAAAAAAATGACCAAGCCCTATGCGGTGAACGTCGGCATTGCCGTTGCTGAGGGTAATCAGGCGGTAGCGGGAAGCCAGCGCCTCGAGCGCTGGCTGCACGTCCGGATAAAGCTGCACCTCATTGCGAGCGGAGAAAAAGACCTCAAATGCCTCTTCCACATCCTGCTCGGTGCAGCCGGCGGGGCGCATGGCCAGCTTTAGGGTAAGGCGCCGCAGCATCGACAGGTCGTGGGCAAAGCCGGGATTTTCTGCGAGTACCGTGTCGCGCAGCGCCAACAGCCGCTCCGGCGTAAAGTGATCCACCAGCTCCGGATGTCGCTGGGCAATCCACTGCTTCAGGCGCCGCTCCGCGCGCTCGATCACCGGCCGGATGGGCCAGAACGTATCGTCCAGATCAAACGAGATAGCTCGGATGGGCACGCAGGGTCAGCGGCTGGTGCGCAGCCCGTCCAGCATGCGGTCCCGCTCGAGCTGCGCTGAAGCCAGTGACAGGCCGTCGGCATAAGGCAGCACGCCGTTGCGCCGCAGCACCCGCCGCGCGTCGGCCCGGGACGCCAGGCGAATGAGCTGCCGCACGTCCCGACGGTTCGCCGCGTCGGCCCGCACGGCGAGGTAGAGCGGCAGGTAGAGCAGGTAATCTCCGCTGCCGATGGTGCTGGGACCCGGCGCCGTGCCCTCGACGGTCAGCAGCTTCAGGCGCCGCTTGCGCGCGGCGGAATAGGTGACCATGGCCAGCGCCGTCGGCGAGCTTTCCACCGCGCCCAGAATGTCATCGGTGGACTGCAGCCGGCGCGCCGCCCGCAGCTCCGCGCCAGCATCCCGCAGGATGAGTTCGCCGATGTTGTAGTCGATGCCTTCGCTGCTGGTTTCGTGCGTGATCAGATCGATCGGCACCGTCTCCCCGCCGAGGTCACTCCAGCGGGTGATCTCCGCCTCGTAGAGCCCCGCCAGCTGATCCAGTCGGATGTTGGTGATGGGGTTATCCAGGTGGACCACCACCACCAGGGCGTCCCAGACCACCGGGAACAGCGTCAGCTGTCGCTCCTGCCGCCGCTCGTCATCGGTTGCCCGGGTGGACGCCGCAACGTCCACCTCGCCGGTGGCCGCTTTGCGCAGGGCAAGGCCGGTGGCCACCGTCTCCTGCGCCAGCGTGCTGCCCGTTTCGCTTTCGTAGAGCGCCGCAAGCGAATTGACGAAGGCGAGGCCGGCGGCTTCGTCGGTCGCAAGATCGATGGTCTGGGCGTTTACAGAACAAGCCAGCGCCCCAGCTAGAATCAGGGCGATGCCGCGTGTGAATTGCTTTGGCACAGTGTGCTCCGCCGCGATGGGTTTGCGCCACGATCCTCGCCTGCCCCGGAATCATGGTGACGATGACCTGTGAATGTATCACGGCCCTCTACTGAACCACCACCAGATAGCTTCGCGAACCACGCAAAACGCTGAGCACCAGGGAGTCGGCATCGGCGTCGATCTCAGCCCGCGCATCTGCCAGCGTGGAGACGGGCTGGCGGTTGATTCGGTGCACCACATCTCCCGGCCGCAGCCCGGCCCGGGCCGCGCGACTGCGGCGCTTCACCTCGGTGAACGCAATACCCTCTACCCCCACGCGCTGGGCCAGGTCGCCGTCGAGCTGCCGCAGGCGGGTACCCGTGAGCAGCGGATGCAGCAGCGAGCCGTCCGCCTCCACCTGGGAAGATTCGGAAAGCGTCACCTCGAGCACCCGCTGTTCTTCGTCGCGGACCAGCGCAAGCTCAATGGACTCCCCGACGGGTACCAGGCCTTCGGCATTGCGCAGCGCGCCTGGATCGGAGATTTCTTCGCTGCCCAGCCGGACAATCACATCTCCTTCCTGCACGCCGGCTTCGTCCGCGGGCGATTTTTCCCGCACCCGGGATACGAGGGCGCCGGCCACCGACTCAAGGCCCAGCGCCGCCGCCAGGTCTGGCGTGATCGCCTGAAGACTGACGCCGAGCTGACCCCGACGCACCGCGCCGAAGGCGACCAGGTCGTTGACCACATTGCGGGCGATGTCAGCGGGGATGGCAAAGCCGATGCCAACGTTGCCGCCGCTGGGCGAGAAGATGGCGGTATTGATGCCCACGAGCTCGCCCCGCAGATTGAGCAGCGCACCGCCGGAGTTGCCGGGGTTGATGGAGGCGTCGGTCTGGATGAAGTTCTGGAAGTTCAGCCCCCGCAGTCCGCGCCGGCCAAGCGCGCTGACGATGCCGGAGGTAACGGTCTGCCCCAGGCCAAAAGGATTGCCGACGGCGACCACAAAATCGCCGACGCGCAGCTGCGAGTTATGGGCCAGCGGCAGTTCCGTCAGATCGTCCGCCGCAATGCGGATCAGGCCCACGTCGGTGTCGGCGTCGCTGCCGACCCGCTGCGCTTCTATGGTGCGCCCGTCGTAGAGCGTTACCTGAATCTCGGTGGCGCCCTCGATGACGTGATTGTTGGTCAGCACCAGGCCTTCGTCCGCGTCGATGATGACGCCGCTGCCCAGGCTCTGGCTGACCCGCTCCCGGGGAGCGCCCATGAAACGCCGGAAGAACGGGTCATTGGCAAACGGGCTGCGCACCGCCACCCGGGTGCGTGAGTGAATATTGAACACCGCCGGCGTCACCTGCTCCAGCAGCGGCGCCAGGGAGGGCAGCGGCTGTCCGTCCACCGCAGCTGGCAGCGCGGCAGCGGCGGAATTCAGGAGAGCGTAGGCCGCCAGCACGAGGGGCGTAATCCGCCGGGTGACCGCGGCGCTGGTCGCCGGGAAGCAGCGGCGCAGGATCTTGAGTTGACGGCGCATTGAGAATCCTTGCGGTAACCTGACCATCCATAGATCTGGGGTCGCCGTTTTGGTTCCCAAAACGGCTAAAAAGCACCCTTTTTCCGGGCTGAAGGCGTCCTGGAAGGGCTAAGATACTGGATGATTTATCCCAGGATGAGTCATATTTTCTGCCGTCCGGCGCTAAGTGCTTGATCTTTGGTTACAGGCTTATGAATTATTCAGCCCATTTCTACGGAAAAATAGTAACCCTTTGTTTTTGTTGAATAAATATTATTTGACAATTCTCTGGGGCAGGACTAGTCTGGACTACAGACACAACATCTTGTGTCTTAACAACAATCAAATAACTACAGCTAGTGGTGCGGGGGCTGCCAGGTCCCCGGCATAGGGAGAGGTTTTCTTAGCATGAGCAGCGTTCGCCTTGAAGCGGTGCCGAACGGCGTGACCGATATCGCCTTTCAGCCCGCCTCCATGGATATTTGGGACAAAAAGTACCGACTGAAGACAAAAACAGGGGAGGTGGTTGACGCCACCATCGACGAAACCTACAAACGCGTGGCCAAAGCGCTGGCCGATGTGGAGCAGACGGAAGAGAAGCAGGGGTACTGGTACGAGCGCTTTCTCTGGGCCCTGCGCCGCGGCGCCATTCCGGCCGGTCGCATCACCTCCAACGCGGGTGCGCTGAAGCACAAGCCGGCCACCTCTACCATCAACTGCACCGTATCGGGCACGGTGGTGGACTCCATGGACGACATCCTGGACAAGGTTCACGAGGCGGGCCTCACGCTGAAAGCCGGCTGCGGCATCGGCTACGAGTTTTCCACGCTGCGGCCGCGCGGGGCCTACGTGTCCGGCGCCGGGGCCTATACCTCCGGCCCCCTGTCGTTCATGGATATCTACGACAAGATGTGTTTCACCGTGTCGTCCGCTGGCGGCCGACGTGGTGCCCAGATGGCCACCTTCGACGTGTCCCATCCCGACGTGCGCGAGTTTATCCGTGCCAAGCGGGAAGACGGCCGGCTGCGCCAGTTCAACCTGTCGCTGCTGATCACCGACGACTTTATTGAAGCCGTTAAGGCCGACGGTGCGTGGCCGCTGGTATTTCCGATCCTCACCAAGGAAGCGGACGAGGTAGACCTGACCGACGCAGATGCGGTGGTCTGGCGCGAATGGCCGGCGGACCAGGACTACGTGACCAATGATCTTGGCCTGGTGGCCTGTAAGGTCTACGCCACGGTGCCGGCGCGCCGTCTGTGGGACCTGATCATGTCCTCCACCTATGATTTTGCCGAGCCGGGCTTCATTCTGATTGACCGCGTCAATGAGATGAACAACAACTGGTTTTGCGAAAACATTCGCGCCACCAACCCGTGCGGCGAGCAGCCGTTGCCGCCCTACGGCTCCTGCCTGCTCGGCTCGATCAATCTGACCCGGTTTGTTGAGCACCCGTTTACCGACAAGGCCAGCTTCAACTGGGACGAGTACCGGGAAACCGTGCGCGTGTTCACCCGCATGCTCGACAACGTGGTGGAAATCAACGGCCTGCCGCTGGATCGGCAGGGTGACGAGATCCGACGCAAGCGCCGCCACGGCATGGGTTTTCTGGGCCTTGGCTCTACCCTGACGCTGCTGGGGATGAAATACGGCGAGGGCGACTCCATCGAGTTCACCGAGACCGTGTCCCGGGAAATGGCCATGGCCGGCTGGGAAACCGGTGTTGAGCTGGCCAAAGAAAAAGGTCCAGCGCCGATCATGGACGAGCTGTTTAAAGTTACCGCCGACATGCTGCGCAAACGTCCGGAGATGCTGGACGACGGCTACAAGCTGGGGGATGAGATCCCCGGCCGCGTGCTCCACGCGCGCTACAGCCGCTACATGCAGCGCGTGGCGGAAGCGGTACCGGCCCTGGTGGACGACATTGCAGAGCACGGCTGCCGATTTACCCACCACACGTCGATTGCCCCGACCGGCACCATCTCCCTGTCATTGGCCAACAATGCCTCCAACGGCATTGAGCCCAGTTTCGCCCACCACTATTCCCGCAACGTGATCCGGGAAGGGCGCAAAACCAAGGAAAAGGTGGAGGTGTACTCGTTTGAACTGCTCGCCTACCGCGCGCTGATCAACGACGAGGCAATTCCCGGCGGTGAAGATGGCAAAGGTCTGCCGGACTATTTTATCGCCGCCGACGATATCTCGCCAAAAGAGCATGTGGATATTCAGGCAGCTGCGCAGCTGTGGGTGGATTCGTCCATCTCCAAAACCGCCAACGTGCCGACGGATTATCCCTACGAAGACTTCAAGGACATCTATACCTACGCCCACGAGAAAGGGCTGAAAGGCTGCACCACGTTTCGCTTTAACCCCGAGGCTTTCCAGGGCGTGCTGGTTAAGGAAGATGACCTGGAGAACACCACCTACCGCTTCACCCTGGAAGACGGAAGCGTGATCGAGGCCAAAGGCAACGAAGAAGTGGAATACGACGGTGAAACCCACACCGCCGCTAACCTGTTTGACGCCCTCAAGGAGGGCTACTACGGCAAGTTCTGAGAAATATCATGTCTGTCAAAATTGCAAAGAAAATTGTCGACTGCGACGTCGTCAAACCCGATCAGGAAGCCGCACCGCAGGCGCCCGAGAGTTCGTCAAAAAACAGTGGTGGCGCCGAAGTTATCCGCATGACCGAAAAGGTGGAACGCCCGGACGGGTTCGACTGCCTGGAAGGCGCCACCTACAAAATCCGCACACCGCTGGATGAGCACGCGCTCTACATCACGATCAACGACATCGTGCTCAACGCCGGCACCGAGAATGAGTCGCGACGGCCGTTTGAGATTTTCATCAACTCCAAGAACATGGACCACTTCCAGTGGATTGTGGCCCTGACCCGGGTGATGTCGGCCGTCTTTCGCAAGGGCGGTGACGTGACCTTTCTTTCGGAGGAGCTGCAGGCGGTCTTTGACCCCCGCGGCGGCTACTTCAAAACCGGCGGCAAATTTATGCCCTCGCTGGTGGCGGAAATTGGCGCCGTGGTCGAACACCACATGCGGGCCATCGGCCTGATCAAAGATGAAGCGCCGGACCCGGCTCAGGCAGCCATGCTGGCGGAGAAGCGGGCGGAAGTGGAAGCAAAAGACGCCGCGGCGTCCGACGCGGATACCGGCGATTACCCCGCGTCCGCTACCCTCTGCAGCAAATGCAATACCAAAGCCATGGTGGTGATGGACAACTGCGAGACCTGTCTGGCCTGCGGTTACTCCAAGTGCGGCTGAAGCACTGAACGATTACCCGGACCTCCACCCGGTGCGGTGGAGGTCCGTTTCCTTTCCCGCGTTTCATTTTCTCCACTGGCCGCGTGGTCGGGTCCTGAACAGGGATTTGACGTGTCATTTGCCACCATTTGCTGGCAAAATCCCGCTGCGGAAAGCTCGCTGAAGACATCCTTCAGAGCTTGACCAGGCGAATTTCGACGAAAATTGCTGTCGTTTTCTGCTTTTTGAGGATTTTTCCCTGCCGTTTCCAGGCGGAAGGTTTTTTGTTAAAAAATCGTCGCTGGGCTGAAAGCAATTGCATCAACGTCGGGTCTTTTAGGAACACACACAACCGCCCGCGCGCGACGTGGGCGACTTGATGACCGCTAACTTGAGATTCGCCAGGAACTGGCGTTGATAAACAAATGGATCTTGAGCAATACAAAATCTATCTGAAAGCTGACCCCCGCAGCCGCGAACCGGAATTCCTGGAAGCCAGCCGTGCTTCTATTGAAAACGCCAAGGCCCACGCTGAGGCGCTGGCTTTTGAAGACAAGCTGGAGCAGGCGCTGCGGATTCCCGTGGAAGATCCCTCGGAAGAGGAGATCCTGCTGCACTGCTGGAACGCAGAGAATGTGGATCATGACCATTCCAGCAGCCCGTCCATGTGGCTGGCCATGGCCGCCAGCGTACTGATGCTGGTGGGCGTCGCCTCGATGTTCTGGCCCGCCGGCCAGGTAGATGCCGACGTGCGGGAGGCTTTCATCGCGCATCTTGACCACCCCATGGAACAACCGCTCGCCGCGGAAGGCGAAGTGCCGGCCGCGGCGATTGCGCTGGCGTTTGCCAATCGGGGCATGGCACTGGAAGGCAAGATGGAAAACGTTTCCTACCTGAAGCGATGCGTCATCGGCGACGTGCAGGGTTTGCACCTGGTGCTGACCGACAGCGAGGGTGATCAGATCACCGTGATGGTGATGCCCGACGAGCCGCTGGAGCGCATCCACAACTTCACCGTCGACTCCATGACGGTGCAGATGGTGCCCTCCGACGCCGGCGCGGTGGCCCTGTTTGGGCACCAGGGGCAGGACCTGTCGCCGCTGGCCCGGGAGTTATCTCGCGGCCTCACCGCCTCCCAGAGCATCGCTCAGCTCTGATCGGCCACGCGGTCGGTCATGCCACCGGGTCAACCCGCTTGGGGTCTGACCCAGTGCCCCCGGTGCCGTGACCCGGCAGCAGGACCCAGAGGAGCTAAACGCGGCGGCGCTTGAGTTTTTTGTGGAGTTCGATGAACTGCTGCGTCACTTTGTGGGAGCGCTTGAAGTAAACGAGCGGCTGGCTGGCCTCGTGGGATTCTTTTACGACAACCGAGCTTGAGATCATCGGGTCCAGAATCGGCAGCTTTTCTTTCTTCATTTCCGCCACGATGCGCGCGGGCAGGTTCGACTGGGCCTGAAACTGGTTCACCACAATCCCCTCGAGCTTAAGGTCTTCGTTGTGGTCCAGCTGCACCTCTTCGATGTTCTCCATCAGCGTGTACAGCGCCTTGCGGGAAAACTCATCGCAGTCAAACGGTATGAGGCAACGGTCGGCAGCGATGAGGGAGGACAGGCTGAAAAAGTCGTAGGCCGGGGGAGTGTCGATGTAGATATCATCAACTTCCTTGGCGAGGACGCCGATAGCATCCCGCAGCTTGTAGATCTTGTGCTTCTGCTCCAGCTTGATGCGAAGCTCCGCCAGATCCGGTGAACCGGGCATGACCCACAAATCCGGATAGGGCGTTTCCACACAATACTCAGCCGGGTCCACGTTCCGGCGCCCGCGGCCGAGGGTGCCTTCGAGATAGCGCGCCACGTTCGTTTCGCGCTGATCCCAGTCCGGGCCCAGCAGGTACTGGGAAGAGTTGCCCTGCGGATCCATATCGATCACCAGCGAGGAACGCCCGCTGTCGGCATTGATGGCCGCCAGATTACAGACGATGGTGGACTTGCCGACCCCGCCCTTTTGGTTGAACACCACCCGAATCACATCGCGCTCCCGTCGTTTTGCTGATTATTCTCACGCGTATGGTAGCGCGATGAATTAGGTGTTTTACTCAAACTCCCGTCGCGCAGGCGTGGGTTGGGCAGGCCGGCATTATTGCAGGCCGTCACCCTGGTAGACCGGGCGGCCGCCGACAAACGTGGCTAGAACCTGGGCCTGCGGGATCGCAGGACCGGGGATGGTCATGATGTCCTGGTCAAACACAACAAAATCGGCGAGTTTGCCCGCCTCCAGCGATCCCAGTTCATCCTCGGCAAACGCCGCGTAGGCCGCACCCAGGGTAAAGCCCTGCAGCGCCTCGAGGCGCGACATCACCTGGTTGGAATACCAGCCGCCCTCCGGCCACCCCTTAAGATCCTGCCGCGTCACCGCCGCGTGGAAGCCCAGCAGCGGGTCCGTCTTTTCCACCGGAAAATCTGAACCCAGCGCCAGCGGCACATCCAGATTCAGCAGCCGCCGCCAGGCGTAGGCGCCCAGCACGCGAGCCGGTCCGACCCGGG
>JBCCVP010000048.1:0-31653 GCA_039195135.1 Pseudomonadota bacterium | reverse complement strand
TTGTCGGTCTCCGTTTTGGCGCACAAACAGTTTGCTGTCGTTGCCTCGGTTTTGATTGACGTTTTGCCCGTTGACCCAACTGTCTCCATCGGCAATGAAGATCTGACCAAGAACCGCAGAGTGAAATAGGCCGGACACGATTATGCCCAACAGAACCTGTCGCATAAGTTACCCCTTATCAAACACGAACACCGTCGCGCTTGCCTCCCCAGCAGCGCTCTGAATAAAGTATGAAATATTCGGATCTGGTGCAATGGAATTTCCGGCAAATGACATTTTTTTGGAAGCTGGGACGATATCTCGCTGACTAAAAGGCCAACGCTGACCGAACAGCGTGGAGGTAGTCATCCCGCTTACTCTGAAAGGTCTAGCTAATCTCCGCTTATCCACCGTGGATGATCGCCCGACTCTGCAAAAAGGGGTCAGGTTAACTTTCTGACAGAGTGCGGGATTACGCCGTAGGAAAGTTAACCTGACCCCAAATTGCCGCAAATTGCCCCAAATTGCGAATTATGCGCGTCTGGTGCGCTTTTGCGACAAGGGCAGGGCTCGTCTGGCCTCGGGGCCTGGATCGAGCGTGCTACGTTGCTTCCGCTACGGTTGCTCGAACCCGCTCATAAAAATGCGCGCAGGCTCCTGGAGGTAGAAAAACCCCAGTTCCTCGACCAGGGCTGAAACGGTGTTGTCGAGAGGGTTCACCACACTGTTTGTGACGGGCTCGAACGGTGGCTTACCGTCGCTTGAATGGACAAGTTTCAGGCGTCCCTCAACAACCCCGGGCGAAAGCTCACCATCGGTGTAACGGAACTGGATCTCAGCGTGGGTCCAGTTGAGTCTATTGGACTGTAATTCCCAGGACACACCGGCGGCGGAATCGCTGAATGCTCCTGCGTTTCGGTTGAGCGACACGACCAAAGTTGATGCGTCACGGGTCAGGTCGTTACCGTCAGCGAAATCAATCCAGGCCCGCGCGTCGGGATGACTCGCGGTGCTGCCGTCACCGACCACACCTACGCCCTTTCTTGGTGCGTTGCCGTTGCGCAGATGAGCCTGATAAGTTGCGCCATCACCGGGTGTCGCCTGACTGAAAACGACAAAGCTCGAGCCCGCCTCGCTGGCTCCGCCCGGGCTTGCTCCGTCCCCGCCAATGATCAGATCGGCGAGCCCGTCGCCGTTGACATCACCCGCCGCTGACACGCTGCTGCCGGTGAGATCATCCTCGGATTCGCCGGCGATACGAAAGCCCTCATTGTCCAGATCATCCAGGTTGACTGAGATCGGACTGGACTTGCCGTACACCACATAGCTCGCCCCGGCCAACGCCCGACCGCCCGGGCTTTCATTGCGCTTGCCGACCAGAAGATCCGACAGCCCATCACCGTTGATGTCGCCCAATCCCGCGACGCTGGCCCCCGTGCCGATACTGCCGTAGATGCGAAAACCGTTTACCGACTGACTGAGATTCACCGGTTCGTCATCGGCCTTGCCGAAAATGACGTAGCTGGTCCCGCCGGTCCGATCGGACGTGACCAGATCCGCCAGGCCATCTCCATTCACGTCTCCTGCGCCTGAAACGGGTCGACCCACCATACCGGCGGCAGGGCCGATGATTCTGAATCCGTCGCCGCGGTTACCAAAGAAAGTCAGATCCACGCGCTGGTTGTCAGTCTTCCCAAAAACCACGTAGCTTGCTCCGGCCGTGAACAGGGCGCCGGGCTCTGCGCCAATCGCCCCGACGATCAGGTCATCCAGTCCGTCGCCATTGACGTCGCCAGCGCCCGATACACTGACACCGGAAAAGTCGTCTTCCATAATCCCCGTGATTCTGAAGCCTGCGGTACCGAGAGCGCCGAGATCCAAGGCACCGGAATCCACCTTGCCGAACACGACGTAGCTGACGCCCGAGTTGCGAGCGCCAAAAGTGTCTGCCGCATCGGCGCCGACAATCACGTCGGCCAGGCCATCGCCGTTGACGTCACCGGCACCTGACACGCTCACTCCGGTGTTATCGGCCTCATCCACCCCAGTCATCTGAAATCCCCCTTCGCCGAGGTTGCCAAGATTGATGAACCCCCCCGAAGGCCGGCCAAACACCACATACGCGGCACCGGCGTTTGTGGCGCCACCGATATTCGCTCCCGGAACGCCGATAATAAGATCGTCGAAACCGTCGGCGTTGACGTCTCCTGCCCCGGATACCAGCCCGACACGGTCGTTTGCCGACGCTCCTACAATCCGCAACCCCGCAAGCCCTAGGTTATCCAGATCCACTGTGACGGCATCCGCCTTGCCAAACACAACGTAGGCTGCACCTACCGATGGGATCACATCGAAGATTGTCGCACCGACGCCGTCCACCCCTGGAGCGCCGATAATCACATCCGCCAGTCCATCGCCATTCACATCACCTGCGCCCGAAACGCTGAATCCGGAGAGATCGCCATCGGCCGCGCCGTTGATGCGAAAACCGGCGGCCCCCAGGTCGCCCAGGTCCACGTTCTGCGCCCAGGCTGCCGGTCCGAACAGTACTGCAATCAATGTCGGTGCCAATGCAGCCCGCTGCAGCATTCTCGCTATGCCTCCCAGCGCAGAATCCGAAGGTGGCGATCGCCTATTCGAAGCCATCGCTAAACACCTCCGGCGGAAGGTTGCCGAACTGCCGTTGTCAAAACAGCGGCTGGTAACAACGACGTTCTGGTCCTACGCGACATTCGGCATGTGCCTCCGCAATTCAAGCTGTGGTCAGGTTCAACCTGCCTTACTTGATACAGATCGGAAGAAATCAGCGAACCCGCCACTAACCAGAATTGGGGTCAAAAAAACGGGGTCAGGTTAACTTTCCTACAAAAAAGGGGGTCAGGTTAATTTTCCTACAGATGTCGGCGTTACCGTCTGTCGATGGCCCAACCGGGCACGCGTAAGCTCCGTGTATGGCACGGCTTCCCAGACTGGATGTTCCCGGTATACCCCAGCACGTAGTTCAGCGAGGCGTCGATCGCGGGATCTGCTTTGGAGATGACCTGGATCGCGAGACTTACCTCGCTTCACTGTCCGATGCCACACAGGCAACCGGCGTAGCAATCCATGCGTATGTCCTGATGACCAATCATGTCCATCTGCTGGCAACCTCGCCAGCAAAAGGCGCGCTATCTGACATGATGCAAAGACTCGGGCGACGATACGTTCGCCGATTCAACAGCCGCTACGTCCGGACCGGGACGTTGTGGGAAGGGCGCTTTAGGTCGAGCCTGGTCGATTCTCAAACTTACCTGCTGCAATGCTATCGCTACATTGATCTCAACCCGGTGAGAGCATCCATGGTCGCAACTCCCGCCGAATACGCCTGGTCAAGCGCGCTGCACAACATAACCGGTGCAATCGATCCATTGATTACGCCCCATGATCAGTACCAGGCTTTGGGGGCAAACCGGGAGGACCGGGCGCGGCGCTATCGGGCCCTGATTGACGACTTACTGACCCCGACCCAAATGGAGGCGATTCGCGCCCACCTCCAACAGGGCAAGGAACTGGGTTCACCGGGCTTTCAGCAGCAGATTGGTGAACTCCTCGACAGGGAGGTTGACCTTAAAGCGATGGGACGCCCCAACCGTTTTGAAAGGTCCAGCTAATCTCCGTTTATCCACCCTGGACGACCGCCCGACTCGGCTTTCCGGGCCGACTTGTAGGAAAGTTAACCTGACCCCCTTTTTGGGACCCCCTTTTTGACTCCCTTTTTGCGCTTACGCCGAGAAGACCGCTCATACATTACTTCACAACGGCTACGGGCGTATCCGGTTCCGATAGGGTAAAGCTGAAGCTGGTCGACGCTGCGCTCTCGCGAGAGCTACAGACGCCGGGATCCGGGCTCGGGCTGCAGGTGGTGAGCTCGGCCGCCGCGCCGCCGGCGATGATGTACTGCCCAGGATCGAGCACAACGGAGATTGACGTCGGGGCACTTGTGCCTGCATCAGGATCCAGGACACCCCTCAGCAGACAATCCTCAAGCGGTTCAGACTCCACAAAATGACAGACGGCCAATTCAGACCTTGCGCCGGACTGAGCTTGGACGCCCGCGCTGAAATCCAGCTGAAGACGCCTGGTGACCGTGAAGACCACCCTGGCACTGCCTAAGCCAGTTGCCTCGGTACGAACGGAATCCTGAGCGATATTGCCGTCCGAGCATAGTGCACCTGGGTTTCCGCCGGACGCAGATACGCCGGATGACCCGCTGCCGCTGGCGGACGCCTGGAGGTAAATCGGGCCGTCAGCGTTGACGGTAAACGATGAGAACCCAGCCCCTTGGGCGTCAATTTCGCCGCTGAAACCATTCAGATCTGAGGTCAACATGCCGATCGCGTCAACGTCGCAGTTGTCGGGGCCGGTACAGAAGTCAAAGTCAGAAAGCTCTTCTCTCTCCGCGGCGGCGTTACACACATTGTGCTCCACCAGTCCATCCACCTGCGCGACGGCAGTCTTTGAGACTCCGGTCACGGGATCCTGATCATCAGTCACGGTGACCACCGCCGCCGAGTTGTTGCCGACCTCGAGCTGGTACGGCAAAGACACGCCAAACAGCGACGCGCGGACGAAGGCGTAAAAGGTTCGCGTACCGGTCTCCACGAAATCGGTCTGGCAGGTGAAAACGGTCTGGTTTTCAGTGGCGCTCAGGCTGGAGCATCCGGGCCGGCCGGGCTCAAGGGTAAAGCCGCCGGTACCGTTTGACTTCAGCTCGTACAGCTCCACGCCTTCAACAATGTAGGCGCCGACGTACTGGGTATTGCTGAGTGTGACGGTGAAGGTCGCCTGCTCGCCGAGCTCCGAGTCGCTGCCGGCACGTACCTTAGCCGGATTGCCGGGTGTGGCGCTGGAGCCGCCGTTGGGGTCGGTGATCACCAGCGTGCCCCGGGGGGACTGAGCCAGTGGCGTGGTGACGGTAAACAGCTCGTCCAGCGGCGGTGTGAGCTGGAGCGTTGCGAGGAAGCTCGCCAGGTCGTTCGACGGGCCCAGGGTAGCGTTTGCCTCCAGCTTAAACTCGGAGGCATAGTTTGTGTCGTTCACCTGGGACTCCACGCCCCGGAAATTGCCGCTCTGCGTCACGCCGGCCTTGGCGCCGAAGGTGCTGAAGCTGAGCTGGCGCAGCAGCGGATTGCCAAAATCCAGGTCGGCGTAGGCGAACAGGAAGCCGCTCAGCTCGAGCTGAACGTCGCTGGCGTTGGCGAGACTTGCGGGCAGCACGGGCTGAGCCGTACCGCCAAAGGACACATCGAGCTCGCCCTCCAGGCCACAATCCGGTTCACAAATCAGGCCAAGCTCGGCCTGATAGCCCCCTACGGCAGTCAGGTCGAAGCCCACGGGTTCGGTCAGGCTGACCTTGCCACTCACCTCCACGCCAGCCCCGATCGGAAACAGCGGTGAGAAGATGTACGACAGCACGCCGGCCAGCGGCAGCGGGATTCTTCCGAGCTCAAATTTGCAGGAAATCTTGCCCTCGAAAGCCGCCGTGGTGCGAGGCCTTAGATCGAGCGAGGTCATGACCCCACCCCCGGCCTCCAGACTGAATTCTCCGCTGCTCGAGTCGTAATCCAGATCAACCGTGAGATTGGGGTCGAACGACAGGTCGGCGCCTGTGCTCAGGCTGATGAGCTCCGTCGGGTTTGTCACCGTGGATTCGCTGCAGTCTACAAACTGCGTAACCTGAGTCAGCGCGACGCCACCCTTTGCGCTGGACGACTTGCTCCTAAAAACGATCGAGCCGTCGTCAAAACGCGTGGATGAGTACAAATCGATCAGATCAGCCCTGACGTCGATTGGTGCCCTAGATAGATCAAATTTCTCCCGGACCACCAGCTCGGCGAACAGTTCGGGTAACGGCACAACCTCCAGGGTGACGGTCACCAGCTCACCGTCGGCGACCGCGCTGATCACCCTTCCGCCCACCGGCATCTCGCCGGTTCCCACTAGGATATCTCCCGCCTCCGGCGCCGAATTGACGTCCAAGACGACCGTGTACTGGTAGCCGAGGCCAAACGGGTTGGCGCCATTTCGGGTCCCCGGGGCAGGCACGCCCTGCACCTGACTGTCGGCAATGAGCACGGCGCCTGCCACCGGTGACGCGATGACCACGGTAGCCGTTCCCGGCAGGAAACCTTCTGCCTCCGCGATGATCTGGGCAGAGCCAACGGTTGCCAGGGCCGTGATCACCCCATCCTCAGTTACCGTTACCGAGGTTGCGTCTTTGCTGCGCCAGGAAATGGGCGCGCTGATCACATTGGCTTCCTGGTCAAGCGCCTGAGCGGTCAGGCTGGCTGACTCGGATTGACTCAGAAGCAGCCGAAAGCCAGGGGTGATCACTACCTGTCCGGCGGCGGGCTGAGCGGCTTCAAAGCCGTTGCCGAAGACGGAGTCGGCGACAGCAAACGGCAACCAGAGGATCAAACCAAAGGCGATTAGGGATCGTGCTGCGATAGGCTGGTCCATCAACTTTACGGATCGGCGTCACTAAGGTTTGAGAACCATTACATAGACCGCGCCAATTCTCTTGATGAACTTATGACGGATTCTTAAGCAATATTGACCCATGAACCTAGAATCGGGACGTAGCGCTCAGTTTGGCACCTCGCCCGCTTCGAACCCCGAGCGGAACAGCGACGGATCGTTGAGCACCGCACCCGGGAGAATCAGGGAGCGGCCGCCGATGCCCAGTTGCCCGGACGCGTTGCTGCCCCAGCAGAACACGCCGTTCGACTGGGTCGCCGCGCAGGTGTGGTTGCTGCCCGCGGCAACGTGCGTGGCGGCCGAGGGTAAACCGAGCACCGCGACCGGCTCGTCCCGATCGGTGGTGGAGTTATCCCCGAGCTGACCGCTTGAGTTCAGGCCCCAGCAGACCCCGCTGCCGCCGGTCTGTAGCGCGCAGATGTGGGCAAAGTGGCTGGTAAGGGCGGTCACGCCGGAAGCCAGGCCGTTGACCTGCAGCGGAATCTCGGACCGGAAGCCAGCAAATCCGCGGCCGAGCTGGCCGACGTCATTCTGCCCCCAGCAGTAAACACCGCCGCCGGGAGCGATGGCGCAGGTGTGGGTATCGCCGGCCACGGCGGCGATCACGTTGGCCGGGGGCGGCCTAATCGGTGCCGGCAACAGGGCTTCGTCGGTGGAGTCGTTTCCTATCTGTCCCTGGCCGTTGGCTCCCCAGCACCTCAATTCGCCCCCGGTGCGGATCGCGCAACTGTGCCCGCCGCCGGCGACCGTGCCCAGGACCGTGCCGGCCAGGTTGGGCACCGTGAGCGGTTCGGCGGCAAACCCCAAGTTGATGGCGGCGAGCTGGTTATCGAGATTGGAGCCCCAGCATCGGGCGAGGTTGTTTGCTGTGGCGGCGCAGGTGTGAAACTGCCCGGCGCTGATCGAAGTGACCTGGACGTCTTCCATCTCCACCACCAGTGCCGGCGCGAGGACTTCCATCAGGGCAAAGCTGCCGTTGCCCACCTGACCGGCGTTATTGCGGCCCCAGCAGTAGGTCTGGCCGGAGCCGGACAGCGCGCAGGTATGCGCGCCCCCCGCGTCCACGGACTCGATGCCGGGCAGTCCGGTGGTCACGACCGGCGCCCTTCGCGGCACCTCGGTCCCATCGCCCAGCTGGCCGGAACGGTTGCTGCCCCAGCAACGCACCTGGCCGTTGTTCAGGAGCGCGCAACTGTGTAGCGAGCCCGTGGTCAGGTCGCTCACCGGGCCGGTGAGCCCCAGGACCTGGGTCGGCATGCGGCGAAACAGCGGGTTGTTGTCACCAAGCTGGCCGAAATCGTTCTGGCCCCAGCAGAGCAGCGTGTTGCCGACGCCCTCGCGGGCGCAGCTGAAGGTGCCGCCGGCCTCAATAGCCGCTGTTTCGGCCACACCGCTGACCGCCACCGGCGGATAGCGGTCGGCTTGGGACCCATCGCCAAGCTCGCCGCCCGGATTGCGTGCCCAGCAGCGCGCCGTGCCGTCGGTGAGGGCGGCGCAGGCATGATCGGTGCCGGCGCTCACGCTGGCTACGCCGCTTTGCAGTCCTTCGATGGCAATGAGATCAAAGGGCGGCGGTTCCTGGGTGCCCAGGTCACCGAGCTGCTCGTCGTAGTTGTCGCCCCAGCACTGCACGGCGCCGGCATCGGACACCGCGCATTGAAAGTACTCGCCCGCGCTGACCTGGGCAATCCCGGTCAACCCGTCGACCCTGCTCGGTATAAGAAAAGCGTCGAACGCGCAGCCACCGAAGGCGCAACGACGGTCGTAAACGCCCCAGCAGGACACGGTGCCGGTGATGGTCACGCCACAGACGTTGTCCTGGCCTGCCGACAGCTGGACAAACGGGGGCGCAAGGACGACGTTGCCCGGTGTGGACTGATTGTCGGTGTTGCCGCTTCCGAGCTGGCCAAAGCCATTAAAGCCCCAGCAAAGCGCCTGGCTGTCGGTGCCCCGCAGGGCGCAGGTGTGACCGCTCCCGGTCGCGATATCCACCACGTTTGCAAGGTTGATCACGTCGGTCGGTATCAGGCGCTCCTCTGTCGTGCCGTCGCCGATGGCCCCGAAGGTGTTGTCGCCCCAGCACTTCATGGTTCCGCCGGCCATCAGCGCGCAACTGTGTTCGGCGCCGGCGTCCACGGCAACGGCGCCCGAACTGATCACGGTGACGGGGGCCCGGCGCGTTTCCACGGTACCGTCACCGACCTGGCCTTTCTCGTTGTCCCCCCAACACTTGACGGTCCCGCTGGCGGTCACCGCGCAGGCGTGCCGACCGCCCGTGGCGAAGTCGATGACATCGGTGAACGGCACCAGCGATTGTGCCGCGGCGGGTCCGGTGGCAAAGGCAATGCCGGCCACGACGAATATGGACCAGTGGTAGCGGGCTTGCGCCATGGCGTTTCTCTTGCGATTAACCCCTTGCAGTCTAAAGCAGCCGCGGGTGCTTGGGGACGACCGTGCGATGGGGGCAGGTTAACTTTCTGTGCAATGGGGTCAGCTTTCCGACTGTGCGTAAGGAATACAGTCAAGAAAGTGAACCTGACACAGCCGATGTTACCTGCATCGACTCAGAACACTGCTGACCTTTACCCTGCTGCTGCGCGCCGGTTCGGCCCGGTGGAGGGCACTTCGGAAAATGCCAGGCAGGTCATCCCGGACGGCGGTTCCGGGCTCAACTTACAAAAAAGCCAATAGCCTCAGCAAGAAGCTCGGCCGGCAGTTCCTCGGGGATATAGTGGCCGCAGGGCAGCGCCTTGCCGCTGACGTCGCTGGCGACTTTCCGCCACTCCTTTAGCGGCTCAAAACACTGGCCGACGGTACCGTCCTGACCCCACAGGATCCGTATGGGGCAGCGGACGCTGCGGCCATCGTTGATATCCTCCTGATCATGAGTGAGGTCAATGCCCGCGCTTGCCCGGTAGTCTTCGCAAATACCCGTCGCGGTGCCTGGCAGGGCAAGGCATCGACGGTATTCACTCAGCGCTTCCCTGGAAAACACGGCGAGCCCTGAACTTCGGGCCTCCATCACCGCCTCAAGATATCGACCGGGGTCTGCCTCAATCAGAGACTCCGGCAAGGGGGCCGGACGAATGAGGAAAAACCAGTGCCAGTAAGCGCGGGCAAACGCCTCGTTGGTCTGCCGGTACATGGCCAGGGTCGGTGCGATATCAAGCAGCAGCATCCTCTCCACCGACGACGGGGCGTCCGCGGCGAGCCGATGCGCGACCCGCGCGCCGCGGTCGTGAGCAAGGATGGAAAACGTGTCGTGGCCGAGGGCCTGCATCAGCTCGAGCTGATCCAACGCCATGACCCGCTTTGCGTAGTTTTGCGCGTGCGGCGAGTAGCCCGGCTTCTCCGAATCGCCATAGCCGCGCAGATCCGCCGCCACTACGGAAAATTGTTCAGCGAGCTTGTCGGCCACTTTGTGCCAGATCACGTGCGTTTGCGGATGTCCGTGAAGCAGCAGCAGCGGTGGGCCCGCACCGCCGGTGCGGCAAAAAATTCTGCGGCCGTTGGCCTGGATTTTCCTCGATTTGAAGCCGGCAAACACGCTTTACGCATCCCCCATCACATCTGCAATGACCACCGCGATGATCGGCCCGGACATTTTGCCAGAGGCCAGCGCCCGTGCATTGGACCGCGCGACGGCGCGCCCTAAAATCGATAGGAGGCGCGGAGCGAGATGAGACGTCCAAAGTTGTCGTAGTTGCCCCGGCCGCCAAGATAGATGTTGTCTGCCCGGCGCGGGGGGTCGACGTCCGCCAGGTTAATAAAGGATGCGGACAGCTGCAGCGAGTTGTTGAACTCGTAGCCGACGATCAGGTCGTTATACACCTTGCTGCCGATGTTGTTCAGATCGATCGACTCATTGCTCACATTCGGATCCATCTTTGTTGAGCCGATATAGCGGGTGTTTAGGCCAACGTTCAGTGGTCCATTGACGTAGCTCAGATTGAGGTTTGCCCGCAGTTCCGGGTTATCCGGATTTTCCTTGGTCTGCAGCAGCGTCGACGGGTCGTTCTCATCAACAAGCTGTTCATGGTCCAGCAGGTAGGTGCCCCCCAAAGATACGTTGATGTATCCATTCCAGGCGTCGAAACCGTAGCGGCCGGCAAAATCAATGCCCGCGGCTTTCAGTTCCCCCACGTTGATCGTTGCTACATCGATTCTGCGCAGGGAGTAGATAGGCCCGGGTTCGCGTTCGATCTGAGCACAGAAGGCGTTATCGACGGTGGGAGAATCTACGCAGTTGGTAATAATGTCGTTGACGTTAAAAGAACCCACCGCGTCGGTAATCTCGATATCCCAATAGTCGATTGAGAACTGCAGATTGTCGATTGCCGATGGTGTGATGACGGCGCCAACCGTGAAGGAATCCGACTCTTCTTCCTGCAGATTGGGGTTGCCACCGGTGACCACTTCCTTCGCCGGCGCTGCGTTGGGATCGACCCAGCCCGCCGGAATACCCAGCGCTGCGCAGTTGGCCGCCCGCGTTGGCGAGCCGAGATTGATCTGCGTGATGTCGCAGGGATCGACCAGAAACGCGCCGGCGGTGATTCCCGGGTTGAACAGCTCCGAGAGATTAGGTGCCCGCACGCTGGTCGCCGCGGAAGCGCGAATGCGAAAATCGTCGGTGGGTGCCCAGTTGAACCCGAGTTTTCCCGCTGTTGTATTGCCGATCGTGTCGTAGTCGGAAACCCGAATAGCCGCTTCAATATCCAGCTGCCTGGCAAAACTCGCGTCGACCAGGAGCGGTGCAACCACCTCCAGATACGCCTCGGCGACTGAAAGGTCCGCGTTCTGCGGTTGCGCCCCCCGGAAAAGGTGCACCGCACCCTGCTGCGCCAGCTCCTCGTCCTGCGTAATGATCGACTCCTCGCGATACTCAAGCCCGGCGGCAAACTGCATGTCGCCGGCGGCAAGCCCGGGAAAACTCCCGGTCATTGTGGCGGAAGCCATCTGCTGCTCGTTGCGGTGAAACCGCAGAACCGTGGTCTGGATATAGTCGAGCGCCTCGTCGGATGGCCGATCAAATCCCAGCGGAAAGAAAGGCACACAGCCCGGAGCGCCGCTGCGACATACCGGCGCCCCCGTCACCGGATCAGCGACGACATCAATCGCGTTCGCAACCCGCTCAAAGAGCGTGAAATTCTGCCATCTCGAGTTGTTTTCGTATTGGCCGTCCTGCAGAAAGACCTCCCAGTTCCAGTCGTTTTCGAGCACACCCTGAAGGCCCGCGGTGACCGTATAGCTCTGGCGTTCAAAAATCGGCGAGCGATTACCCCAGGACCGATAAGCCTGGTTGTAGTTGAACTGCGTCACACCGTTGGCGTCCATCAACGCAGCAAGATCCGGCGGCAGCAGGGGGTTTTCCCGGCGAATCGTGTTGAGCGCCACACCCGGCACTGCGATGGTGTTATCCGGCTGACCGGCCCCCTCGGAGTCGGTTTCGCCGAACTCAGCTTCAACAAAAAAATTGACCCGATCGGTCAGCTCAAAGTCCATGTCAAAGCGAAAGGCCATCAGCTCCTGAGCGGTTCGCAGGCGGTTGAAATCGATCGGCTGAAAGCCTTCGGCGCCGATTCCGCGAATGCCAAAAACCGGGTTCCCCTGATCGATCGGCCGGACACCGGAATCGACGGTGTACCAGGTACCACCGATATTGAACGAACCGCTGTAGGGAAAGATCCAAAATTGATCGTTGCTGATGTGAATGCGATCAGGGATGCCATCGCTGGGCCCGGTATTGGCCGGATTGGGCACCAGGCTGAGCTGGGTAGACGAAAAGTCTCTTTGCAGCGCCGTCAGCTCATCTTCTTCAGCATAGCTGAACCCAAACATCGCGGTGCCCCGACCTCCGGCAAACTCCGATCCCCCGGCGAGATCAAAAGAAACCCGCTCACCGCCGCTGCCCTCGCTGCCAAATCCCGCACCCACCGACAGCTCCAGTCCATCGATGTTGTCTTTCATGATCATGTTCACAACGCCACTCACGGCGTCCGCGCCGTAGACCGCCGATGCGCCTCCAGTGATAACCTCAACGCGCTCGATCAGTCCGGCGGGAATCATCGACACATCGACGGCTGAGGAGTTGGAGCTCCCGGAGACGCGGCGCCGTCCGTCAACAAGCACCAGACTCCGGTCCGTGCCCAGTCCGCGCAAGTTAATGAACCCGGCACCAGCCTGCGCGTTGGGCAGCCCGCCGGGACTGCTGTTGGCGCCGCTCAAACCAACGCCGATTGATGGATCCATGCGCAGCACGTCGTTGATGTTGACGAAACCGGATTCGCCGATGGTTTCCTGGCCGATGACGTTGACGGGGGTTGAGGTCACAAACCCGGATCGCTGGATCCGGCTCCCGGTCACCACCACCTCTTCCAGTTCATCGCCGGTATCAGTTTCCTGAGCAAACGCGGCGGGTGCTGCGGCGAGCGCCAGTGCGATGGAAACCCACCGGGGCAAACGCCGCGGCCGAGTTTGACTGGGTGAATGGACGTTTGAATGACTCATGTTTCCCCTTCCTCACCGGCTGGGCGGCGGCCACGACTATTCAGGTGTCTCGATACTATTGCTTGACGATAAGGTGATGAACATCATTAATGTGATAGCTCAGAACATGAAACGTGTTCAATAGCAAGGATCAACCCATAAAGAGGAACTCATGACCGTCATCATGGGCCAACAGGCCGAAATTCCGCTGCCCAAAGACCTCAAGGTCTTTTTGACTGTAATCCGAAAGCAGAGCTTTGCGGCCGCTTCCGAAGAGTTGGGCCAGTCGCCCGCCTATGTGAGTAAGCGCATCGGGATACTGGAGTCCACGCTGAAAACCCGCCTGCTCCATCGCACCACGCGTCGCCTGGTGCTCACCGACGACGGAGAGCGCACCCAGCGCTGGGCCCGGCGGATCCTGGCGGACTTCGATGATATGGTCGATGACCTGACCCAGGCCCAGTCCATCCCGCGAGGCCTGCTGCAGGTCTGCAGCACCTTTGGCTACGGTCGTCGATGTGTGGCGCCGGCAATCTCGTTACTATCAGACAAACATCCAGACCTCGAACTGCGCCTCGAGGTGTTTGACCGCACTGTGGACATCATTCGCGAGGGGTTCGACCTTGAGATCCGGGTCGGCGATGACCTGCCGCAGCAGCACATCTGCAAGCTGCTCAGGAAAAATGTTCGCGTGCTGTGTGCATCCCCCGATTACCTCAAGAAAAATGGGACACCGCAGTCGATCGACGATCTGTCGAATCACGAATGCCTTGTGCTGCGGGAACGCAATTCCCCCTTTGGCATCTGGCACCTTAAGCGAAAGGGCAAAGCGCTCAACGTTCCCATGAGTGGTCACCTATCCACCAACAACGGCGAGATTGTCCTGCTCTGGGCACGCCACGGACGGGGCATTGTGCTGCGATCGCTGTGGGACGCGCAGCCCTATATCGACGCGGGGGAACTGGTCCAGATCCTGCCGGAGTACACGCAGGAAGCGAACGTCTGGGCCGTCTATCCCACGCGCCTTTCCCACTCGGCCAAGCTGCGCGTCTGCGTCGAGTTTCTGGAACAGTTCCTGAACAGCGAGCAGTGCGTCCGCATGATGGGCTATTGATCCATCGGCAAATTAAACATGAAACGTGTTCTTTCGCCTCACATTTACACCATTGCACTACATTTCTTGAACGCTAGCATGCTGCCAATGCCAAAAGCGCTGCGCTGCGGCCCCGCGCCAGGCAGGCCCAAGCCGACAAACGCGACTGCTGATGCATGGCCCGAGAACGCTCTACGACAAGCTGATCGACGCACACACCGTCTGCCCGCTGGACGATCGGGGACACGTGCTGCTGTACGTAGACCGGCAGGTTTTAAATGAATACACCAGTCCCCAGGCCTTCGGCGGCTTGCGGGAGGCGGGCCGTGGCGTCCGCCGGCCGCAGACGCATCTCGCCGTGGTCGACCACGTCAACTCCACCAGCCCCCGGCGGCGAGCCGTTGCTCCGCAGGAAGGCGGCGCCCTGCAGGTCAATTACTTTGCAGAAAACTGCCGGGCTTTCGACATTGAGTACTTCGACATCCTCGACCCCCGACAGGGCATCGAGCACGTTGTGGCGCCGGAGCAGGGGTTTGTTCTTCCCGGCATGGTGGTGGCCGCCGGGGACAGTCACACCACCACCTACGGCGCCCTCGGCGCCTTAGGGTTCGGCATTGGCACCTCAAGCATTGAACATCTGCTGGCAACCCAGACCCTATCTTACAAACGGCTGAAGACGCTGCATGTCATCGTTGAGGGTGCGACGGGCTTTGGCGTTACCTCCAAAGACATCATCATGGCTGTCATCAGGCAGATTGGTGCCTCCGGCGCGACGGGCTATGCCATCGAGTTTTCCGGCTCGGCCATTGCGGCGCTGAGCATCGAGGCCCGCATGACAATCTGCAACATGGCAGTGGAGGCGGGTGCCCGGGGCGCCCTGATTGCGCCCGACCACAAGGTCTACGACTATCTCGCTGGAAGGCCGCGGGCCCCCCGGGGAAACATCTGGCGGCAGGCCGTGGCCGCCTGGCGGCAGCTGAAAACGGATCCGGGCGCTCGTTTCGACAGGGTGGTCTCGCTCGATGCGGGGACCATCGAGCCGCTGGTCACCTGGGGGACAAGCCCGGATCAGGCCGCGACTATCGGTGGTCGGGTACCCGATCCGGCCGGCGAGCCCGACCCCCAACGGCGCCGCGACCTGGTTCGGGCACTCAGGTACATGGGCCTCAAACCCGGCACCCCGATGATCGATGTGGAAATCACCCACGCGTTTATCGGGTCCTGCACCAACTCGCGCATCGAGGACCTTCGAGAGGTAGCCGCCATCGTCAAAGGAAAAAGGGTCTGCGAAACCGTTCGGGCCATGATCGTGCCGGGGTCAACCGCGGTACGAGCCCAGGCGCAGGCGGAAGGTCTGGGACAGATCTTTGTCGATGCCGGTTTTGAGTGGCGTCAATCCGGCTGCTCCATGTGCCTTGGGATGAACGACGACGTGCTCAAGCCGGGAGATCGCTGCGCGTCCAGTACCAACCGTAATTTTGAGGGCCGGCAGGGCGCCGGCGTACGCACGCATCTGATGAGCCCGGCGATGGTCGCGGCGGCTGCCCTGTGCGGTCATCTTTGCGACGTGCGAGCGTTGCGTCGGGAGGCGCGGGCCTGATGGAGCCGTTCCTGACGGTTCGCGGTGTGGTCGCGCCGATGCTGGCGGCCAACATCGATACCGACGTCATCATGCCCAAGCAGTTTCTGAAAGGTATCGACAGACAGGGCCTCGGCCGCGGCGTCTTTTTTGACCAGCGTTTTCTCAAGTCCGGGGCACCGGATCCCACGTTTGTGCTGAACCAGCCACCGTGGCAGGACGCTCGGTTTCTTGCCGTCGGACCCAACTTCGGCTGCGGATCCAGCCGGGAACATGCCGTTTGGGGTCTGAAACAACTCGGCATCCGGGCATTGATCGGAACCACCTTCGCGGGGATCTTTTTCGATAACTGTCACCGCAACGGTCTGCTGACCGTTGAACTGGATAGAGATGCTTTTGCCGGGTTTGCGGCCCTGGCGGAAGATCCCGCGCTCGCAGAAATTGCCATTGATCTTGAGCAGCAGCGCATTGAAATGCCAGCCGGCAGGGTCTTCGAGTTTGCCATCACGCCCATCGAAAAAGACGCCCTGCTTCGCGGTTTGGATGCTATTGGTTCGACGCTGGAAAAGGTCGACCTGATCGATGCTTTTGAGAAGCGGCACCTGACGGCCAACCCGTGGCTGGCGTGAGACAACCGGAGGGTCCGTTGTGAGAACGTACCCCCGGGATCTACGGAAACTGGTCCGCACCATCGGGCCCGGAGAAGAGGGGTAATCAAATGAGTCCAACAAATAAAAGTCAAAGCTGGTCGGCCGCCGTCCTGCTGATCGCTGCTGCCACAGGCGTTTCCTTTGCAGACGCCGACGAGGGACAGGAAGCGATTCGCTTCACGAGCGAGCACCGGATCACGACTGGGGGTGAAGCAGTACGGTATACGGCGACCGCGGGCGAGACGCTGCTGCGGGATGAAGCTGGGAAACCGGTTGCCGCCGTCTGGTCGACGGCCTACGTGGCGGACGGCGGAACCGGCGAGCGACCGGTGGTGTTTGTTTTCAGCGGTGGGCCGGGCGCTGCGTCCGGATCGATGAACGTTGGATTCCTCGGTCCTAAAACGGTTCGTCATACCGAACAACCGACCGGAACTGATGATGGGGCGGCTCCGTTTGAGCTTGTTGACAACCCGGACAGTCTGTTTGATGTCTCCGATTTTGTATTTGTCGATCCGGTTGGCACCGGGTTCAGCCGGGCCGTTGGCGCGGGCAGGAATACCGAATTCTGGAGCATGGCGGCAGATACCGCTTCCATGGCCAGCTTCATCCACAGCTGGATCACAGAAAACGAGCGCTGGAACTCTCCCAAGTACATTCTTGGGCTGAGCTATGGCACCACGCGGGCCGTGACCATCGCGCGCAAGCTGTCCTATCCGCCGCATGAGATGGCTCTGAACGGTTTGCTGCTGCACGGGCCAGCCCTCGACTTTTTGGGACTGGACCCGTTGGTCGGCAATCCGCTCAGCTATGTAAGTTTTCTTCCAACCATGGCGGCGATTGCCCATTACCACGGCAAAGCCGGCGGCGGGCAGACGCTGGAAGAATTTGTCGAGGAGGCGCGGCAGTTTGCCCGGGGTGACTATTTTGCCGCGCTGTTTCGAGGCAGCAACCTCGCCGACGCCGAACGCCAAAGCCTCGCTGACCGCATGTCCAGGCTCATTGGTCTGGATGCCGAGTTCATCCTGAATGCCCACTTTCGCGTTTCCGTAGCCCGATTTCGAGCTGAACTATTGCGCGACCGCGGACTCGTGGTGGGCTACAGCGACGGGCGCTACGTCGGCCGTGCTCCGGACCCCAATGCAGCAGAGCCCTCCGAAACGGACCCGTCCACCGCGGTTTACAGCCACGCCTACGCTGCGGCGATCAACCGCCATCTGTCGGCGGATCTGGGAGTGGCGATGAACCGGCCCTACCAGGCTTGGAATGCGCGTGTTGGGAAGGACTGGACCTGGAGCCCGGACCTCAGCGTTTTCACAAAACCCCAGGCCTTTCGCCAGGCCAAACGCAGCGGCCGGATAGAGGTTGCCGGCCAGCTCGCATCGGTCATGCAAGAAAACGCGGCGCTCAAGGTGCAGGTTGCCGTTGCCTACTACGATCTCTACACACCGTTTTTTGACTCCGAGCGCGTGTTTGCCAATTTCGGCATCGATGCTCGCCGGGTGGAGATGAGCCACTACGAAACGGGCCACCGCCTGTGGCACAACAGTGCGAGCCGGCAGGCCATCGTGGCTGACATCCGTCGCTTCCTGACGGACGCCACCGAATGATTCGTTGTTGGTCTGGTGTGCTGGCGGCCCTGCTCGCCATGCCAGGCCCGCTGGTCGCGGCCGATTATGTCGTCGTGCATGCCGGGAAACTGCTGGACGTACCCGGCGCTCCGGTCAAGGAGGAAGCGAGCGTGGTCGTCCGCGATGGCCTCGTTGTGAGCGTAGAAAAGGGGTTCGTCACCGCATCGGCCCTGAGCGCGGCACAAGACGACCGAGTCACCATTCAAGATCTGTCTGAGTATTTTGTGTTGCCCGGCCTGATCGACGGCCACGTTCACATCACCGATCAGCTGAATGCCGGGGCAAAACTGCGCCGCGTTGAGCTCTCGCACCCTGCGACCGCTCTGTTTGCAGCAAACAACGCGCGCGTCACGCTGCTCGCCGGTTTCACGACGGTCAGGGACCTAGGCGGTCGCGGGGGTGACGCAGTTTTTGCCCTGCGCGACGCCATCAAAAACGGCTACGTGCCGGGTCCGCGTATTTTTGCCGCGGGTGACGTCATTTCACCAACCGGCGGGCACGGCCAGCGCCACGGCTACCGGGATGACGTATTTGCGGTGATCAAACACACCGGCGTCTGCGACGGCGCGGACGACTGCCGGCGAACCGTGAGAAACCAGATCCGTCGATCGGCGGATCAGATCAAATATGTCTCCACCGGTGGTGTTCTTTCGGACACCGCTGCGGGAACCGGGCAGCAATTTTTTGACGATGAGCAGAACGCCATTGTTCAGACGGCCCATTCCCTGGGCCGGCGGGTGACAGCCCACGCGCATAATGCTGACGGCATCAACGCAGCGCTGCGGGCCGGCGTTGACAGCATCGAGCACGGCACCTTTGCCAACGCCGAGTCCATTCGCCTGTTCAAGCAAACCGGGGCTTACCTGGTGCCAACGATCCTGGCGGGTGCGACCGTTGCGGAAATCGCCCGCGACGCAGACTCCTTTTTTGCGCCGGCAGTGAGGGCCAAAGCTCTCCGGGTGGGTCCGCAGCTTATTGAAAACGTGGGTCTGCTTCACCGCAACGGCGTCAGGATCGCTTTTGGCACTGACAGCTACGTGTCGCAGCACGGCGACAATGCCCGGGAATTCAGCCTTCTTGTCGAAGCTGGATTGACACCGCTGGAAGCGATAGTCACTGCCACGGTCCATGGTGCCGACAATCTCGGGAAGTCTGACGTCCTCGGCACGCTGGAGGCGGGCAAGTACGCCGACCTGATTGCTGTGAGCGGCGATCCGACGGTGAACGTTGAGGAACTCCGCGACGTGGTTTTCGTCATGAAACAAGGCGTGGTCTATAAGCAACCCTATCGCTGAAGCCTCAACCGGATCTCTCGCCGAATGGGATGCTCTGAGGAGGGCGAAGGTTTGGGCTTTCCGCACCGGCGGCAGCGCCCGGCCGCGCGTTTTTCTCACGGACTCCGCGCTTCACCGGACCGGCGATGCGCTA
This sequence comes from Pseudomonadota bacterium, assembly GCA_039195135.1. Classification (GTDB taxonomy): domain Bacteria; phylum Pseudomonadota; class Gammaproteobacteria; order Xanthomonadales; family SZUA-38; genus JANQOZ01. Next base: position 12,294 of record JBCCVP010000048.1, on the reverse strand, counting down.
AACGGTTACCGCGTTGCCGCGGAAGATTCGCGACAGATACCGGCTGCTGTCCGGGCCCGGCGCGGGCACCGAACACAGCAGCACCGCGTCCACCATGCGGCGCATTTCCTCCTCCAGTTCCCGATCATTGGCCGGTTCCTCGGTGCGTGCCCGGCGCGTGAGCTGCACCTGGTTTACCGCCGGCGCGGTGGCGAGCCGCTCGGACTCAACACCGAGGGTGACCGTGAGGGCGTGCAGCGCGTTTTTGGCAAACAGCGCCAGAGCGAACTCTTCCCGCGTGGAGGCGCGGGACGTGGCGGCGGTAAGCAACACAATCTGGCAGTGGGTGATCAGGGCGGCCTGGCGGGCCACGCGAAAGTGGTGCGTAAGGTGATCCCGCACCACGTTGGAAAAGTCTTCCGTGGTGAGAACCCGATCCCAGGATTCTCCCGCGGCGGCGGCCAGCGGTTTGAGCGGCAGTCGGCCCGGCGGCGTGCTGACCACGATGTGAATCTTGCCGACCTCCTCGCGGACTTTTTTCAGGCCGGCCTCCAGGTCGTCGCCAATCAACTCTACGTTCAGCGTAAACCCGGGGGATGCGGGAAACTCGAGATTGGTCAGCGCCGCCGCCGCTTTGTCGGTCTTGACCAGCGCAGTGATGCTCTGCACCCGGTGCTGGGCATAGCCGCGGGCGATCGCGATGATTTCGTCCACCATCACCTCGCCAAAGATCACCACGTTGCGGCCGGCGAGCTCGTTGAGTCGGTCAGCGCCCGCGGGCAGCATCATTTCCCCTTCGGTGACCGAACGGTCAAATTTGAGCCCGCCGGAAGGGTGGAAGGTCTCACCGCTGACAATCTGGTCAGCGAGGCTGAATACCGTGGAGATGGCCACCTGTTCATCCGTCGGCATCTTGTGCAGATGCAGGCGGTTGATAATGCCTGCTTCGATTTTCTTCGCGGCCTTGTCCACGGCCTCCTGGGGAAAGAAGTCGCCCTCCGGCGCCTCCACCCCGGCCACGAAGGCTTCCGCGCGCTCCTCGTCCACCAGGTCCGCGGCGGTCAGCCGGTCGGCCAGCTTTCGGGCCATGAGCCGGTTGAGGAGATAGCGGCCGGCTGGCGCGTCGGAAGCGCTTTCCTGCGTCTGGGCGAACATGCGTTTCATGGGTTCCGGCGCCTCGTGCCACTGAAGCAGGCTCTCAAGCCGGTTGGCGGACAGCCGTTCGAGTACTGCCTCGAGCTCGGCGGCGGGGCACTTGAGCAGCGCTTCGTGGACCCGGTTCATGCGGATGTTTTCCAGGATCAGCCGGCCGCGGCGGGTAAACAGGCCCGGGGCGCCTTCAAGCCCCCGCAACCGGGAGCCGTCCACGGGCCCGGGGGCCATGGCGTTGATCTGGATTTCCGGCCCGAGGTGGCGGGACAGAATTTCCGCCAGCACCCGCTGGCCCGCTTTACTCACCGCGTAGTCGCCGCGATTGGGGTAGGCCACCGCCAGGTACTTTTCACCCCCGAAGTAGCTCGACACGTTGAGCACGCTGCCCCGGCCGCGGGACTTCATCACCGGCGCAAACCGCCGGATAAGATCAAAGTTGCTGATCAGGTTGGCGTCCATGGTGCGGTTCCAGTCCTCCAGCGACATGTCCACCACCATTTCTTCAGCGCCGGCGATGCCGGCGTTATTGATCAGGAAGTCGGCGCCGCCAAACAGGCGCATGGTTTCGTCAAACAGCCGTTCCAGGGCCGCCGGATCACCCACGTCGATGTCGGCCAGCACCTGCACCCGGTCTTCCGGGCTCGCGTAGCCCACCCCGCGCAGTTCCTCTATCAGGGCTTCCCGGGCGGCGTCGAGTTTGTTCTGGCTGCGGGCCGTTAGCAGCACCCGTGCGCCGGCCAGGGCCAGAAAACGGCCGAGCTGCAGGCCGATGCCCAGGCTGCCGCCGGTGATCACCGCGGTGCGACCGTGGTGCAGGCCCGGGAGCACGCGCTGCAGGGAAATCGGCATCGCGGACTTGCCGGTGGCGCGGCGGACCGATTTGGGAATCCAAAGGTTGATGGCGTCCATGCGCCGCACCCGGTTGTTCAGGGTGATCGCCCAGTCGGTGGCGAAAGCCAGGTTGTCGCCCTCGCTGTTGTCGTAGCGCACCAGCTGATTGGCCGCGATCGCCCAGGGCTGATCTCCCCCTTGCATGTGAAACTGCTGCTCCGCCCGCCAGACTCGGATCAGGGCTTCCACCGACGCCCGCTTGATTTCGTTCAGCCGGTTGCCCCGGCCGTCATCGGGGTTGGTCACGTAGGTCACCACTGGCGCATCTTTCTGTTCCGGCCACTGGCGCGCCTGGCGGCTCAGGGCCGCGGCGAAGGCCACCGGCGCCACCAGTTCATTTTCGACAAAACCCAGCACGTCATCGCTGCTGGCGGTGGACAGCGTATAGCCGTGCTGGCCGTTCGGTGTGGTCGGCAGGATGATGACCCCATCGAGGCGGCCGTACTGATCGCCGATCAGGTCAAACACGCGCTCCACCGATTCGGTCCGCAGCGGATTCAGATGCTGCAGCTGGATGCCGGGATGATTATCCAGCGCGGCGCGTGCCTGGCCCACCGCTTCCAGCGACCTGAGACCAACCACCACCTGGGCGCCGAAGTTGTGCTGACTGTGGGCAAACGCCAGCGCTTCGTCCGTGTCGCCGCCGCCGAGCACCAGCACCAACTGGCCCGTGAGATCCGCAAGCCGGTTGTCGGGCCAGGAAACGAGCTTGAAGCGACTCTGTGCCGGCACCTGCATGCCGTTGGTGACCTCCACCGCGTGACCGGCGAGACCGCGGCCGGCGTCGCTGGCCAGGAAGGAGATGGAACTGGCCACGTCCTGCGGGGTGGGATAGCGAAAATCCAGGTTTCCGTCATCGTCCGGCCGCTGATGCAGCATCAGGCCGCGGAAATGTGCCGAGGTGCTGCCCGCCGGCAGCGACTGCAGGTCATCCATGGCGGCGAAGACCGTGTCGATGCGCTCCGAGCGGATCGGTCCGGGAAAGATTGTGTTGACCCGAATGGCCTGGGGCCCGGTGCCCAGTTCCCGAGCCAGTCCCAGCGACAGGGCGTTGAGCCCCGACTTTGGCGCCACGTAGGCGATGCGGCCAAAGTACTCGGTGCGGGAAAAGATGGTGGAGATGTTGATTACGGACGCGCCGCTGGCAAGCCCCGGCAGCGCGGCCCGCACCATATTCCAGGGGCCGCCCAACAGGTTCATGGCGGCCTCGAACATCGTTTCGTCTTCGCCGAGGTTTTTCTTATCCCGGTCCGTAAAGGGGATGTTTTCCAGCGTCTGTTTGGGTCCCGCGCCGCCGGCGTTATTTACCAGCACGTGGATCGGGCCGAAGTGACCTACGGCGCGCTCGCAGATTTCTGCGCAAACCTCCGGCAGCGCGCAGTCGCCGGTGACCGGATACAGGCGGGCCGGGTCAAATCCTTCTTTCGCAACGCTCTGCATCAGGTTGTCCAGCCGCTCGGCGTTGCGGCCGGTAATGGTGATGTTGGCCCCTTCCCGGAGCAGTTCCCGGGTGATGTAGCCGCCGATATTGCCCGCGGCGCCGGTGAGCACCACGTGGCGGCCTTCAAGTTTGGGCGTCGGGCCCGTAAGCGTTTCAGTCATCGCAAAGTCCCTGCTGACCCGGTATCGATATCCATCACTTCCTCACCGCGGGCCTGCGCGTCCGCCATGGCCCAGGCCCGGTAAAGGTCGTCGCGGGTTTTCAGTCCCGCCCGGGGGATGGCATGCATGGCCACGTAGGTGGCCCCCTCGTGGCGGTTTTCCCACATGGCCTGGTGCGCCGCCGGTACGTCGAGAAACGGCACGGGTACCGGTTCCACCACGTTGATCATGCCCGCCGCCACGCGCTCCTGGACCTCGGCAAACTCCCGCGAGGTATTCAGGTGCGTGCCGCGGATTTCCGCCGTCGGCATGATGATGGTGCGCTGGCGCATCCAGACCTGCGGGGCGTAGAAGGTGTAGCGCTGGCCGGCCATGTTTTCGGCGTAGATCACGCGGCCGGTATTGGGTTTCACCAGCGAGGTTGAGAGCGGCAGCGAATCCCGCTGGGCGCGCTCAAACACCACGTCCGGCAGGCCGCGCCGGTCGAGCGTATTGCGCAGCAGCGGCGCAATGGCGGAGCCGATGGGTTTCAGCGTGCGGTCGGAAAACTGTCGCACCGCCTCCTTAAACTGCGCCGACTCGGAAAATGGATCGGGCATGGGGGCCAGCGGCGCCGGCGGGTCAAACTCGTCCCCCAGGCGCCGGGCGATCGCCTCGACGCTTACGACGCCGGCGAGCGCTGCGCCAAAGCCCAGGGAGTTCACAAATTCCCGCTGCTCGATGGTGTCGCTGAGCACCGCCACCCGGGCACCCCGGTGGCCGGCGGCTTCGATGGCCTCGATGGCTACCGGGTCTACTACGGCGTCGTCCGCACCCGGCCCGTACATCACCAGCACGGTTTGCCCGGCCCGCAGCCGCGCCCGGTGCAGCAGCTCCGGCACCGGCACCTCGCCGTCCTTGCCCATGAAGGTGAAGCGATAGCCGGACGAGGCGCCAAAGAACGTCAGCACGCCGCCTTCGCTTAAGAGTTGAAAAGCTCGGGGAAACGCCCGCTCACCGGCGTGGGACACCACGTAGTCGATGGATCCGCTGGCGCCGGCGCGGGCGTCCGCCACATAATCGTTCCCGGCGTCCTCCCACTGTGGCCACTGGGACGGTTCATCCGGGACCGAGGTGAAGATGTCCGCCCAGCGGTCGTCTTTCCGATTTACCGGATAACCGCCAAGCGCCCGTACCTGCTCGGCCCGGGGCTCCGACGACACCATGCCGACCACCTTGAGACCGCTGGCGAGACCGCTGCGCAGGCATTCCATACCGGTACCGGTGGCGGCGCCTTCCACAAACAGGCCGGCGCCGGGCCGCACGTCCAGCGTCCGGTAAAGCGCCCGGTGGATGGTGCCCTGGGTCAGGCCGATGGCGCTGGACTGCTCCAGCGTCAGGCCCGGCAGCTTGGCGTGAAGCTGCGGGCCCTGCACCACCAGAAACTGGGCGTGGCTGCCGTCGTTGCGCTCGTAGCCCTGGATCCGGAAGTCCGCTGCCATCGGGTCCAGGCCCTGGTCCGGCGACAGCAGTTCGCTTTGCCCTGAGTAGATCGTGACTAGCTGGCCTACCTGCAGCCGACCCTCCCGCACCAGCTCCGAGCCCAGCGCCGCGATGATGGCGACGCCGCCGGAACCGGTGACCTGCACGTCCACGTCCCGCGCGTCAAACGGTGATACGGGAATGCCGGTGATGGCCCAGATGTCGTTGAAGTTAAGCTCCGAGGCAAGCACGTAGACCAGCGCATCGTTGGGGCCGGGTTCCGGCGTGGGAAATACCACCAGCCGCTCGGCTTCGCTCGGGTCGCCGTGATCGGGGGTACCGTCGGCCAGCCGTTTGCTGACGCCCAGCCCGTATTGGTAAGGCGGAATCGCCGTCACGCCGGGATAAAACGCCGCCCCTAGAGGCAGCAGTTTGCCCGCGGCCTCCAGCTCCTGCCGGGTGGCCTCGTCCGGCTCCGCCGGCACCGGCGTCGGGCGCATGGGCAGGGCCGGACTGCGGCGTTCGAGAAACGCGCGGATGCCGGGCGGTCCTGCGTCGGAGTCGCACACGGCGTCCACAAACAGCTCCGCCTCCCGGGCTAAGCCTCGCGTCTGGCCGTGTTCCGCGCCCCTTTTTACCGCCTCGACGATGCGCTCCACCGATGCGCCGCGGCCGGCCGCCTGCGACTGCGTGACCACCTGGGCGAGATATCCCGCGTCGAGCCAGCCCGCTTCAAACGGCAGCGGGGATTCCCGCTGCGCGAGTTCCTCGCCGCGCGCTTCCTGCGCTGCGACCACCGGACCCTCGCCGGCGAGGTATTCGCGCAGCCGGTGTACCGCGTGCGCCACCACGCCGCCGGTGGGGGAAATCTCGTCGATCATGCCGAGTGCGAGCGCCCCGTCCGCGTCCACCGACCGGCCGTTAAGCATGACGCCCAGCGCGTCTTTAAGCCCTTCCTCGCCGCGCTGCCGATAGAGCCGCCGGGGCAGCCGCTGGGTGCCGCCGTAGCCGGGCAGCAAACCAAGATTGATTTCCGGCTGCCCGAAGCGGGCGCCGGCGTCGGCGATCAGATAGGTGCAGGCCAACGCCAGTTCGTTACCGCCGCCCAGGGCCGGGCCGTTGATGGCGGCAAGCACCGGCATCGGCAGTGTCTCCAGGGCATTGAAGGCGGTCTGCGCCGCGTTTGGCGGCGTGGCGGCACTGTCCCGATCCCGGGCTTCGCCAATCTCCAGCAGTTCCCGCACGTCGGCGCCGGCGACAAAAGCGTTGCCGGCGCCGCTGACGATCACGCCCGCCAGATCGGTTTGCTTCGACAGATGGGTGATGGCGGTATGCAGCTCATCGAGGCATCGCTCGCTGAGCGCATTCACCGGCGGATGGGTGATGTACAGCAGCGCCACGTAGCGGCCCTCGTCGAGCCAGTGTTTTTCAATCCGTACGTAGCGGTAGGCTTGAACAATTTCCCGCGCCAGGGCGAGCTGCCCAAACGCCCGCCACTGGGCAACCCGGTCGCGGATCTGCGCCACCGATTCGGGATTGCGCAGCGTTGACACGTCGCCCAGCGGCTCATCGAGCAGCAGTGCTCGCAGCGTGCGGCGCATGTATTTGCCGGACCGGGTTTCAGGAAACTGTTCGACCGTCAGAAAATCGCCGGGGATCGCCGTCACGCCCTTCTCCGCGCGGACGAGGGCCTTGAAGCGATCAAAGTCGTCATCGCCGAGGCTTGCGCCGGGCGCCGGGATCACAAACGCTACGGGCGTTTCGCCCTTTTCCGGGTGTGGCGCGCCGACGACCACCGCGTTCCCCAGCGGCGAGTCTTTGCGCAGCACCTTGTCGCGCAGGATGGCGCCTTCGATCTCCTCGGTGCCGATGCGGTGGCCGGATACGTTGATCACGTCGTCGGAACGGCCGTGGAGGGTCAGGGCGCCGCCGGCGTGCTGCCGGGCGTAGTCGCCCTGGGTGTAGCTCAGCTCACCTTCCCAGCGGCGGAAGTAGACGTCGGTAAAGCGGTCAAGGTCCCCGCGCCAGTCCGGCGAGTCCAGCTTGTCGGCATCACCCCAGATGGTGCGGGCGAGGTAAGGGTAGGGCTGGGTGATCACCAGCTCACCCTTTTCCCCGGGTTCGGCGAGCCGCCAGCTGCTGGTTGATCCGCCGGTTTCGTCACCCTCAACAACCCGTACTTCCGTCTGGATCCAGGGCAGCGGCCAGGTGTGGGCGTTGGCCGCAAGGGGTTCCTGGTGATCCCAGGGACAGCTCAGCACAATGCCCCCGTGCTCCGTTGCCCAGTAGGAGTTGATGTAGCGCGCGCAGACCTGCTCCATCGCAAACTGCTGCACCGCCGGCGACACGGGCTCGGCGCAGAACGTGCCGACCTTCAGGCCGCTCATCTGCCAGGCGAGCATGTCCGCCGTGCTGGCCGGGTCGGTCATGACCGCTTTGAGAAACGTGGATCCGGCTTTAAAGAGGGTGGCGCGGTGGCGCTCGATGATGGAGGAAAAGCGGCCGGCGTGGGGAAACAGCGGTGACCCTTCTGCCACGATCGTGGTAATGCCCGCCGCCAGCGGTGCCGCGATGAGATACGACTGGCCCGTGATCCAGCCCGGGTCGGCGATCACAAACAGCCGGTCGCTGGGCTGCGCGTCAAACACCACCGACATCGTGTGCGTGATACCGCTCAGCCAGCCGCCGTGGGTGTGCACCACACCTTTGGGTTTTCCCGTGGAGCCAGAGGTGTAAATGATGAACAGCGGCCAGTCCGCCGGCACCGGCAGCGCGGGCTGGGCGGCGTTCAGCGCCTGCCAGGCCAGCTGGTCTTCAAGCTTGAGGATGTCGTCCGTATCCGCCACCTGAAAGCCGGCTGCCTGGGCTCGCGCCAGCACGCGCTCCGTGGCCTCTGTTACCAGGTCGTGGGACCAAAGGTCCCGGTTCTGCTTGACGATGTCCTGGCCGGTGTGGCGCACCACCACAACCGTATTAATGTCGTGGCCGGCGGCGGAAAGCTGCCGCGCCACCGCCGTGCGGGCCTGGGCGGTGAGCTCCGGGCTGAGATCGCCGCGGGCGCTCAGGGCCCGCCCCAGTTCCCGCATCACGTCGCCGCGCTCAAGCGTGATCTCGCCCGCCAGGGCTTCGGCCACGGCGGCGTGCAGTTCCTCGGTCGCCTCCCCGGGCAGCAGCGGCTTGAGGGCCGCCGCCAGGCTTACCAGTGCGGTTGCCAGCGGCAGGTAGTTGTCCAGCGCCGGGTCGGCGTAGGCCTCTTTGAAGGGCACCACCTCCGCGTTGCGATAGCCGCCGTCGGCCGTGAAGACCACCTTGGCGCCGGCATCATGAATGCGGTCGGACAGGGTCTTGGCGGAAAACCCGCCGAACACCGGGGTATAGATGATGCCGAGGCGTTTGGCCGCCTCGGTGTAGTAAATCTGCTCTGGAATGTTCGGGAGGTTGAAGGCGACGCGATCGCCGCGCTGCAGCCCGAGACCGGTCAGCACCTCCGCGCGGATGACCGTTTCCAGCAGCAGCTGGCGGCGGCTGCAGGTGCTCTGCTGAACCGGCCCGCCCCGGCCGTCGTTGCGGGATGGGTCCCAGCGGTCCCCTTCGAAAACAAAAGCCGCAGAGTCGCCGCGGCCTGACAGCACGTGGCGGTCCACCTCGTTGAAGGCTGCATTGGTGAGGGCGCCGTCAAACCAACGGTAGAAAGGCGCACTGGCTTCGCTGAAGGCGGTATGCCAGGGGGTCCAGGAAGGGTCTAAGGCCGGCGACATCAACGAACCGTCCGCTTCCGCGTAGCCGGTCCAGCCTTTAGTCGTTTGGGTGACCCAGCTCTGCGAGTCGGGTTCGTACCAGTGCAGCGTGCGGCCTGCGATGGCGCCGTGGTAGGCGCCGGGGTCTGCGGTACAGGCCGACCGTTCGTCCGTGGCGGTATCCGCCCGCTCGGATAGGTTTTGCGCCATTCACTGCCCTCCGGTCAATAATCCCGGGCGTCATGGTGGCAGGGTCGTTCCCCCGAAGAACCGGACCCGCTTATTGTTGGTCGCCCAAGGCTGCGCAGTCTCGCGTTCCGACTGTGAGTGTGATGTGATCGTCAAGGGGTTAGATCCTTCCGGGTCGGCCGGGGCGACTCGAAGCCAAGAAAAAGGGTCAGACAACTCAAAAAGTTGTCTGACCCCTTATCTTGTTTCAAAGCTGTTGCTGAAGATCCGGTTTGGCGTGACGTCGGTGGGGACCGACTGCGCCGTGTCGGGTCGGGGCAGATCGTCCGCGGCCGGTGCGTCGGGATTGGTCAACGCGACGTAATCCGCGATGAACTGACCCCAGGCGGGCGGTTCGTACAGCGGGGGACCGCTCGGTTCTATGGCTTTGTTGCCCGAGCCGCTGTTCCAGACCGCGCCGGTGGCAAAGCTGTAGTTAGCGCCGTCGTAGAAGCGCTTCGCGTCGCTGGGAAAAAATATCGATACGCCCAGCGCAAACGACACGTCGGTACCCACCGACGTCACGCCTTCGGATTGAAACGAGCCGACCACGTATTCGGTACCTGCCCTGAACTCGGCTTCGGTGATGTCGCTGCTTAACAGCGGGTCGGTGGCGGGATCGATGTCGAGCAATTGCTCCGCAAACCCGCGCAGCAATCCAACAAAAACAAACAGATCAATCAGGTCGTCTTCTTCCGTATGTTGTGAGTCACCGGACGTATCAAAGCGCTGAACAATGTCGAGCGTCGCCTCGAGCGCCGGGCGATAAAGCGGCAAATTGGTGTTCAGCGCCAGCGCAGTCAGGTTGGCGAGGTCCAGCGCCGACTGCAGCTTGTTGAGGTTGACCAGTGACGTTGTTACCGGAATCAATGTTTCTCCTTCGAGAACGATGGACCGCTCAGCGGAAATGGCCTGGGTAAGCGCCAGCAGCGTATCCTCCAGCCGCTCGGTTGCCCCGACACCCGTCAAACGCTCACCGATACGGCGATAGATGGCTGGGAAGCGCCAGATGTACTCCTGGCTGGCAATCAGATAACGCGCGCCGGGCGCCGCTGAAAAACCCATCTCCAGCATGGCCTGAAAGGGCGTTTTCAGATACAGCGCATCCACCGGGCCATCGCTGGCAATGTCCGCCATCGCGGCCTGAAACTGGCTCATAGACATAAACGGCGGCTCAAACTCGGAGGTGTCGTCCACCAGCAGACCACCGACACCGCCGGCGCCCTCCAGCACCAGCAGCTCGGACGCCGCCGGCGCCCGGTTGCGCGCCCAGCGCACAAATTCGGTGAGCGTGCCAGCCTGCGCCAGGTCCGCCTCGCCCAGCGGAAAGCGGTTCACGCCGTCTTCGTAGCTGGCTAGCAGTTCGTCACTGTCGTCGGGCTGGATCAGGTAGTAGAAGCTGTCGTTGGGCTCCGGGCCATCCACCAGCGCCACCACGTTTACTGCCGGGTTCATGGCTGCGGCTTCAAGGTCGTTGAGCAACACGGTCAGCCGCGCCGACTGGCGCGCGGCGTCGAACTGCAGCGTGTCGTCCAGCGCCAGCACCACCATCATCAGCCAGGGCTGCTGGGGCCGCATCAGGTAATCACCCGTGCTGGTATCCAGCAGCATCTGGCCCCGATTGTTGAGCTTGCGGATACGGCGAACAAACTCAAACGGCAAAGGATCAGGCAAGCGCAGCCGCAGGTCATAAATCTCGCCTTCATCAACCTGGCCGTTCTGGTTGTCGTCCTGGAACAGGTTAATCACTTTTCGGTCCTGGTTTTCGTCTGGCGTGACGAATACCAACTGCCGCCGATCGTTAAACGCGTATGCGCTGGGCGCAAACTCCTGACCACGCTCCCCCAGCGCCGGCGTCAGGTCGTAAAGGGTGCCGTCGGAAAGCTGCACGTTGATTCCCCGGCGGTCCATATCGTCGGTCACCACCAGGTCTCCAAGGTTGTTCAGGTCATAGATCACCCCGCCGAAGGGGATCACAGTGCCGTCAGGCTGGATGAGATCAGTTCGCCCGGCGATTTGTCCGAGGTTGTTGAAATGTAAGGGGTCGCTGCCCACCAATTGTGGCTGTCGCTGAAGCGCGCCGTTCCAGATGTATGGCTCGAAGCCAAACGATGGCGAGAAGCGCAGGGTCGTCCCGAGAAAACTGCCGAGGTCATTCAGGTCACGGATGATCGTCTGCTGAACCATGTCCCCGTTTCCGCCACCCTGCGTCTCGGCAACACCGTCAATCAACTGAACGACACCTCGATTCCAGAAAAAGCCCTTGACGAAGCGATCAGTCCGCGTCGCGCAGGTTCGACCGGGCAAGGGCGTGCAGGAGAGCACCACTCGAGATTCTTCCCAATCGATCAGAACCACCTGACCCAAATTGTTCAGTAGGCCTCCCAAGCCGCTGTTGCTACACCCCGTGAGGAACATATCCGGCGGAAAGTCGTTCTGCGGCGTGCTGAAGGTCCGCCGCCAGCGGCACACCGGTTCCAGCTCGTCGTTGTCGATCACGCCGTCCCGATTCGCGTCCCGCCAGATGCTGCGCTGCACGTCGAAGGGTTCGTCAAAGGCCACAGTGATCGCATCTGTCAGCAGCACTTCACCCGCGTCGTTCATAGCCAGACCCTGGTAATCAGGACCCAGCGGGATGAGCTCGTAAGCATCCGGTACAGGTGGCGGGGGTTCGCTGGGAGGCCCGGCCAGCGCCAACATCGGCCACAGCAAAAGCGTCAATCGACTTACCAGCTTAGAGCTCGCGCGAAAAACGAAATAGGGTCCTGCATCTAGGTTCACGCGCTGCACTGCTTTGCCTGCTTGGATGATTAACGTGTCCAGGATCATCGTCTTTCTCGGCCCGAAGGTCTTGACGTAAATCCAACGAAAATCCAACCAATTTAAATCCAAAGTAAAACAATCGGTTGCAGCGCTGTGTCCCGACCAAAATCGCGCCGGATTGAGTGGGTTTGCTTGAGGGATCGTGGGCTTCTTGATGGGTGCTAATGCAGGCCAGTGTCAGGTCTCGCGTTGCCACCCTCCGGCGTACCGAGGTGCCCTCAGAAACTTCCGCATTCAATCCTGGGATTCGAAACTGTCCATGAAAACCCCGAGCTGGTTGATCGTGATGCGCATCGTCTTCTCAACGCGGTGACGGCCCCAAATGGGGTCGTCAAAGAGTTCCACCGTTCCCTCTACTTCAGGCACGCCGGAAGTTGCCGATGGCTGCGCGGGTGGTTGATTGGTCCCGGCAGCACCCGCC
>JBCCVP010000047.1:0-31771 GCA_039195135.1 Pseudomonadota bacterium | reverse complement strand
GGCCCGATAGGCGTCCTGATCGAGCAGCGTGATGGCGCCTGCGTTCAGCAAGATGCCGTGGTCAAACACGACGCTCATGCGCATACCCGGCCGGCTAAGCAGCTTGCGTTCCCGGTAGTCGATGCTGGGATGGTCTTCCTGCATGAAGCGCTCACCGCTGTCGTCGACAAACAGCTCCCACACGTTGCGGGCCTGGGGCGACAGCAGCAGAAACTGGCCCGAGGTCGGGTCCTCGTTGTCTTCCAGATAGCCGGCAAACGTGCACAGAAATTTCTCACCACCGTCCACCGTGGCGCCCAGTTCCCGGGCCGCCGTGAGTCCGTCGCCTCTTGAGTAGGGATTACACAGCGAGCACAGCGGCACCGAGGGCGTCAGGCTCTGCCAAAGATCAGCGTTAGCTGCGTAGCCGCCGGTAGTGAGCACCACGTTGCGCCCCGCAAAAACCTGCTCCCCTTCCGGTGTTTCAGCCCGGACGCCGGTGACGGCACCATCTGTATCCGTGATCAGTGACGTCATGCGGGTTCCCATCCGCAGGTCAATCTTGCCCGCCTTAACCAGCGCATCGTGGTGCGGGCGCAGGGCTTCAAGCACCGAGAGGCCCTGGTTATCACCCCAGAGGTAGCGCCGGGTACGGTACGCCTCGTGGGCCTCTCCCGCTACCGGCATGCCTGCCGCAGGCTCAAACCCGCGATCCGTTAACCAGTCGATAGTCTCGCCGGCGTTGTCTACCAGCAGCCGCAGCACCAGCGGGTCGATCTGCCCGTTGGCGATGCGCTGGGCATCCTCGAAGTGCTGGTCCGGGCTGTCGGGAATGCCGAGCGACGCCTGCAGCCGGGTACCGGCGCCAGCGATCTGTCCGGATGACCAGTGCAGCGTGCCGCCGATGCGCTCGTCGGCTTCCACCTGCAGCACCCGGGCGCCCCGCTCCGCTGCGGTGATGGCGAGCGGCAGGCCCGCGGAACCGGCGCCAACAACAATCACGTCCCAGGTATCAATCACGGCGCAGAAACTCCACAACGGCGTCCACCCAGGCCTCTGAGGCCTGGTCGACAATATCGGTGGTCCCGCCCTCAAGCTCCTTCAGCTCAAAGTCGGGTCGGATGCGATGGCTCCAGTGGGCGTGGTCAAAGATCACGTCACCGGTGTTGGTAAGAATCATAGTGGGCTGGGTGATGTTGGGCATGGTCTCCGCATGGTCATAAACAAAGGCGGCGTGATGGCCGTACCAGAAGGGACCGAACCCCTGCAGCTGCTCGATCACGTAGCGCGTGACCAGCTCCGGGTCCGTGCCGGCGCCGGCGTAGTCGTAGCGTCGGGTGTAGAGATTTAGAAGATGCGATCCGTCCGCATGGTGGGTAAATCCCTTCTCCAGATCTTCCACCATCTGCATATAGTCGGCCCGCTCTTCGTCATCCAGCGGCGCTGGGCCGTTGAGCACCACCCGCCTTACCCGCTCTGGATACTGGATGGCCACCTCCGTGGCAATCATGGCTCCGGTGTGGTGCCCAAGCACGTCCACCTGCTCAAGCCCGAGGTGGTCCAGCACGGCGGGCACCACCGTGGCGTAGTCCTCGATGGTGGGCGCCGTCGGTGGCGGATCGGACAGGCCAAAACCGGCCGTATCAATACCCACGGCCCGCAGTCCTTTGCCGGCCAGCAGCGGATATACGTTGTCGTACTGGCGCGAGGTCATGGGTGATTGATGCAGAAGAATCAGCGGCGGGCCAGCCGCGTTTTCCGCGCCCGTATCCTGGTAGTGCACCTGCCCGAAAGGCCCGTCGGCATACCCTCGTCGTGGTCTCATCGTGTGGCTGTTGGCTCAAGCTGCTGCGGAGAATTGGGAGTGAGCATAGCGCAATGCGGCCCGTTCTTGGCGAGAGATCACGTCGGTTGCATAACGGCGGTGCCGCTGCCCGCAAATTAGTGCCATGATGCGCGTTCTTTTGTCGACGTCGGATAGCGAGAAGCGCGCGATGAGTGATCGGATCAACTATGCCTGGGTGGTGCTGGCCGGGCTGTTTCTGCTTTACATGGCCACCAACGGCATCATGCTCAACACGCTACCGCTGATGTACCCGGAGCTGACCAAGGAGTTTGGCTGGAACGAGGCCGAGGTGACCCGGCCGGCCGCCCTGTTTCTTCTGCTCACGGCTATTTTGACGCCGTTTATGGGGGCGCTCTGCGACAAATTTTCACCCAGGCTGATCATTCTGCTAGGCGTGGTGCTCATCGTTGGCCCCCTCGCCTTTTACCCGCAGATTTCGTCACTGGGTCAGATGACCACCATTTATCTGATCTGCGCCGTGGGGCTGGCCTGCTGTGGCCTGGTGGCGAATATGCTTGTGCTGTCCCGCTGGTTTACCCAGCGCCGGGGGCTGGCCATTGGCATCTTTCTGATGGCTTCGAGCCTGGGTGGCGCGGTGTTTCCGCTGCTGGCCCGGGAAACTCTGTCCACCCAGGGCTGGCAGCAGGCCATCATGCTCATCACCGCCATCGGCGCGGGCATGATGGCGCTTGGTCTGCTGCTGATTCGGGACCGGCCGCCGGCGCCCAAAACCGTTGCTGAAGGAGATGGGTCCGATGCTCCGGCCCTGCCAGCGACCACCGGCGTGGCCACGCTACGGGCCGCTGTCAAAATGCCCGCGTTTTACCTGCTGATGGTGGCAACGGGCGCGGTCTGGTTTGCCATCGTGGCTATCCTGCAGCATCAGTCGATCTACCTCGGCCAGGATCTGGGCGTGAGCACCGAGCAGTTGCCGCTCATCTTCAGCGTATTTTTCTGGTGTGCCATCATCGGCAAGGTGCTGTTTGGCTACCTGGGCGATCGCTTCAACAAGGTCTGGATACTGGTGCTGTCGATTGCCAATCTCATCGCCGGCCTGGTGGTGCTGCGGCTGGCCGACCCCAATCAGATGATCACCCTTTACGGCTACGCAGTGGTGTACGGCGTGGGTTTTGCCGGCGCCTTCTCGGCCATCCAGCTGGTGCTGGCAGAGTTTTTTGCCGGCCCGTCCTACGGCCGGATCCTCGGCGTCTTCACCATGGTCGACTCGCTCGCGGGAGCGGTCGGCATTCAGTTTCTTGGCGCGCGGCGGGTGGCCGATGAGAGCTACGTACCGGGGCTCGAACTGATGATCGGGCTACTGGTGGCCGTGATGCTGATGACGATAGTGCTGCGCCGCTACCAGCCGGAACCCCAGCCGATGCCAGCGCACTGATCAATTCGCGCGGCGGTCTGCGCGTTGTGAGATGGGGACGGATCCCCATACCAGCAGACAAGGAGTCATTCATGTATCAACTGAACGAACTGGAAATCCAACAGGTGGCCGGCGGCTCGGGAGAAAACAACCCCGACTATGACGCGCCGGTGTCCGAGATCTACCGCAACTACCGCAACGCGGGCGCCAGCGTGGCGTCCGCCACCTACCAGACTTTTGGCCGCATCTATGTGCCGGTAGCAGCGTCCGGGGCCGCCGGCTACGCCATCGGCACCTTTGTTTATGATGCGCTGCCCCGCGAGGCGCAGAACACAATTGGCGGCACCATCGACGCGGCGTTGGACAACATCTTCAGCTTCTTTGGCGGCCACATGCACTAGCCCACCACACCCGGCAATTAGTCGCCAGTCGGCCGCCGCCGGCTGGCGGCGTTTCATACGTGCTGGTCAGGCGGTGAGGCTGACGGCCACCTCGCCCACCTTCTCGACAAACTCCTGCCACCCGAACGGGTAGTCCGAAATATCGGTGGTGCGGGTGAATCCGGTATGGCGCAGAGTCAGGCGGGTGCGTCCGTCGCCAAGGTCCTCCAGCTCCCAGCGAATCTGCTGGTCGGGCACGGACGGATCCATGCGCCAATCCGGCCAGTTCATCGCCAGCACCTTGTCCGGAACAAACTCGCTGATCTTGAGCGGCGGCGGTTCAACCTTCTGCCCGTCGTGCTCGAAGCTGAAGCCAAACCCGTAGTCGCCACCAACGCGGGGGTCCACTTTGGGGTCCGGCGCCGGAAACCACTGCTTGATGTGCTCCGGCTCAATCAAAGCGGCAAACACGCTGGACGGCGGCGCGTCGATTTCGATCTGGCAGGTGACGACCGGCGACGGATCGGCAAAGTCCACGCGCATGCCCGCCTGACCATTCAGGTAAAAGCAGAGGTTGCCGACATGGATGCGCCAGAGATCGTCAATCAGGGCCTCAGCCCGGGTTTCTTCTGGCAGGGCGGCAAACTCGTGGATCACCCGAAGCTTAAGTACCGGCTCATCGTCCGAAGTTTCCTCTTCGATCTGCCAGGTCACCTCCGTGTCTTGACCGAGCACGTGCCAGGAGAAGGAAACGGATTGATCCGCGGTCCAGCCGGTGATGGCCTGGCTCGCCGAGTCCGTTCCGGGCACCCCGAAGGTGTAGCGGCCCCAGAAGCGAAACGGCTCCCCCGCCCCGCTTCCGATTTCCACGTGCTCGGCAAACCACTCGCTCAACGCCTCCGGCCGCGACAGGGCAGCAAAAACCTCAGCGCGGGTCCCTGTCAGAACCACGGGGAACAGATAGTCGTAGCGATAGGCGCTCATTTTTTGGACTTCTCCTGCTGATGGGTTTGCTCAACGTACTGCTTGAGGTCGTGCAATCGGGCGCCCCAGAACACGCGGTAAGGCGCCAGCCACTGGTCAATCTCCTGCAGTGCCTTGGGATTGAGGGAGTAATAACGCCGCTGGGCGTCGGCCCGCTGGCGCACCAGCCCCGCGGAACGCAGGACCCGTACGTGTTTGGCGACCGCCGGGCGACTGATGGGAAATTTGGCGGCAAGATCCCCGGCTGCGACCTCGCCGTTACGCATCAGGTCGAGAATGGCCCGGCGCGTTGGGTCGGCCACAGCAGAAAATACGTTGGCTTCATTTGTAACCATTTGGTTACATACAAACATGAACCCACAGAGAAATCAAGAATTCCGCCCATCCCGCAGGCAAAAAAAAAAGGCCGCGGCGAGCCGCGGCCTTTTGAATCACTGACCTTTCGATCAGCCTGAGCCAACGGTGTTTACCACCGTTTCTCCCACTGCACGTACCACTCCCGCCCGAAGCTGTTGTAGTAGCCTCCAGCGTTGATGAACCACGGCCAATTCGCATTGGTCGGATCCGTCGGCGGATCTTCATTGAACAGGTTGTTGATCCCGATCTGGAAGTTGCCGATGTTGGCCCAGTCGTACCGGAATGATCCGTTCACCACGATGTAGTCATCGATAAATTGCGCGTCCGGAACCTGGCCGGTATCCGGATCGGTGAACGCGTTGATACCGGGCAGCTCGTCGATATAGCTGGTCCGCAGCGTGGCGCCGAAGTCCTCGTAGGCCCAGTTCACCGTCAGGTTGTGACGAAACTCCGGCAGCGATGCCAGCGCCAGGTTTTCCACCTCCGGCTGACCTTCGGCAAACTGCGTTTTCAGCGAGTCCACCCAGGTGGTTTCAAACTGAAAATCGAATCGGCCAAAGTCGTTGGTGTCCAGTGCATAGCGAATCGTTGCATCGATACCCCGAATCGACTGGGTCGACAGATTAAGCGCCTGCGCGGTGATCTGCCCGCCATTCAGCGTACCGGCCGCATCCCGGGTCACCAGGGCACAGAAGCTCTGGTCCGGGCTGCCGGTGCTGACGCCGGCGCACTGGTTCAGAATGAACTGACCGGTGGGGGCTGCGATGATGTTCTCCAGCTCCACGTCGTAGTAGTCGACGGTGAAGGACAGATCATCGGTGGCTTCCCACACCACACCTGCGTTGATGCTTTCACCCTCTTCCTCTTCCAGCGCCTGGTTGGCGCCGACGAGAATCCGGACGCTTTGCACCACGTCACAGGGGTCATTGGAGTTGTTGGGATCAAGTCCACCCGGTGCGTTTGGATCACCACCAGCGGCCACACACAGCGGCGAGTCAACAACGCTGGTAAAGGCTCGCGTGGTAGACCCAAACAGCCGCTGCAGATCCGGTGCCCGGAACGTTGTTCCGAAACTTGCGCGGAGCAGCAGGCTGTCGAGCGGCCGATACTGGATGGACGCTTTGCCCGTGTTGGCCGACCCGGTTTCCGAATCATCGTCGTAATCATCGAAACGACCGGCCAGCTGCAGCTCAATCTGCGAGGTAATCGGGAGTGCAATCTCGGCACCCACGGCTATCCGGTCCCGCTGGCCACCACCGGCTGATCCGCCGTCCGACGCGTCGCCGGCCAGCGTGATGGGATCGCGGCGATCAAAGAACTCCTGATCTTCCCATTCCAGGACACCAGCCACGGCGATCGGTCCACCCGGCAGTTCCCACGGCGCGTAGCCCGAGATCTGGAAGTCGGCAAACCGGTTCTTGGACTCGGCATCGGTGAAGGGGCGGAACGATGTGGAAGCCACGATGTTGTCAGGAATGGGCTGAAACAGATCCAGACCATTGTCCACCTGTGCCTCAAAGGCCGACAGGATGATTGAGCCGCCGCGCTGCGAGAAAAAGTCCTGCTTGTTGAGGGAATAGGCTGCTTCCCAGTCCCAGCCATCGCCGAACGTACCCGTTAAGCCAAACAGGCCACCGTAGGTCTGGGTTTCGATATCCGTGGTGCGTGGTCCATATTCGAACAACCGCCGGATGTAGACCGCAGGTCCGCCGTTAGGCCCGGTGAACAGACCACCATTGTTCGGGGTCACAGGATTAGCCGACGCGCCCCCGAAAAGGGCCGTGCCAGAGTAAGCAAAGGGCTCAATCTGGACGAAGGTATCGCCGCGGTTCCAGCGAACGTTGGCATACGCGGTGAGGTTTTCAGAAAGCGCATGCTCAATCCGTCCGGAGAAGGTAAAGCGGCGGTTTTCCGGAAACAGCTGACGAAACTGGGTGCGGTTGAACCCGCAGGTATTCTGGCCGAAAAACTGACCACCTCCCTCGGTCCCGGGCGGAATGCCCTCCGTGCCGATGGCTCCCTGGGCCGTGCCGCAGTTGGGATCCGGCGTCACGGTAACGCCGTTGAACAGTTCAACAATATTGGCGCCGAAGGTGGAAAACACGCCCCGTCCCAGCGGGTCCGCAATGTCCGACTCAGCAAACGACCGCTGACTGGACATCAGCGCTTCGTTGCCGTCGTACTGCATCGTGAAATACACCGACGTGTCGTCGAAGGCTTTGCCGCCGACCAGCTCAATCTGCTCCGTCTGATAGCCGCCGTCATCGGTATCACCGGTGCGCAGGCGGGTCGAAATGCCGTCAAACTCGTTGCGGGTGATGATGTTGATCACGCCGCCAACCGCGTCCGAGCCGTAGATGGCCGAGGCGCCGTCGGTGAGCACTTCAATGCGCTGGATGATGGCGGTGGGAATGGACGAGGTGTCATAAAACTGCGTGGTACCGCCCAGTCCCAGCGGATACACAGGCAGGCGTCGACCATCCACCAGAATCAGCGTACGGCCGGTGCCGAAGCCCCGCAGGTTGACGCCGGACGCGCCGGGGGTAAACCCGAACACAAACTGTTGCGACAGGGATCCACCGGTGTTCTGGGTCAGGCTGTCGAGCACATCCTGCACCGTGCGGTAGCCCATCTCTTCAAACTCGGCCCGCTCAAGCACGAGGACGGGCGTCGGCCCTTCAATCTCGCTGCGCTTCAGGCGAGAACCGGTAACGGTCAGATCATCCAGGGTGGCGGTATCTCCTGCGGTGGCTTCCTCCTGGGCGTTGGCGCCCATGGCAAGCGTCAGGGAGATGGCTGCTGCCAATGGCAGCCGGCACCAGCCGGATGGATTGGTAAGTCTGGCACTCATAGGTTGTAGCTCCTGATTGGAGGTGTCATCAGACACCCGATTGACACCGATCCGGACTCACCAAATGAAGTCGAAAACGCCCGGTCGGCAGGCCCGCATGGGTCTTTACGAAGAAATTAGTAGGAAGATCTTCGTAAAACAATCAGCCGGTTGCGCAGAGCGCTGCCGAGGGTTGTGACCCCTGCGCAGCCGGGACAAGTGCCGGGTGTTGCGCCGGTTGCGCAAATACCGGGGCAAAAGTGGCTTCAGGTTGCAATGCTTGCTGGAACGCCGTGCAGCTATCGCGTGAATCCCGGCATTTTTGTCGACCGGGGCCGCCGACAGTAGAGAAATTCCTGCAACACATTCGGCGCTTTCTGCAACGTTGTGATGCGGTAAATGTCGGGCGATCGCCGCCATGTGCGGAAAACGGAAAACCCTTCAGATCAGTCCACTTCCCCGCCGACCGACCTCGATGTGAGCGTTCGATTCTCGATTCAATCGGTTGCACGTCGCCGAAGGGCAAACCTACCCGGCCCCCATTTCACCAGCGCCATCAGCAGCCCAAAAATCACCACGTTTTTCAACGCGTAGATCATCTGCCGCTCAGCAATCTCCCCGGACAGAGACCAGAAGTTGTGAACAAGCACTGTGACGATCACGGTAAAAGCGGCCAGCGCCGGGGCGGCAAGTCGCGTATAGGCGCCCAGGATCAGCAGAGGCCCGCAGATCACCTGAAGCAGACCTGCCGCCAGGACCAGTTCCAGCGTAAAGGGCACGCCGCTGTGCGAAAGCGTGCGAACAAAACTCTCCGTCTCAAAAAACTTTCCCAGGCCAGACAGGAGAAACATGAGCCCGAGCAACACGCGAATAAGCAGGAAGAAATAGGACATAAAGGCCTTACGCTGTGGAATATCTTGATGCGATGCTGACATGGCTGTTTCAAGATCATTTCAAGAACAAGGCTCAGGAACCCGTCTAGCAAACCTGATCACTGATGTGTGTTTACGAACCCCGCTTGCGTACTCATTGTTGAAGACAATCTGACCACCGCCAGAACGCTGCGGTTGTTTCTGGAGTCCGAAGGCTTCGCGGCGCACCGCGCTATCTTCAGTCAGAGCTCGGCGTAGGCTATCGGCTTGTTCCCCATCATGAGCCGGGGCGCAGCAGCGCTCGTGATTAACAGTCTGGTCTTCCGGCTCTCGACGCTGGTGGCCGGCGCCATGCTCGCATCGGTGGCTCTGGTTCTTCTCCTGGTCTATGTCGCAACCACCTACCAGTATCTGGACGAGCGGGAAGCGGAGGGGCAACGTCCGCCGGCCGCCACCGAACCAACCCTCCGCGATGGGCGTGAGTTTGCCCAACGCGTCTGGAAGCGAGCTGCCTGGTCGTTACTGGCGGTCGTAACCCTCGCTATCGCCCTCACTATCTGGATCCTTCGCCGGTCGCTTCGGCCGATATCGCTGCTGACCCGCGCTTCCGAGGCACTTAATGAAGGTCTGATACCCACGCTGCCGGTCCCGGGTCGGACATCCACCGAGTTTCAGGCCCTGTTCGGAGCTTTTGAAGCAGCCACCACAACCATGGCGGAAACCGAAGTCATCCGACGCCATCTGATTTCTGACATCACCCACGAACTGCGTACCCCGGTCACCAATATCCGAGGCCAGCTTGAGGCACTCGACGCGCGATTGATCGAGCCTGACGGCGAGTTCATCCAAACGCTGCAATATGAGGCGCGACTGCTGGAACGACTGGTGGAGGATTTTCAGCAGATCCAGACCTTTGATGCGGGTACGCTGCGATTGAGGTTGCAGCCGATTCCTCTGGCGGAAGCCGTAGAAAACATCCTGGCTCCGTTGCTGGATCACGCCAACGCAACGGCCGATTTCGACCTGAGCCCGGACCTGACCGTGCTGGCCGATGAAGAACGACTCCGGCAGGTCCTGGTGAATCTGTTTGAGAACTCGGCCCGGGAAAAACCTGAGGGCCTGCATATCGGCGTTCGCGGAGAGCGTAGCGACACGGGCGTGAGATTTTCCTTTGAAGACAACGGTCCGGGGATCGCGGCAGTTGATCAGCCGCATGTCTTCAAGCGGTTCTTTCGCGTCGAAAAATCCCGCAATCGAGCGACCGGCGGCTCCGGGTTGGGCCTGACCATTGTCAAAGGGTTGCTTGAGGCCATGGATGGGTCCATCCGATATCTGTCGCGGGAAGGTGCCGGTGCCGTCTTCGAGATGACGCTACCGTCCCCGGAAGAATCGACCTGAGCTGGGCCCGCGGGACAAACCTCGATCAAATCAGACGCGTCAGCTGACGCACCGCTGCTGCAAACAGCAGCACCACCAGGATCCACTTCGCCGCGCCGCTGGTGCGGCGAGCCAGCTGATCCGGCGCATCGCGCAGCGTCTCCGGCTCCGGCCCGTTCTTCAGCGCAAGGCCTCGGATCACCAATCGGGCCCGGCGGTGAAAGCGGTCCGGCACCATCACTTCCCAGACAATCCCCGGCGCGTTCTCCGGATACGGCGGCATCGGTGCCGTCTGTCCCTCGCCGGGCCCCAGCCGGCGCCCGTAGTTGGGTATGCGCCTCGCGTCCAGAGCGTCCAGTACCCGCCTGGCGTCCGCCGCGTCTTCGCTGCCAAACACGGGACTGAAGTCAGCCAGCGAGGGCTCCCCTGCCACGGATTCCTACCGTTTGCTGAAGAACAGCATTTTGAAGAAAGCCAGCTGACTGCGCAGATAACCCCGGTACCGCGGCAGATCGTCGTCCACGTCGGTCACGCTGCCTTCGAAAAACAGGTGGCAGCTGGACTCGGGCAGCGCCGCATCGACGGGTAACATCCCCCGCGGTACGATCGCCAGCTGCGGTAGCAGCGGAGACCGGAACACCTCCAGCGCCGCCTGTCTGCACCTGGCGCAGCGGCCGCGCCGCACATTGGGCGGCGGCCGGTAGGTCGAAAACTCAACCGTCCCTTCCTCCGGCAGGGAAACCTCCGCAAGTCGATACACCAGAATGTCCGCCCGGGCAGCCTCGTTGAACCGCCGGCAGATGCCGCAATGACAGTACGCCCGAAACAGAGGCGCTTGCGGCACCCGATAGCGCACCGATCCGCACTGGCAGGTGAGGGACACCGAATCATCCGTCATGGCGCTATCGGCATACCGTCGCTAGACCGTTGTGGAGGCCGCCGGCCCCGCCTGCGGCGCACGCCGCAGGAACGCGGCCGAAATTAGCGAGATAAGAAGCCCTACGGGAAAGATCTCCAGAAAGGTGATGCCAAGGCGGAACAGCGGATTACCGTAGCGGTCTTTGTCTGCCTCCACCTGGCGCGTGAACTCCGCCAGAGCCTCCGGCGATGCACCCGACGCCATCTCCCGCGCAATGAGTCCATCGGAGTAGTCGTTGATAAACGTGTAATCCGTCTGAAACAGATAAACCTCCCACACGGCCACGTAGATCACACCGGCCACCGCGGAGATGGAAAGACCAACGGCCAGCGCCTGCCAATAGCTGATGGCGCCGTTGCCCACCTCGTCCCGATAGCGGCGGACGCCGACAAAAATCAGCGACAGGGCCACCAGCATAATGAGATAGCCCAGCCACTCGAGCACCGACCAGTCGGTGTCCGCGTCACCCAGCAGCATGCCGCCGACCACGCTGGCGATCACGATAAGACCAGAAATACCGCCGTAAACCAGGGCATAGCGAAACATGTCGTTCTCCTGAGACTTAAAGTGCCCCCAGCCTGCCTCCAGGCACCGGTTCAAACCATCGCCCAAATGGGTGAGTCACCCGTTTGGGCGACCTTTTTGCCGATCAGGGTTCAGGGAATAAGTGCCAGCTCCCGCGCCCGCTGCGCCGCCTGAGTTCTGCGCTC
Organism: Pseudomonadota bacterium; assembly: GCA_039195135.1. GTDB lineage: Bacteria > Pseudomonadota > Gammaproteobacteria > Xanthomonadales > SZUA-38 > JANQOZ01. Next base: position 20,145 of record JBCCVP010000047.1, on the reverse strand, counting down.
CACCTCGAGCTTTTCAAACAGGCGGGCCACGTGGGTTTTGATGGTGTTTGGGGACAGATCAAGCTCCCGGGCTATCTGTTTGTTAGTGAGGCCCTGGGCCAGCAGCACCAGCACTTCCTGCTCCCGGGGCGTGATCAGGTCCGTATCCGGCAGCGGCTTGGGCCTGGTTGCCGGCCCCGGCGGCCGGGCCGTCAGCCGCCGACCCACCCAGACGCCAAGTACGGTAAACCCGAGCGCAATCAGAAAAATGTAGGTTTCGGTGGTGAGCTCCCGCAGCAGCCGCTGGTACTCGAGCCACTGGAGCACAAACGCCCCCGCCGCCAGCGCCGCCCCCGCAGCAAAGATCCGAACCCAGAAGCTCACTCCACCGGCATCAGTTCCAGCAGCGCGGTGACGGTGGCCACAACGCCGGTGCGAACGGCGGGCTCCGGGGCGATCTTGAACCAAGGCGAATGGTGCGCCGCTACCGACGTTTCCCCGGCCGCCTCCCGCGCAAAGTCCTCCGCGAGCGTGCCCCCCACTTTGAAATACACGCTGGGAATGTAAGGGTCATTAGTGAGATAAGGAAAATCTTCACCGCCCATGCCGTCGCGCTGGTAGTCGGCGAAGATCGTTTCGCCCAGCTCGCGGCCCCAGGCACCGCGCAGGCGGCTCGCCAGTTCGCCGTCGTTCACCGTAACCGGCAGCGTGCCCATCAGTTCTACCCGCGGCAGATTGCCTTCCGGCAGCCCGGCCGCGCGCCCCACGTTTTCGGCGATGCGCTTGATGCCTCCCAGCAACTTGGCACGGGTTTCCAGGCTGTCGGAGCGCACCGTCACCTCCAGCCGCGCCTGCTCGCTGATGACATTGCGCTTGTTGCCGGCCCGAAACACGCCCACGGTCACCACGCCCGGCTCCCGGGGGGAAAGCTCCCGAGCTACCAGCGTCTGCAGCGCCAGCACAATCTGCGAGCCGATCACCACGGGGTCCTTGCCCTTGTGGGGCCGGGCGCCGTGGGTGCCCACGCCGGGGACGATGATGTCGACGCTGTCCACGCCGGAGTACGCCGCCGCGTTGTCCACGTGGATCTTGCCCGCTTCAAACTCGGAGCTGACGTGAAAGGCCAGCGCATAGTCCGGCGGCGCCACCTTGTCCCAGATGCCGTCTTCTTTCATGGCCTTGGCGCCGGAGTCTTTCCACTCCTCCGCCGGCTGGCCGAGCAGCATGAGCGTTCCGGACCATTGATCCCGGTTTGCCACCATCTGCCGGGCGGTGCCGATCAGAGAGGTGATGTGCACGTCGTGGCCGCAGGCATGCATCACCGGAAATACCTGACCCTCGGAGTTTTCTTTTTCCACCTTGGATCGGTACGGCAGGCTCACCATCTCCTTCACCGGCAGACCATCCATGTCCGCCCGCATCATCACGGTGGGACCCGGACCGTTTTCCAGCAGCGCCACGATGCCGGTGACGCCGATCTCTTCGTGCACGGTGAAGCCGAGCTCACGAAACTCGTCCGCCATCCGGGCGGCGGTCTCAAACTCCATGAACGACAGCTCGGGATTGGCGTGAAAATGTTCAAACAGCGGACCCAGATGCTGCTCGTAGTCATTTTTGACGGCAGCCTCCAGCGCCTGCGACGCGTGCGCTCCCGGGCCGCCGGCGGCCAGCACCAGCAGCATCCCCGCTGTCAATGCCCTACTCATCCGCGACGGTCACCTTTTCCATCGTGTCGCCCTGGCGGATGGCGTTCACCACGTCCTGCCCCTCCAGCACCTGGCCAAACACCGAATGACGGCCGTCCAGGTGCGGACACGGAACGTGGGTAATAAAGAACTGCGAGCCGTTGGTGTTGGGACCGGCGTTAGCCATCGACAGCACACCCGGGCCGTCGTGTTTCAGCTCCGCGTCGAACTCATCGTCAAAGCGATAGCCCGGTCCGCCGCGGCCGCTGCCCTCGGGACACCCGGTCTGAATCATGAAGTCGTCAATGACGCGGTGAAACTTCAGTCCGTCGTAGAAACCGTCTCCGGCCAGCTTCTCAAAGTTGGCCACGGTGTTTGGAACTTTTTCAGCGTGGAGCGCCAGTCGGATGGTGCCCCGATTCGTTTCAATAGTCGCGGTTTTCAATGGCTTGGCCCTGGTGAGTAATCAGGCCGTCACGTTACTCAATTAACTCCCGTTTTGCATCCCAACAGGCTGCCGCATCCGGCCGGTTCCGGGCGCGTTACGTAGCGTTACGCAATTCCTACGATTTCTTGCAGGCCCGTTATCGCCAATTTACCCCCGGCGCCCAGGCTGAGGACCTCGCGAATGATCGCGGTGGAGAACCTCAATGCTACGCAACGGACTGCGACTTTCCCTGGCCCTGACCGTCCTTCTCCTGAGCGCCTGTGCCAGCACGCCGGAGGGCTTTTCCATGGTCAAAACGGCTAACGCACCCGACCCGGAAACCGGCGCCGGCTGCGCGGCCTTTGGCGTAATGGAAGATCGGGCCCTGGCGGTACCCACGGCGCAGATGCGGTTTGAGATGGCGGTGGTGTCCGCGCGGGAAATCACCAGGCAGTGCGACGCGAGCAACGAGAACGGCACCGTCTGGGGCTGCTATCGCCCGGATACGGGTAAGGCCTACATGGTGGGCAAAGACTGGAAGGTGTACTGGCACGAGTGGTGCCACGCCAAGTTTGGTCCGACCCATGTTTCCCTGGCGCGAAACGGAAAACCTCAGCGCAGCTATCTCTACTACATCGCAAGTGCCCAGGAGGCAGCGCCCGTAAGCGCTCAGCAGACCGCTCCCTGAGCCCGACCAGAACCGGACTGATCAGTTCGGGCTGGCCAGCGGATCCACTCGCGGCGGCTCGGCCAGCGGGTCCCGTCCCTCAATCGGCGTCACCTCAATAAAAAACAGCGGAATATCCACCGGCGACTGAACAAACGCCGCCAGTTCGGTCTCGCAGCTGATGGGCCGACGGTAGGTCCGGCGGCTCAGCACCACCGCTGATGAGTCGGCCAGCGTCAGCGCGCCGTCTAGATCGTTGGAGCGTTCCCGCAGCGCCTCGTTGATATCGTCGTGCGCCACGACGAACGTGCTACCGGGCGCCACGACGCCGTCCAGCGCAATCTCTGCCCGGGGACGGATTTCATCCGGACCATAAATTTCAAGATAGTACTCGGACCCGCCGAGATCCACCGGCGCTTTGGATGCGTTGAGCAGCCGCAGGGCGTCGTAGCCCGACTCGGTGACCAGCAGATCAGCAATCACCAGCTCCGCCTCGGCGATGGCACAGTCCCGGGCGTCGCTCAGGGTAGCGATAGACTGCCAGCGCTCGTCACTGAAGCCATCCAGCTCGAAACCATCGCGTTCGCACCAGCTCGGGCGGCGGCCCAGCGCCTGATTGGGATCTTCACTAAACAGAAGCGGCTCCGGCGCATCGCTGACGCGGCCCACCGAATCCACCACAAAACCCTTCAAGAAGGGGTGGCCGCCCAGCAGCCGCTGCATTTTGTGCTCCGCCGGGCTCTGCTCGCCGGTGCCCGCCACCCGGTTGCGCGAACCCCGGAAAGCCGCTGCCGTCAGCGCCTCGGCACACTCGCAGGCGGGTGTCGCCAGGGGCTGATGCAGATTGAAAAAATCACCCGGCGCCAGGCTCAGGGCGGGTACCACCTGATCAGCCTGGCCCGCCAGCGGTGAGGTGCGGGACGCCAGCAGGAAACCCGTGCCGGGCTGGACAATTCCCACCAGCGGTATGTTGGCAGCGGTTTTTTCCAGGTCCCGGTAGGCCACGCCGATGCGATAGTCATCGGAGCCAAGGTTGATTGGGGCATCGGAGTGGTTGACCAGCCAGACGTGGCCGGCGCCGCTGCCGTCGGCAGCAAACTCCCGGATCATGAGCCCCGACGCGTCGTCCTCGTCGTCTTCGCCGGCGCAGCGTCCCAGCGGCAGTTCCCCTTCCGCGGTCCCCGGCTGCCATTGCGTCAGCGGGTCAAAGCGATCGTTTTCGTCAGTGTCCGCCTGGCAGACGTCGTCCCGCCGGCGAAAGACCTGCCGACCGGTGAAATCAGGATTGGGCAGCCAGTTGTCGTTGTCGGCGCCGCCCCGCTCCCCGATCACGTCCCGCGCCAGCGTTTGAGCCTGCAGCGTTTCCAGGGCCGCCAGCACAATCGCGTCCGCGAGCTGCGGTTGAGCCGCAACCCCGGCCTCGACCGCGGCGGTCATGCAGGTACAGGTCTCCACCAGCTCTATCGGACGCTGGGGACTGGAAAACCGAATGCGTTGATCGAGCTGACTCCGGGCCCAGCCGCTGGTAGCGCCACAGGCACAGCCGTCCACGGAACCGACTGCCGTAACCACATCGGTGGTGCTGAGGGGTCGCTGGGTGGCGGCCACCGCCACCGCCGCCTGGGAGGCGCCGCAGCTGCCATAGCCCTGGGCAACCGCCTGGGCGGCCCGGGCCGGCTCAAACCCCTGATCCAGCAGCGATTGGGTCACCTCGCCGGGATCGCGTTCATCGTCCACGGCCTGGCTGACGTAATTCAGCAGGCGGGAATCCGGCTGCGCCAGGGCATTGCCCAGGGCGGCGCCCAGGCTTAGGACCACAAGGAAAATTGAGGCTAACTTTTTCATGGTATTCAACGTTTTGGACCGGTGTTCAGGAAACCGAATGAACACGTTAAGCCAACGCCTTACTATACCGCGGGCGGGGCAACGCCGCCGCCCCCGTTAGCATTCTTTACATTTTCTGCCGGGCAAACTGCGCCGTGTCCCAACCTTGCGCCGCCACCTCGCCGGCAGACACCAGCCGGCGCCGGGCCCACATGGGCAACTCGTCGGCGGTCAGCGGGCGGGAAAAGAAAAAACCCTGTGCGGCGGTAAAGCCAAGCTTTCGCACCGCGTGCCAGTCCTCAACCGTCTCGATGCCTTCTGCCACCGTCGTGAGATCGAACTGCTTGGCCAGCGCCACGCAATGGCTGAGAATTGCCGCGAGTTCCGCGCTGTCGGCCGCGCCGGCGACAAACTGCCGGTCCACTTTGAGCTCGGTAAAAGGCAGCGTCCGCAGCCGTTCCAGGCTTGAAAACCCGGTACCGTAATCATCCACCGCCAGGCGAAACCCATGCAGGCGAAGCCGGTTGAGTGTCTCGATGGCCGCCCGGGGCTCGCCAAACCCCTGCGTTTCGGTCACTTCCAGCACCACATTCTCCGGCCGCGCTGAGAACCCCCGCATCAGCTCCAGAATTCGATTGGTCAACGCCAGCGAGGTGAGCTGGCCGCTGCCGACGTTGACCGCCGCCGCCACGTCAAAACCCAGATCCGAAAGGTGCGCCTGGGTGGTGAGAGACTGGCGCAGCATCTCGATCAGAAACGCGTCCGACAGCTCCGACATCTCCACCTTGGGCATGAACTGAAACGGCGGAATGATCCCCAGGTCCGGGTGCTCCCAGCGCGCGAGCGCCTCGATGCCCACCATCTGCCGGGTGCGCACGTCCACAATCGGGTGAAAGTGAGCCACGATCTGCCCATCCTCCAGGGCCCGCTGAAAATCACTCAGCTCAAAAGAAAATGGCGTGGCGCCCGCCGAGTCCCGGGCCCCCTCCCCCTGGGACTCCAGCAGGCTGATCACGCGGTGCAGGGAAAACGGCTTATTCAGCGTGCCGAGCAGATTCAGATTACCGGCCTGGGCCTGGCTCGCGGCGGTGCTGAGCAGCCGCGACTCGTTGCCGCTGATCAGGATCAGCTGGCCTCGAAACCCCGTCTCCGCAAGGTGCGATACCAGCATGAAGCCGTCGCTGTCCGGCAAGACCAGGTCGCTCACGATGAGATCAAATGGGGTAGTCGCCGCGTCCAGCGCCGCCACGGCGTTTCCGCAGCGGCTCATGATCACCACATTCTCATAGCCGCAGAAGCGCAGGGTCTTCGCCACAATCTGCGCCAGCCGGGCGTCATCTTCCACCACCAGCGCAGAGCCGGCTTTGGCCCTCTCCTGCGGGTAAAGATTTTCTCCCGGCTGGTCGATAACTTCATCTGGATGATGCAACGCACATTCTCCCGTTTTGCTGGAGTCAGTATGCAAACCAAAGGTCAACGGGAGATGGCGAAATGGCGACAGGATGTTTCAAACGGTAACCAGTCAATCCCAAAAGGCTAGAACATGGAGATGAGCGCGATCGCCGCCGAGGTGGATGTCGCCGATTCTGACGCGACCACCCCGGTCACCGAGCTTAAGCCGGACATCCTGGTGGTGGACGACGTGCTGGCCAACCTTTCCCTGCTGGTGGATATTCTCAAGCAGCAGGGCTACCGGGTGCGCGCCGTGGCCCGCGGGCGGGAAGCGGTCAAAGCGGCCCGGGAACTGCCCCCGAAGCTGATCCTGCTGGACATCGACATGCCGGATATGGACGGCTTTGCGGTGTGCCAGGCGCTCAAGACGATGCCCGAAACAGAATCGATCCCGGTGCTGTTCCTGAGCAGCTTTGCTCGCCCCAGCGACAAGGTGGCGGCGTTTGGCGTCGGCGGCGTGGACTACATCACCAAGCCGTTCCAGATCGAAGAGGTGCTCCAGCGGGTGGCGACCCACCTGCGCATCGAAGGGCTCAAACAATCGCTGCAGGAGCAGAACCGGGAGCTGCAGATCCGCAACCGGGAACTGGAGCGGATCCGCTTGGCGCAGGCCAACTTAACGCACATGATCGTGCACGACCTGCGCTCACCCCTGGCGGGGGTGCTGGGCTACCTCGAGCTGCTGCAGATCGGCAGCAGCGGTCTGCTCAACTCCGAGCAGCGGGCCGACGTGGACCAGGCCGTGGAAGCCTGCCACCTGGCCAACAACCTGGTGACGTCGATGCTTGACATCGCGCGGCTGGAAAACGACGCCATGCCGCTGCAGGTGGAGGCAACCGATCTGTGCCAGCTGGCAGCGGAAGTGGTCAGCGTGCTGCGCAGCGTTGCCGAGGAGCGACAGATTTCTTTACACCACCCGGACAATCCGGTGGTGGGCCACGTGGACGCAACGCTGATCCGCCGGGTCATCACGAACCTGCTGCACAACGCCATCCGCGCCACCCGGGGCGACGGCCGCATCGAGCTGACGGTAAGCCGCGTCAGCGAGGGCGCCCGGATCCAGGTACAGGACAACGGCTGCGGAATCGCCCGGGAGCTGCAGGACGGCATCTTTGAAAAGTTCACCCAGGCGGAAAACCGACGGCGTTTCCGCAGCGAAGGTTACGGCATTGGCCTCGCATTCTGCCGCCTGGCCGTCGAAGCCCAGGACGGAACCATTCACTTTGAGAGCGCGCCAGAACAGGGAAGCCGGTTCTGGATCACCCTGCCCCTTGAGCCGGCCCACCAGGCCTCGGAGTCCTCATGAAAGCCAAGCAAGCGACTCACTTGTTAACTGCGGACGACGACAGCGCCGTGCGCTCGGTAATCTCGCGCCATTTCGGCGCCCGTGGGTTTGAGGTGACCACCGCATCCGACGGTCTCAGAGCGCTGGAGCTGCTAAGGGAACAAAGTTTCTCTCTGGCCATTCTCGACATCAATATGCCAGGGCTGGATGGCCTGAGCATCTGCCGGCAGATTCGTGAGGAGCAGGCGCTCCCCGTGATTCTGCTGACCGCCAACATGGAGGAAACCGATCGCATCGTTGGCCTTGAGCTGGGTGCGGACGACTATGTCGGCAAGCCGTTTTCGGTTCGGGAGCTTGAGGCCCGGGTCAAATCGGTCCTGCGACGCAGCCAGGGGGAGGTTGAGCCAAAGCGGGCCGAGGCAGACCAGCAGCGGAGTTTTGGCGGCTGGACGCTGGATATGGCCCGGCGCGAGCTTAAAGACGAGACCGGCGAACCAGTGTCTCTGACCGGCGCCGAATATCGGCTGCTTGAGGCCTTTACCTCCCATCCCAACCGGGTGCTTTCGCGGGATCAGCTCATGAACATGACCCGCGGTCACGATGCTATGCCCTACGACCGCAGCATCGACGTCCAGGTCGGACGCCTGCGGCGCAAGCTCGGCGACAACGGCAAGCAGCCCAACCTCATCAAAACCTTCCGCGGCGAAGGGTACGTCCTTACCTCTCAGTAACCCGGCGCCGGCCCGAACGGGCTGCCGGTCGTGTGCGGCCGCCGGGTCGTGCCGGGTGCCGGGTCGTGCGGAGCGCCAGGTCAGACCCACTTGGGGTCTGACCCCCGAAAGTGGCAATCAACGTTATCGAGCGACGGGGTTCAGTTTCCGACGGGTCTCGTTCGAGGTTTTTTCCGTAAAGGCGCGAAACACACCCGTCGGAAACTTAACTTCAACGCTTGTCATGTTGCAGCGGCACTTTCGGGGGTCAGACCCCGAGTGGGTCTGACCCGGAGGCGCGTCGGAAACTTCGCTCGGAATCGTTGGCATCCGCTGCGGGGCGGAAAGGTGGAGATGATCAGGCTTTGCCGAGGCGGCGGGAGGCGGGTTCTGCGTCGACTTCGCCGTCGGCGCCGTAGCCTGGCTTTTCGCCGGGCTGCTGGCCGTAGAGTACGCGCAAGGCGTCCTGGCGGCTCTGGTGCATAGCAGTCATCGACGCGCCGTTAATCAGGTTGAGGCGTTTACATTCGTTCAGGGAATCCACAAGCTTACGCCAGCGTTCGCCGTCGGAGCGGGCGCTGCGAGCTTCGTCTTCGGCAAAGTTCAGCAGCTGCTCAAGCATGGCCCGCTTATTGTCGGTCACGCCGGCAAGCTGCCGAATGTCGTCACCGGCAATCGCTTCCGATTCCTGCTTGAGAATGCCCAGCAGGTCGTCCACCTGCCCCTGCAGGTCGTTCAGACGCTGGCCTTCGGTGCGGCTCACTGCTCGTTCTGGAGTTCGGCGTCAGACCGAATCAAGCCTTCGGCGATGCTGCGCGAATCGATCTGGAATTCACCGCTGGCGAGTTCCGCCCGGATCGCTTCCACTTTCGCGACATCAACTTCCGGCTCACCCTTGGCCACATCCGTAATCTGGTTGATGGCCCGGGCCTCCAGCGTCAGGGACACCTGGTCGGCGGCCGCCGCGTCATTAACCGTCGGCGCCGGCGAAGCGGCGTCGGACGGCGATTTTTCGCGTCGGTCCGTTACCTCGGCAACGTTGACATTGTTGCTGATCGGGGTCGTCATCATGTCTGGTTTTCCTTCAAAGTGTCACAATCATCGGCACGGTGCGAACAAAACTTTAGCCCTTTAAGGAACAAAGGTGCTTTTTTATCGCCCTGCCAGCGTCAACGTGGCGGCTTCACCCGTCCCCGTCATCACGCGGATCAATCCGGCCTGCACCACCACGCCGCGCACCCGGCGCTGGCTGTTGCGGTTTTCCACCGTCACCTGGTCACCGATGGCGCCGGTAGAAAGGGCCGTTCCGGCCGTTCGAACGCTCAAATTACCTACGCTCGCCAGCAGCACCACCTCATCGCCGCGCTGGATAACCGCGGGCGATTTCAACATGTTACGCGTCAAAACCACACCCGGTGCCACGGTGCGGCGCAGCTCAAGCTCCGTCACCTGATCCGGGTGATGCAGAAAGCCCCCGGTGGTCTGGCTGACGTCCACCCGCCGCCGAATCACGTCATCGGCGGTCAGCAGCTCGCCCCGGGACAGGGTGTCGCGGCTCACCAGTACTTCTTGCCACAGGCGCACCCGCGCCCGCAGGTATACGGTCCAGGGGGCGGAACCGGCGCAGCGAACGCCGACGCTCGTGCGTCCATAAGCCCGGGCTCCGGGCGCGGAAAACGCCTCGAGCGGCAGGTCGCAGGCGGCAAGGCGCAGCCGCGGGTCCGGTGCCTGAATCTCGACGGTCACGTCGTCAGCTTCCTGACGCAGCGGGCCGGCCTCCAGAAACTGCCGCGCTGACTCCTCAATACTCTTAAGAGATTGCGGTGCTTCCGCCAGCGCTGTGTGGGTCGTCAAAACAAAAACGCCCAGCAGTCGAAAAATTGACGAAACCGGCCGCGGGCGGGGTTTGGGTGTCGGGATTTTGTCGTTTTGCATGGCGCCGGGCTCCCTGGCAAGAAAATTTCATTCCGTTGCCGGGGATATGAGCAAAGCCCGTGCCAGGTTTTTTTTAGGGCGCACGAAACACCTTACTAATACCCCGCCCCGCCAAGCGCTTCGGTCAGGGTCGCCGAGACCCCCGTGGCCACGCCTTGGCACAGGTATTGCTTTGACCCCGGTGGGAAAACTTCGAGGACCAACTGGTGTTTTCGCTTGACTCTATTCTCGGCATACATGGCCACGCACTTGAGTTTCGCGCCCGTCGCAGCGAGCTGCTGGCGCAGAACCTCGCCAACGCCGAAACGCCCAACTACAAGGCGCGGGATGTGGACTTCCGCCAGGCGCTGGAAAAAAGCCAGGCCTCAGCGGGTCCACGCCAGACGCACGAGCGGCACCTGGCGGCACCCGAGCAGGGTACGTTGGAGGGCGAGGCCATGTACCGGGTCCCGCTGCATCCGTCGCTTGACGGCAACACCGTGACCGAAGAGTTGGAAAAGGCAGCGTTTACCGGAAATGCCGTGCGTTACCAGGCCACCCTCATGTTTTTGACCCGTAAATTTTCTGCGCTCAAGGGCGCTATGAGTGACCAATGACCGATTCCACACTGTTTTCGCTGGCTGCCTCCGCGCTAAACGCACAGAGCGTTCGCCTAAATACCATTGCCTCCAATATGGCCAACGCCGATGTGCCGGCCAGCAGCGCCGCGGAAGCCTTCCGCGCGCGGCTGCCGGTTTTCCGCGCCCAGCCCGACGCTTCGCTGGGCAACTTAAGCCGGGTGGAGGTTGCCGGCATTGTGGAATCCGAGGCGCCGGCGCGCACGCGCTATCAGCCTGATCATCCGCTCGCCAACGACGAGGGCTACGTGTTTCTGCCCAACGTCAACCTGATTGAGCAGATGACCGACATGATTTCCGCCTCCCGGAGCTACCAGGCCAACCTGGAAGTGATGACCACCAGCAAGGAGCTGATGCTGCAGACCCTGCAGCTCGGCCAGCGTGGATAACGATGTTGACCGGCGTTAATGACCTCACAACGATCCTCAATCCCCAGCGGCGCACCAACGTGGGCGACGGAGACCAGGAGCTCGGGCAGGATGAGTATTTCGCCCTGATGATTGCGCAGCTGCGCAATCAGGACCCCACCAAACCGCAGGACGGCAGCGAGTACCTCTCGCAGATTGACCAGTTCGGCACCGTCAACGGCATCCAGGAGCTGGAGAAGTCTTTTGCGGAGCTGGCCAGCGCCATCAGCGGTAATCAGGCCCTTTCCGCGTCCAACCTGATCGATCGGGAAGTGCTGCTGCCCGGCGGCTTTGGCTACCTGGGGGCTGACGGCGAGCCGCTGAATGGGCAGATCGCCCTGCCGCAGGATGCCAGCCGGGTGCGGGTGGAGATCAAAGACGAGTCCGGCCGCACGATTCGCGTGCTGGACCTTGGCGGCCGCAACGCCGGCGCCAGCAACTTCAGCTGGGACGGCCTGGACGACGCCGGCCGACCCGCTGCGCCGGGGCGCTACAACATCGAGGCGCTGGCCACCATCGGCAACGAACAGGTCGCGATAGAAACCAACGTCGCCGCCCGGGTAGAGGCCGTCTCATTTGGCGGTCTGGGCGGGCAAACCCTTGTCACCGTGGCTGGCCTGGGCACCGTGTCCCTGGCCGACGTGCGCGGCATTCAATAGTTAAATCAATCGTTTAGGAGTCAAAGGAAATGGCCTTTAACATCGCACTCAGCGGCCTTAACGCCGCGATGGCAGATCTGGATATCACGGGCAACAACATCGCCAATGCTTCCACCACCGGGTTCAAATCATCCCGGGGAGAATTTGTTGATCTGCTGGCTTCAGCGGGTTTTGTGATCTCCAGCCTGGACCCGGGTGACGGTGTGCAGCTTGCCGCGGTGCGCCAGCAGTTCAGCCAGGGGAACATCAGCTTCACCGGTAATGCCCTGGACCTGGCGATCAGCGGCGGCGGCTTTTTCTCGGTGCGCGACCCCAATGGCACCACGGCTTTTACCCGTAACGGCACTTTCTCGGTGGACCGGGACGGTTTTGTGGTGAACCCGGCCGGGGCGCGGCTGCAGGCGTTTTCTGTCACGGACCCCACGGTACCCACCTTTAACAACGCCACGACGGAAGATCTTCAGCTGTTGACTACCCAGGGGGCGCCGGCGGCGTCCACGGACGTGGAGCTATCGATCAATCTTGATACCACCGAGTTTGATCCGGCGACACCGCCATTTGACCCGACCAATGCGGCGTCCTACGCCTACTCGACGACTCTGACGGTGTTCGACTCGCTGGGTCAGTCGCACGCGGCCACGATCTATTTCCGACAGAACGGCGCGCTGAGTTACGACGCGCATCTGGTGATTGATGGTGACAACGCGCAGACCACGACCTCACTGCCCGTGACCTTCGACAGCGGAGGGGCGCTTACTTCCGCGCAGCCGATGAACTTTGGCACGTTTACGCCGGCCAACGGCGCCGATCCAATTAACCTCGACATCGACCTGACGGGTTCCACGAACCTCGCTGGTCAGTCTACGGTAAACAGCGTGTTCCAGAACGGCTTTGCCGTCGGCCGCCTCAGCAACATCGATATTGATGAGACCGGCGTGGTGTTTGCCCGCTTTACCAACGGTCAGTCCGAGCCGCTGGGACGCATCGCGCTCGCCCGGTTCCAGAATCCCCAGGGTCTGCGGGCCGTGGGCGACTCTTCCTGGGTCGAGTCCTTTGCTTCCGGCCAGGTCATCCTTGGCGACCCCGGCGGTGCCGGCCTTGGCCTGATCCAGGGCGGAAGCCTTGAGAACTCCAACGTGAACATCTCCGAGGAGCTCGTGAACCTGATCAGCGCCCAGCGCAATTTCCAGGCCAACGCGCAGGTGATCAGCACCGCGGACGAGCTTAACCAGACGCTGCTGAATATCCGCTGATGGATCGCTCGATCTACATCGCCATGGGGGGCGCGCGGGACGCCATGCGTCTGCACGCCGCCCAGGCCCATAACCTGGCGAACAGCCATACGGTGGGCTTTCGCGGTGACCTTACCCGGGCCGAAAGCGCGCCGCTGGAGGGCCCCGGGTTTGCCGATCGAGTCCATGCGCTGCAGCAGGGGGAACGGCTCCCCGACCTCTCACCCGGCCAGATCAATCACACCGGCCGCAAGCTGGACGTGGCGGTCCAGGGTGAGGGATTTCTTATGGTGCAGGCGCCGGACGGCAGCGAAATTTTCAGCCGGGCCGGCAATCTCAAGGTCGACAACAGCGGCCTGCTGACGGACCAGGCCGGGCGTCCGGTGCTGGGTAATTCCGGCCCCATCGCCCTACCCCCGTTTGACGAACTGGAAATTGGTCAGGACGGCAGCATCAGTCTGCGCCCGGAGGGCACTGTGGAAGGTCCCTTAAGCGTAGTTGATCGGCTCAAGCTGACCCGCCCCGAGCCGCGGGATCTGTACAAAGCCGCCGACGGGACCATTCGCCATCAGGGTGGCCCCGTACCGGCAGATGCTTCGGTCACGGTAACCGCCGGCGCGCTCGAAACCAGCAACGTGGAGCCGGTGGGCGCCCTGGTGCAGATGATCGAGCTCCAGCGGCAGTTTGAGATGCACATCAAATTTATTGAAAACGCGGAAGAAAACGACCGCGCGGCCAGCCGACTGCTGCGCATGCGCTAAGCGAATCAGGAGATCCCCATGAACCACGCGCTATGGATTGCAAAAACCGGCATGGAAGCTCAGCAAACGCGGCTCGCTGTGCAGTCCAACAACCTCGCTAACGCCAACACCACGGGCTTCAAACGGGCCCGGGCCGTGTTTGAGGACCTGGTGTATCAAAACATCCGCCAGGTCGGCGCCCAGTCCTCCGAAAGCACCCTGCTGCCCTCCGGCCTGTCTCTGGGCACCGGCGTGCGCACGGTGGCAACGGAAAAGCTGTTCAGCCAGGGCAACGTGGTGCAGACCGGTAACGCCCTGGACGTCGCCATTCAGGGCCGCGGTTTTCTTCAGATTCTGCTGCCTGACGGCGGCCAGGCCTACACCCGGGACGGCTCCCTGCAGGTCGACGCGGATGGCCAGCTGGTGACCTCCAGCGGTTACCCCGTGCAGCCGGCCATCACCGTTCCTCCCGGCGCCGAATCCATCACCATCGCTCCGGACGGCACGGTGACGGTGAAGGTGGCGGGCCAGGATCAGGCCACCCAGGTGGGCACGCTGCAGCTTGCCGATTTTGTTAATCCCACGGGCCTGCAGTCGGTGGGCCAGAACCTGTTCCGGGAGTCCGCCGCCAGCGGTACCCCGCAGGCCGGTAACCCGGCCCAGAACGGTCTCGGCGCCCTGCTTCAGGGTTCGCTGGAAACCTCCAACGTCAATTCGGTGGAAGAGCTGATCGGGCTCATCGAAACCCAGCGCGCGTACGAGATGAACTCCCGCGCCATCGCCACCGCCGACCAGATGCTCGAATACGTGAACAACAACCTGTGATGAAGATCCTGACCCCAATTGCTCTGCTTCTGGCCGCAACCGGCTGCGCCGTCAAACCTCAGGAGCCGCCGCCGGCGCTGCCGGCGCTGCCGTCGGTGTATGCCGCGCAGGCCGCCACCACCGCCGGTTCCATCTATCCCGGCGCGCCGCGGCTGGTGCTGTTTGAGGACATCCGGGCGCGCGCCGTCGGCGATGTGCTGACGGTGGTGCTCAGCGAGCGCACCGACGCCACCAAGAGCGCCACCACCGCGACGGACAAAGCCACCAATTTTGAGCTGTCGCCGGGCCCGCTGTTTGGCACCGATATTACCGGCAGCCAGCTGGGTAACAGTCAGGACTTCTCCGGCAACGGCGCTAGCAGCCAGAACAATAGCCTGACCGGTTCCCTCACGGTGACCGTGGTGGGTGTGCTGGGTAACGGCCTCCTCGCCATTCAGGGTGAAAAATGGCTGACGCTGAATCAGGGCCGGGAATACCTGCGCATCGCCGGCCATGTTCGCGCCGCCGACATCCAGTCCAACAACACCATCCTGTCCACCCAGATTGCCAACGCGCGCATCGCCTACTCCGGCCAAGGCGCGCTGCATGACGCCAATCGGGAAGGGTGGCTCACCCGCCTGTTCGCCAGCGTGTTGTCGCCGCTATGAGCAGGCGCATCGTCAAATTCCTGCTGGCGGGCCTGCTCGTCACCTTCAGCCTGGCGGCCCAAGCGGATCAACGGATTAAGGATCTGGCCAGCGTCGCCGGCTTTCGCAGTAACCAGCTCGTGGGCTACGGCCTGGTGGTCGGCCTGGACGGTACCGGCGACCAGACCATTCAGGCGCCGTTTACCGTGCAGAGTCTCAAGAGCATGCTGAACCAGCTCGGCGTGACCCTGCCGCCGGAGGAACGGCTGCAGCTCACCAACATCGCTGCGGTAGCGGTGCACGCGGACCTGCCGCCGTTTGCGCGACCGGGTCAAGCCATTGACGTGACCGTGTCGTCCATCGCCAACGCTACGAGTCTGCGCGGCGGTACGCTGCTGATGACGCCGCTGAAAGGCGCGGACGGCCAGGTCTACGCGGTCGCCCAGGGCAACCTGATCGTTGGCGGCCTGAGCGCCGACGGCGCTGACGGCTCCTCCATCACGGTCAACGTGCCCAGCGCCGGTCGGATTCCGGGGGGCGCCAGCGTGGAGCGATCGGTCGCCTCCGCCGCCCCGCCCGGACAGATCACGCTCAATCTGCACCACGCCGACTTCACCACCGCGAGCCGCATGGTGAACATGATCAATCAGCGCTTCACCACCATGCCGGCCCGGGCCGCGGATCCAGGCACGGTGGTGGTGCAGGCACCGGCGGACCCCACCCAGCTGATGGGTTTTGCCGCAGAGCTTGAAAACCTCACCCTCACCGCCGGCGAAGGTCCGGCGCGGGTCGTGGTGAACGCCCGCACCGGCACCGTAGTGGTGGGCCGGCACGTGCGCGTGCTGCCCGCGGCGATCACCCATGGCGGACTGACCGTGACCATCAGCGAAGCCCCGGAGATTGTGCAGCCGGCCCCATTTTCCGACGGCGAAACCGCCGTGGAACCGAGGTCGGAAGTTGCCATTACCGAGGGCGAAAGCCGCATGTTCCTGCTGCAGCCCGGCGTGTCGCTCAGCGACATCGTGGAGGCCATCAACCAGGTCGGCGCGGCGCCCAGCGATGTGGTGGCGATACTAGAGGCGCTGCACCAGGCCGGCGCCCTCAAAGCCCAGTTCAAGGTGATCTGAGGCCGCGCTGTGCAGATCGGGCTTACCACACCCGTTTCGGAGCCGGCCGCCAAAGCCGATCCGCAGCTTCAGGAAGCCGCCGAAGCTTTCGAAGGCGCCTTTCTGAAGATCCTGCTGAAATCCATGCGCGCCACCCTGCCCGAAGGCGGAATTTTTGATCGTCAGCAGATGGCGGCCTACGAGGAAATGCGTGACGGCGCCCTCGCCGACTCCCTGGCCAAGCGACGCGCCACCGGCATTGCCGATCTGCTGGTGGAGCAGCTCGGGGGTGGATCTGAACCGGCCCGCATGTCTCCCACACCGATAGGCTCGCTCGAGACAGCAGCAGCAGCCGGCCCTGTCGGCAAACGCGCCGACACCCCGGCCGACGCCCAGTCTTTTGTCGACCAGCTGCTGCCCGCCGCGCGCAAGGTGGCCGACCTAATCAAGGTGGATCCGCGCGTGATTGTGGCACAGGCGGCGCTGGAAACCGGCTGGGGCCAGCACGTTCCCCAGCGCACCGGCGGCCGTGCCAGCCACAACCTGTTTGGCATCAAAGCCGGCAGCTCCTGGTCCGGCCCGGTCGCCCGCCAGACAACGACAGAATACCTGGGCGGCAAGCTGCATCAGGTGGTGGACGCTTTTCGCGCCTACTCGAGCGAAGCGGAAAGCCTCGCCGACTACGTGAAGCTGATCGCCACCTCACCCCGTTACCAGGCGGCCCGGGAGGCCGCCACGCCGGAGGCCTACCTGCAGGCGCTGCAGGACGCCGGCTACGCCACCGATCCGGAGTATGCCGCGAAGATTCAGCGCGTCTTGAAAAGCCCGGAACTGAGGAACGCCAATGACGATTGAGAGTATCGGTTTATCCGCCCTCGCCGCCTTTCAGCGGGCGCTGTCGGTAACCGCCCACAACATCGCTAACGCGAATACACCGGGCTACAGCCGCCAGTCCGTGGTGCTCACCAATCTCACCGGCAACAATTCGCCCGTGGGACCGCTTGGGGGCGGCGTCTCCCTGGCGGCGGTGCGCCGCAGCTTTGACGCGCTGCTGTTCAACCAGCTGCATCAGGCGGCCAGCAACTTTGGTCAGACCGAATCCCGGGCCGAGCTAGCATCGCTGGTGGACGGCTTTCTGAGCGGTGAAGGTTACGACCTCGCCGCGCCGATCAACCAGCTTGGCGCCGCTTTCCAGGATCTTGCCAACGACCCCACCTCGATCGCCGCGCGCACGGCAGTGCTGTCGGACGCCCAGTCCATGGCCGACCGGTTTCGCGTTCTGGACACGCGGCTCAGCGAGGTGCGCACGGACATGCGCGGCCGCGTGGAAGCCTACGCCCGGGAGATCAACAGCCTCACCGGGCAGATTGCAGACCTGAACCGCCGCATCAACGATCAGGAGCTGCCGGGCAGCGGGCCCAACGATCTGCTTGATCTTCGCAATCAGGCCATCCTGGAACTGTCCCAGTATGTCGACATCCAGGTGATCGAAGACGGCAACTCCACCAACATTGCGCTGAACAACGGCGCGGCCCTCGTAACCGGGGTCACCAGCAACGAAATCCGCATCTCCGCGGGGGAGTTTGATCGCCGCGACATCCAGCTGGAGCTGGTGCTGCCGGCCGGCGCTCAGGATCTGGATGAACGGATTGCCGGCGGACGTCTGGCCGGCGCTTTTGCCTTTATCGACGATGTGCTCAACACCACCCAGAACGAGATCGGCCGGCTGGCGCTTGCGTTTGGCAGCGCGCTGAACGAACAGCACATCCGTGGTCTTGATCTGAACGGCAACCTGGGCCAGCCGCTATTCGCCCTGGCACCCCCGGATGTCCTGCCGGCGGGCACCAACAGCAACCTGCTCACGGACACCACCGCCGCAACCATCGAGGACGTGAGCCAGATTACCGGCGACGACTACGTGCTGGAATTTGACGGGGCCGCCTGGTCGCTGACCAACGAACGTACCGGGGCCAACGTGCCGCTGACGCCTGACGGCCCCGATTTTCTGGCCGATGGCCTGCGCATTTCAGTTGATCCCGGTGCCGCCGCCGGAGATCGCTACCTGATCCGTCCGACCCGGCCGTCAGCGGACAGTCTGGAAGTGCTCATCAGCGACCCGAACCAGCTCGCCGCGGCGGCCGCCCTCAACGCCTCCGGCGACCCGACGAATCAGGGCAGCGGCGCGATTACCGCCGCAACCATTCTCGACCCGGCCAATGCCGGGCTGTTGACGGACGTGGAGATTGTGTTTACCTCCGGGACGACCTATTCGGTTAACGGCGGGCCCGACCAGCCCTTTACCCCGGGCGGCGACATCGACATTAACGGCTGGCGGGTGCAGATCAACGGCGCGCCGCTGACCGGCGATACGTTTCGGATTGAAAACAACATCGGCGGTGTTGGCGATGGCGCCAACGCCCTGACCATGGCGTCGCTGGAACGCCTGTCCGTGCTGGACGGGGGCACTCTGTCGGTGCTCGATGGCTATCGCCAGCTCGTTTCCGGCGTGGGCGTACAGACCAACTCCCTGAACGCCACCGCCATCGTTCAATCCAACCTGCTGAACGACGCGGAACGCCGCATGGCCAACGTCTCCGGCGTCAATCTGGACGAGGAGGCGGTCAAGCTCCAGGAATATCAACAGGCTTACGTTGCCGCCGCGGAGGTATTCAGCGTGGCTAATGACATGTTCGACACCCTGATTCGCTCGGTGGGCCGATGAACCGGATTTCTTCATCGCAGCTTTTTGCCAATACGCTGGCGAGCATGAACCAGCGGCAGAGTCGGTTGGCGGAGCTACAGACCGCCATCGCGTCCGGCCGCCAGGTGCGCAGCGGTGCCGACGATCCCGTAGGGGCTGGCCGGCTCGTGGAGCTCAACGCCCTGACCGCCCGCCTGGTGCAGTATGGGCGCAACGGCGACTCCGCCAACTCGCGGCTGGTGGCGACGGAAAACGCCCTGGGTTCGGTAACCGACAGCCTCAATCGGGTACGGGAACTGGCGCTGGGATCCGTCAACGGCATCAACAACAGCGAAACCCTCTCCTACTACGGCCAGGAAATCCTGTCGCAGCTGGAACAGATGATTGGCCTGGCGAACCAGAGTGATGCCAACGGCGAGTATCTGTTTGCCGGCACCGCGAGCAACACGGTGCCCTTCACCCTGTCGGGGACCGCCACCTACGCCTACTTTGGCAACGATCAGGTTCGCTCGGTGGCCGTTTCTGACAATCAGACGGTAGAAACGGGGGTCCCGGGCAACGAGGTGTTTGTGGACCTGCCCACGGGCAACGGACGATTCCAGGTGGTCGACGCGGCGGGCAACACCGGCACCCTGGTTGCCGGCGACAGCAGTATTTCGGACCCCAGCAGCTGGGTCCCGGACACCTATACGGTTACCTTCCTGGACCCGCAGAACTACGAGGTACGGGACAGCGGCGGCGGGCTGGTCAGCACCGGCACCTACGATGATCCCGGCACTATCAGCTTTCTGGGGGCCGACCTCTCCTTTATCGGCGTTCCCGCTGCGGGAGATGAATTTGAGGTGCAGCCCAACGTGCTGCAGGACATCTTTACGACGCTGACGGACCTGGGTGAGGCCCTGACCGGTGCCAGCAATCTGGACGACACGGCCCGGGCCAACCTGCTCAATCGCTCCCTGTCCAATATAGATTTGGCGCTGACGGCCAATCAGAACGCCCGGGCCCGCATCGGCTCGCAGCTCAACACCATCGACAGCTACCGGGACCTCAACTCCCGGGATCTGATCCAGGCGCAAACGTTGGCCTCGCGTATTGAGGATCTGGATTACGCTGCTGCGATCAGCGAGTTTGAGTACGAAACGACCATTTTAGAAGCGGCCCAGCGAACGTTTCTTTCATTTCAGAACCTGTCCCTGTTCCGCCTCTTATAACAAGAGTGGCGAAGCCCTGCGAAAAAGGGGTCCAAAAAGGGGTCAGACAACATTTCT